>CAYNXG010000058.1:0-10911 GCA_964401095.1 uncultured Bacteroides sp.
CAACCGCATTGCTCCCTCACTGCGCGAACACATCTGCATAACGCTTGACCGCCCCGGCGTTAACTAATATTGGGGAACGGGGTCTTAAAGTCATTTAACGGGGCATTTAGTCATTTGACGAGCACGCGTCGGCCGAAGTCGTCGACGGCCACGATGTAGAGGCCTGCGGGGAGGTCGACGGTGGTGGAGCCGGCGGCTACGGCAGCCGCATAGGCCACGGTGCCGTCGAGAGCGTAGACGCGCACGTCGACGGTCTCGGATGCCTCGATGACGAGGCGGCCGTCACGGCAGAATGCGTCCCAGCGGTGGTAGTCGGCGTCAAAGTCGGGCACGAGCGACGAGTACGAGGTGGCCTCGATCTGGTCGAGCATCCAGCGGGCGCCCGATGTCTGGCGCACACGCATGCGCACGGGGCCGGCGGCGTTGACGGTGAACGTGTAGGGCGAGAAGGTGGTGGCGGTCACCTTGCCGGTGCCGGCCGATGTCCAGTTGGCGCCGCTGTCGGTGGAGTAT
The DNA here is from genome assembly GCA_964401095.1 of uncultured Bacteroides sp. Lineage (GTDB taxonomy): Bacteria > Bacteroidota > Bacteroidia > Bacteroidales > Muribaculaceae > CAG-873. The sequence continues at coordinate 514 of CAYNXG010000058.1, forward strand.
TCGAGGGTGAATTCCACGTCGGCGTCGGAGCCGTAGACGGCGGCCACGAGGCTTACGGTGCCAAAGCCGTTAAGGCAGTCGTCGGTCATTTCGACGGTGGAGGTGGCGTTCTTGCCCAGGCGCACCGACTGCGAGTTCTCGTAGGAGCGCGAACGGTCCTGGTCGGCGAAGATGCCGGCGTTGGTCATCTTCCACTTGGCGGCGCTGCCCTGATATTCGCCGGGGGTGTACGAGCCCATCTTCGAGGCGTCTTCCTCGAAGTCCTCGATGAACGAGGTGGAGGCTACGGAGATGCCGGTGATTTCGACATCGTCGTTGATGTAGTCGCCGGCCGTGGCGGTGATGGAGCTGTGGAATGTGCCGGGCAGCTGAGAGTTCATGCACAGGTAGATGCGGTCTTCTTCGGGCTGGAGGAGGAGCGAGCGGGTCCATGTAGCCTTGTCGGTGGAGAGCTGGAAGGGCTCGTCGACCGATATGGTCACGGGGGTGTCGATGTTGTCGACGTAGACGAGCAGCTCGGCCACTTCCGACCTTTCGCCCGGGGCGGCGGTGAAGCGCAGCTCGCCGTCAAACCAGAATTCAACCGAGGGCTGGGGCGCCAGGGTGGTGACGGTTATCTCGTCGGAAACGAGATTGCGCGACTTCACGGTGTAGGTGTATGTGGTGGAGGGGTCGAGGTTTTCGACGAGGAAGTATTCGTCGGTGGCGCGTACGGCGCAGGGGAATTCGTCGAGCGACACGCCGTTCTGACGTACGTCGAGGGTGTATTCGCCGTTAGAATCGGCATCGCCGACATACGACCATGTGGCGCCGAACGAGTGGTCGCCGATACCGGTCACGGGGCCTGCGGGCAGATTGTCCACTACGGTGGCCGAGGCTTTTACGGTGCGTTTGAGGCTGCTGCTGCTCACGGTGATTGTGGCGGTGCGGGTGCCGGCCGTGGCCGAGGTGAAGGTGACGGTGACGGGCACGCCGTCGGCCGACTGTGCGGTGGCGCGGCCTATGACGGCGGGGCTTACGGCGAAGTCGCTGTTGTCCGAGGTGATGTTCACGTCGGCGGCGAGAGCCACGCCCTTGACGGTGAACGAGGCCGAGCGGGACACGCCGGCCACGGTAGTGCCGATGTTCACTTCATGGCCTTCGGCGGGAAGCTCCAGGGTGGGGTCGGAGACGGGGTTGGCGCTCCAGCCCTCTTCCTTGTTCTTGCCCCAGATGTGTTCGGCCATCTCGGGATGGTCGATGAACGGGTTGCGGTTGTTCTGATGGCGGTACACGGCGTCGTTGCGCTCGCGCTCCTTGCTGCTGACAGGATCCTGGCGGTGCCATTTCAGCAGGAGCTCCACGGCCCACGACTTGTAGGCGGGATAGGCGTTGTTGGCCAGCATGGGTGAGCTCCACGAGCCTATCTTGGAGTTGTAGGCGGCGGCCATGTAGAAGTATGTGCGGGCGAAGTCGCCTTTATATTCGTCGTCGGGCTCGAACACCGTGCCGCTGTAGCCCGGAAACGTGGAGGCGCCCAGCTTGCCCAGGGCCTTGATGTTGCCGGGAGCGGGAAGGGTGGTGCCGTTGGCACACTCGCCGTAGGGATGATTGGAGCGCTGGCCGTTGACCTTGCCGTCGGTGGGATAGACGTGGAAGGCGTCGCTCTTCATGGGCGAGCGCTCGTCAAACCAGCTCTTGGGGAACGAGTGCTCGCGGTTGTAGCAGTCGCCGACATTCTTGTATGATCCGCATTTCTTGGAGCCATGGCGGTAGACCTGGGTCGAATACATGTCCCACACGGTGCCGTCGGGACGCGAGTCGGTTTCGGGATAGATGTTCCACAGGCCGTCGTAGGATACGGTTTTGTGCGAGCCTACGACAGATTCGAGCTGGCGCAGCAGGTTGGCGCCGTACTTGCCCTCGCAGGATGAGTAGTAGCCCGCGGGCTCGGCGGCCGATGCCGTGCCGGCTACGGACGCGAAGATGCAGGGTATCAGAATGTCGGTAAGTTTCATGTTTTAAATTTGGCGATTGGATTATAACGGAGTGTCCCCGTCGATAAGGGGCGGCTTTGGCGCGATAGATGCGACGGGCTGAATTGCAGCGGATTAAGCGCTGCGGCCCATGCGCGCGGCGGCCTGCTTATTTTGGGGACGTCAAAATTACAACAGATATGTCAAACGAACAAAAATTTTCAAGTAAAATTTGCAAAAATGAAAAAATCGGGTTAACTTTGCACCGCTTTTTAGCACGCCGTACAGTCTTATGGTGTAATGGTAGCACTACAGGTTTTGGTTCTGTCTGTCCAGGTTCGAATCCTGGTAAGACTACAGCGAAAAAATTGCAATTGCCCGCAAATGAGGTAATTGCAATTTTTGTTTTTATCAGGCTTCGGTGCGGGATTCTGGCTTAATTGTAAAAAGGTAGGCTGAAAAGGGACGTAACTCCCGTATCAATAGAGGCTTAAGGTACATGAAAACCCTTTTAGTGCCTTTCACACAGACGTAAAATCAGATTCTTGTCATACTGATATCCACCGGTTCATAAAGAAAGTGGATTTAGTACGTACTATTCCAATTTTTGCAAGATTGGAATAATACGTACTTTCGTAGAGAGTGGATTTCTATCGGATAATTATTTTGCGTGTTGAGCCTGTGGCGCTTACGGCTATGTAGAGCCCCGGATCTGTGGGGACATCCGTCAGCTGTCGGCCGGTGATTGTGTAATAGCGCGCAGGGGTCTGGTCGGCGCCCTCGGGCAGCGGAGTCACTCCTGCAGCTGTTTCCGGCACACTGTATGTCCACTTGCCGTCAGTGTATTCAAAGGCCAGCGACTTGCCTTCCAGGGGTATGCCGGGCACACCGTCGGCAGGGAACCTGTAGCTGCCTGATGTGTTCACCATCGCATATCCGTCGTATATGAACTGCTGGGGCACACTGTAGGTCCACCACCCGCTCTTGCCGTTGATCGTGAGCGAGGCATCGAATTCCATCGGAAGTCCGGGCCACGCGGCGTTGTTTGATCCATTTGCGCCGTAGATGAAGCAGTTGACATTGAGCGAGCTGAAATCCACGTCGGAACGCAGGTAGACGTAGGTGTCTATTTTCTCGCTCTTGGTCAGTATATAGCTTCCGCTCACTGCCTGTTCCCCTTCGCCGGCGGTCCAGTCGACGGTTATTTCAGAGCCGTAAGGCACTCCTTCGCCCACAGTGACATGTGTCGAGCGTGTGAAGCTGGTGCGGGGGCTGCCGTTTACCGAATATGAGCCCTTGTCAGTGGAATGGGTGGTGAGAAGCAATGTGACGCTCTCGTCGGAGAATGTCGATATCCCGGGGGCGACTTCCATATAGGGTCGTGGACGCTCTATATCGGGGTCATACACCACGGCGATGCGCTTGGGGCCGATTGTTCCCGCGAGCTTGTCGCCAGTGACCGTAAACGTGTTGCCGCTGATATGGTCGACGTAGTTCTGTCCGGATATTAGATTGCGGACAGGCACGGAGATCTTCCCCTCGCGGTTCGCCACTATCACCACGCCCTTCTGGCGATAAATCGCAATATAGCCTTCGGCAGCGGCATAGTCTTCGGGAAGGTTGCCCATGAGGTTGTGGAACCTGTTGACCTCGGCCACCTCGGGATTCTTGAAGTTGGTAGAGCCTTTTACGGCAAGCTTGATCTCGTTCTTGGATCTGCCGCTGGGACGTGAGAAATATAGGGCCGTGGCGCCTTGGCGGGCGGCTGCGAGAGCCCATGTGCGGTCTATCTCCTCCTGTGAGAGCGCCCGCGTGCCAGTCTCGTCGTTGGAGAACATGTCGTGGCTCTCCGCCCAGAACACGCAGCGTGTGCGGGGAATATTCTGCCAGTGGAGAGCGTTGTGCTGCCCGTGGTGGTCCGTGTAGGCGTCGGTCATACTCATGTATTCCGCATATTCCGGAAGAAGGTCGGGCGCATAATCTATGCCGCCGAGAATCTCGCCATAGGTCCAGAGTTCATCGCGCCCCTCCAACACCCCCTTCCAGAAGTCATCGCCCTCGGAAGGCACGCCGATATGTTTGCATGAATCCCAGCGGATGCCCCGCACACCCATGGCCCATAGGTCGTCGAGATATTCGCGCATGCGCTGCTGCACGTCGGCGCGGTCGGTTTTGATCTCATTGCCGAAAATATTTTGGTGGGTAAAGCTCCAACGGCTGTCCCACGTGATATTGCCTTGGTCCTGGAGCCGCACACAGCGGTCATCTTCAAACCACCAGGGATTGGTATACTGCAAAGGAGCCCGTATTTCATCTTCTTTGTCGTGAATCAGATGATTGGCTGCAACATCCATCACAATCTTTATCCCCAGCTCCTCAGCTTTCGCACATAGCTCAATGAGATTCGCACGTGTTCCTATCACACTTTCATAGAAACGGTAGTCGCAGGGTCCGTAGGTGTAATACCATGGCTGTCCGGCAACGTTCGGCGCCTGCATGGGCGAAAGCTGGACTGCGCAGAAGCCTGCCTCCGCTATGGCCGGCAGCTCCTCGATGATATCTTTGAGAGGCCAGGCGAAACAGTGGAGTATGACGCCGTCCTGAATAGTCGGCGGCAGATAATTTGACGATTGTTCTTTCGCGCCGGCAGGCATGGTCAACATCCCCGCCAGGCCAAGAGCCATAAGCAGTTTAGAACATCTAACTAACATGAGAATAGATTTAAGTGATAAATTTGGTGGGACAAATTTACAAAAAAAACATATAGTTACATAATAACATATATCCCTTTGGCCGGCATATCCGTTATTCCGGCCAGATCCTTCATCGATTCATGAAATAAGAAGCTGCTACATTCCGGACTATTCCAATGTTCGCAGGATCGGAGTAGTCTGGGTTTGTATTAATACAAAGCACTTGCGGCCGTGGGGGCACGGGCTGCAAGTGCTTTGGGGTAGGGTCTCCGTTAAACGGTGCGGATTATTTCACCATGACTTTTACGGCATTTTTGCCATGATGAAAAACTCCCCGGCACCGGAGTGTCGGGGAGCCTGATGAGTCTGTTGTGTCGTGTTATTTTTCGTCGTGGTCTTCGGCGTAGGCCTGCGAGGGGTCGTAGCCGGAGCCGTCGAAGCAGTGGGTGCAGACACGGCACTTGGGCAGGCCGATGCTCTCGATAAGGTCTTCGATGGTGCTGAATTTAAGCGATGTGAGTCCCAGGCGGCGTGCGATTTCCTGTACGAGACGTTCGTACTCGGGGGTGCCGGTGGTGGCGTAGCGCTCTATGTTGGCGCTGTCGTCGCCCTCAAAGTCGCGGATGATGCGGCGCGAGATGAGCTCGAGGTCGCTTTTTGACGAGGTGTAGCCTACGTAGGGACAGCCGTAGACCAGCGGCGGGCAGGATATGCGGGCGTGTACCTCGCGGGCGCCGCCGTCGAAGAAGGTCGACACGTTGTCGCGCAGCTGTGTGCCGCGCACGATGGAGTCGTCGCAGAACACCACGCGCTTGCCGTTGAGAATGGCCTGGTTGGGAATCAGCTTCATCTTGGCCACGAGGTTGCGTCGGCTCTGATTGCTGGGTGTGAAGCTGCGGGGCCAGGTGGGGGTGTACTTGAGCACCGCGCGGCGGTAGGGGATGCCGTTGCCCTCGGCGTATCCGAGCGCGAAGCCCACGCCCGAGTCGGGGATACCGCATACACAGTCGGCCTCGGTGGAGTCTTTGTGTCCCATGCGCACGCCGGCGCTTTCACGCACATACTCGGCGTTGATGCCGTCGTAGTCGCTGGCGGGGAAGCCGTAGTAGACCCACAGGAACGAGCATATCTGCTCGCGGCGTGCGGGCTGTCTGAGCACCTCGATGCCGTCGGCACGCAGACGCACTACTTCGCCGGGGCCGAGGTCGCGCACGCGCTTGTAGCCGAGATTGGGGAACGAGCAGGTCTCGCTCGACACGGCATATGCGTCCTCCTTGCTGCCGATGACGATGGGTGTGCGTCCCAGGTAGTCGCGGGCCGCGATGATGCCGTCCTCGGTGAGGATGAGCATGGAGCATGAGCCTTTAATCTTCTTGTACACCAGCTCGATGCCGTCGACAAAGGTCTCGCCCATGTTGATGAGCAGGGCTATTAGCTCCGTCTGGTTGATGTTGTTGGCCGACAGCTCGCTGAAGTGCATGTGTTTGTCGAGGAGTTCGTCCGCGATCTCGCGTATGTTGTTGATTTTCGCGACTGTCACCACGGCATACCGCCCCAGGTGTGAGTTAACAATTATGGGCTGCGGGTCGGTGTCGCTGATGACTCCTAATCCCTGGCAGCCCACAAAGTGATCGAGGTCTTGCTCGAATTTAGAGCGGAAGTAGTTGCTCTCTATACTATGGATTGTGCGGTTAAAACCCTTTTCGGGGTCGAAGGTCACCATACCCGCACGTTTGGTGCCCAGATGTGAATTGTAGTCAGTGCCGTAGAATACGTCGTTAATACACTGATGTTTAGAAATTGCGCCAAAAAAGCCGCCCATTGGTGAATGTTGTTTAGTTAAACAATATTTGCTTACGCGCTGCAAAGTTACGTAAAATTTTGCAAACGCCGCGCCGGAGCCGTAAATTTTTTATTAAGTAAGCTCTTAACGCGAGGCGGGGGCGGAGATGGCGGGGCTGGCCGATATGTATCTGTCGAAGGCGCCGTGCACGGGGGTGTTGAACGTGCACAGGTCCACGGCTCCGCTGATTCCCGACACGCGGCCGCGGTGGGAGTGCTGCCAGATGGTCCAGCGGGTGTGCTCGGCTATGGCGGGTGTGGTGAACGAGCATATCCACAGGCCCACGTCGTCAAACCGTCCGCGCACAAAGCGGTAGTAGCCGTTCTTGTTGGTGTATATCACGGGCTCGCGGCCGTTGCGCCGCAGCAGCTCCACCAGCGAGCGCAGGTTGGCCACGATCTCGTCGGTGGTGTATTCGGCGGGGTTGCCCCATTCCTCCACGTCGATGGCTATGGGCAGGTCGAGGCGCCGCAGGCCTATGGTGTTGAGCACGTTGACGCTCTGTCGCCAGCCGGGCACGTCGAAGCGGAAGAAGTGGTATGCTCCCACGCTGATGCCGGCCTCGGTGGCCGCCGCATAGTTTTGCTCGAAAAGGGCGTCGCGCCAGGTGGCGCCTTCGGTGGCCTTGATGTAGACGAAGTCGATGCCGTCGCGGGCCACGCGGGCAAAGTCGACCGTGCCGTTGTGGGCCGAGATGTCGATGCCCCGTACGGGATATAGCCGGCGGTCTACCTCCACATGTGCCTCGGCCGGGGCGAATACACGCCGCCCCACCACCGCGGCGATGGCCGCGGCGGTGAGGCAGATTATCAGTATTGCCACATTGCGGGGTTTCATGTGGAGGTAGGGGTTGTTATTCCACGCGGAGACGGTCGCCCTGTTCCTTTACGATTGACTCGAAGTAGCGCTGATTATATCCGCCGAATTCGGGCTGTACGGGGGTGCCTTCGGGCGTGCGGGCGAATGTGCCGTCTTCGTTCTGGCGCTTGATATTGCCGTCGAGATACTTCACCAGCAGGTAGTCGCCGAGGTTCTTGTAGTCGCGTGTGACGCGGGCGGCCGACGAGTCGGTGAGGTCTTTCAGCGAGGCCTGGAGGTCGGCGTAGCTCATTCCGGCGGCCGATGCGCCTATGGAGTCGACGGCGGCTGTGAGGCTGTCCTCGAGGCCCTTCTGCACGCGGCGTATGTCGGGAATCATCTGCGAGTAGCGGTTATAGGCCTGGTTGGCCACATAGTTGTTGACCCAGAACATTGAGTCCCACGACAGGGTGAGGAGGTCGCCGTTGCCGGGCGCGAGTTCGCGGGGCGCGGTGCGTGTGGAGTTGAACACGGGCACGTACACGCATGTGTTGGCGTCGTCCACGCCAAACCACAGGATGCCTTTCATGGCGTCGTGGCGGGCGTCGTTCATGTCGGCAACGAACGAGAAGCCGGTCTGCTGCGTGGCTATGGCGCGCTCGTGGGTGTAGGTCTTGCCGTCCACCTTATAGGTCATGGGGCGCCAGCGGTAGGGCACGTCGAAGGGGCCTGCGCCTATGTCGCCGGTCATGTCGAGGGGCGTGCCTTCAAAGTGGTCGCGCATCATCCACTTGAGGTCTGTGGCGCTTACGGGCTTGGCGGGCTTTACCCACAGGGGCATCACCTCGCCCTCGCCGGCGGTGATCCATCCCAGCCAGCGGTCGGCCTCGCCGTCGGGCAGGAAGCGGTTGAAGTAGCTCCATACGCGTGCGTCGCAGCCGCGGAGGGCACCGAGGTCGGTTATGGCATAGGTGCGCGAGAAGTCGAAGTCCTCGTCCTTGCCGTCATATAGGCCCTGCGAGCGGGCAAACGAAATCACGTCGGGCGAGTAGAGTGTCTCGGGGTCGTTGAGCGGGAACTGGTGGATGCGGGCGTGGTTGGCGTGTCCGCTGATATATCCGTCGGGCACGCGGCGGGCCACCCATACGGCGCCGGGGTCGGACTTGCCCTTGCCTATCAGCTCCATAATCCACACCTCGTTGGGGTCGGCGATGGAGAATGATTCGCCCGACGACGAGTAGCCGTAGTCGCGCACCAGGCCGGTCATGATGTCGATGGCCTCGCGGGCTGTCTTGGCGCGCTCGAGGGTGATATATATGAGCGAGCCGTAGTCGATGAGGCCCGAGCCGGCGAGCTCTTCGCGTCCGCCCCAGGTGGATTCGCTGATGGTGAGGCCGTGCTCGTTCATGTTGCCGATTGTGGCATAGGTGTGGGCGGCCTGAGGAATCTCGCCCAGCAGGCGCTGCGAATCCCAGTCTACCACGGGGCGCATGGTGCCGGGGGCGTGGTCGGCGGCTGGGCTGCTGTATAATTCGCCGTAGAGGGTATGGGAGTCTGCGGCATAGGTAATCATTGTCGAGCCGCTGTCGGTGGCTCCGCGGGCGGCGATGAGGCTTGTGCAGGCGTCGGCGGCCGGAACGGCGGCCACGATGGCAGCCGAGGCCACGAGGAGATGCTTGATGTTGATCATTTGTCGTTAGGCAAAAATGTTATTGATATGGTCTGTATTGCAAAGGTACATAAAAAAAGCGATTTTTATAGATTGAAATTTAGTTTGCCGATATTTGAGATTGGATATGGTTCATGGCAGCATTATAATTAGTTTCAATCGCTCCGGCTTTCAACGATCCGTTTTCAAATAATCGCATAAGGAAATCATTGTAAGATTCGTTGCTGTTTCTATATGATAGATTGGCATAAATTATAGGTGCCAAAACAAGACTTCCATCAACGTATTGTGAAAATTCATCGTAGATATTTTGAAAGTCGCGCAGTCCTAATTTTTCAGAAATATATACCTCAGCAGCAACAACAAAAGCTTCGTTTCTGCCCTCTCCGTGTTTTTGTGCTATGGCTTCTTTGCTTTTGTAAAAAGGGTCATTGTAAAGTTCTCCCAACTTTGCCATTAGTTCGGGTGAAATATATAGGTTGTGTAGGTTTTCGTGAATATAGATGTTCATGAAATTTAATCTCAACTGCTTTTCTATTTCGGGATTGAGAATAAGCGGAGTACAACAAAATGATTCATCGGAAAGATTGAAAGCGTTCTCAATATCCAAAATGAATATTTTGGAGGGAGTGTCGGTAAAAAGTTGAGGTGAGAAGAAATTAGTAAGGCTGTCGTTTATAGCGTTGAGCAAGTTCTGATTCAAATTGTAACTGTCGATATGGGATTTCAGTTTGGGATAGATTGTATTATCCCAATACTCGGAAAATCCGTTATCTACTAATTTCTGCACGACGTAAGCAAGTTGTGGCTTAACTGATATGATTCCTTTCGCCCATTCAATATCACAGGCAAGACTATCCAAATGCAGAACCGCGAATAGACATTTGGAAATATCGTTTTTATCTCCGTTGATTTCGGAATACAGGTTGCAGAGTTTAGACGCGCTACAATTAGAATTAACCTCTGCGACATTAGAGATAAATATGGAATCGGCGCATAGTTCAGCGAACCGCGCATCATCTTTGAAATGGTCTATATATTGAGGCGAACACAATAAATCAAAACATTTTGATGTATTGAAAATCTCGCCAAAGGAATTAAATGTAGTTAGTAAAACCAATAATAAAATAAGGTTATATTTCTTTATCAAGGACATTATAATATATTTATCATACGCAAAGTTACATATAATCGGCGAGATACGGGGTCAAATCAGAGGAAAACGTCGTAATTGCTTTGCTTTGAAGATAAATTTTTACCCTCATATCTACCCTCATTTTTACCCTCTTTTCTACCCTCAGTTTCATTTTCCACCTTTCTTTGTAAGGCGGATTTGAGGGGAAACTACACGACGGCGATTAAAAAATAGTGTGCAAATCGGCGTGGCGGGAGTTTGGGAGTTTGATTCAAAAATAATCTGTAAATAATTGGCTTTAAATT
>CAYNXG010000059.1:0-10883 GCA_964401095.1 uncultured Bacteroides sp.
CAAAGTTCACAATCAAAATCGCTACTTAAAAGTCGGCTTATTTCGGATGGATACGTTAAATCCGACGCTAATTCGCCGCCCGATAATATCACTTGTATCCATCCGAAAATAGCCAACTTGATTTTTACTTTACCCCCCCGCAATCTTCAACTACCACGGCAATCTTTAACTCCCCCGGCGGGAAGATAAATCCGACGTTTGAAGAAAATCGGCCGGATCAAGCGGCAGGAGTCCGCGCGTAGTGATTGATGTCACCATCAGTTGCTGATTAATATCCTCATTAGCTGTTGATTGATATCATTTTAAGGTCTCAGTTCTGCGATTTACGTCACGGTTAGTGAGTCAGATTGATTAACCATCCACTGCACTACGTGGTGTTTCAGGGGAAATTTTGGCGTCTTTCAATAATTATTTTACTAAATTCGCGTTTTATTGAAAAAGAACGTAAAATGAATATCTTCCGACCAGTCATTTCTTTAATTGTAGCTTTTGGGGGATTTAGCACTCTGAATGCCCAATCAATCAAAGCCATAGGGTGTGTCTTAGGCGATGATGGCGAGACTGTCCCTTATGCCACTTTAAAAATATTGAATAAATCGGTCGGTACACTTGCAGATGCTGACGGGAACTTCGCGTTGTCTCTAAAACCGTCATTAAAAAATGATACTCTTTCATTTTCAAGCCTTGGATATGAAACGTTCCTACTTCCTGTAAAAAGCATAGGTGATGACTCTCTTGCAATAACTTTGACTAAGAAGCCCTATTCTCTTCACGAGGTTGTAGTCATTCCCCCGAAGACGAAGGTCAAAACATTCGGACGCACGGCGATGAGCGGCCCTTTCGAGATTCAGATTGCCGCAGGAAAACAAGAAGGTTGCGGCGTAGGCGTGCGTGTGAACGTGCCAAAACGAGCATGGATTACGTCTGTGAGCATGGGATGGATAAAGCGTGACGACTGTGTCACATATATGCCTTTCCGTCTCAATGTATATGAAAGGATAGACGGTGAATGGGTGCTTGAAAACCGACCACCTGTAATGTTCACATACAGAGATACCGAGCTTGATGAAAACGGCAGATTTCAATATAAGCTCCCCGAGCCTATGATGGTCGAGGGAGATAAAATGATTGAATTTGAGTTTCTTGAGCCGATGGGGGATAAATCAATATCTATCAAATCAAATATTATGGCCGGACATACAATCTTCCATTCGAGGGAAGGCTGGGAATCAATTCCGACAGGCGGTTCGTTTGCCGTTACTGCAACTGTAGAGAAATAATCCGGCCGCAGCGTCATATATTATCTTCTATTTATTCGTTAGAACGGGTAGCCGATGGCGAGGTGAAAGGCGAGGGATTTTTTGAATGATTCCATGTTGTAGTAACCTCCGTGGCCTGTGGAGTAGGGCGCGTGTATGCCTATGCCGAGGTCGGCGCGAACCACGAGCATGGATATGTCGAAGCGCAGGCCCACGCCGGTGCCGGTGGCAAGGTCGCGCAGGAATGTCTTGCCTTTAAGTGTGCCGCCGGGGCGCGAGGGGTCGTCCTTGAGCAGCCATACGTTGCCCGCATCGAAGAATACGGCGCCATGCAGCGGCCCGGCGATGGGGAAACGGTATTCGACATTTGCCTCGAATTTGAACGTACCGGTTTGGTCGAAGTAGTCATCGGGAGTGTCGGACGGGGCCCGGTAGGAGCCCGGGCCGATACTGCGGACTGTGAACGCGCGCACCGAGTTGGCGCCACCGCAATAGAATTGCTCGGCGTAGGGCACCTCGGCCGAATTGCCGTAAGCGTGTTCGGCGCCGACGGCCACACGGCTCACCAGGTGGTGGTCGCCCCACAGGCGACGGTTATACACCAGCTGTGCCTGACCCTTGACAAATTGCGAGAAAGGCGTGCCGAAAAGCTCCTTCCGCCCCTTGACGCCACATGCACGGTAGATGCCCCAGAAGATGTTGCCGGCCTCCTGGATGGTGAACGTCCAGTTGAGGGCGTTGTCGCGGTCGAACTGGCGGTCATACGTGTAGCTGTAGATCATCTGCGGGATAAACTGGTTCTGGAAGCTCAGCGCTATGGCCGGGTTCACGCTCATAATCGAGTCAAACTCGGCGGTGGTGTTCAGCAGCTTGGTATATGTAAGCTTGAGAGGGGTGAAAGTCTGTGTGACATGTCGGCGGATGCGCCAGTCATAGCTCATTGACGCATTGAACTGCGCCATGCGGAAATAGTGGGGACGGTTGAGCAGGTCGGCATTGAGCTGGAAGCGTGTCCAGTTGAGCTGCCAGCGGCTTCGCGGCACGAACTTAGGCGCCAGTAGCCTGGGGAATGACAGCGAAGCCGTGATGCCGGCCTCGTAGGAATTGAAAATTCCGCCCTTGGCGCGGTGGCCGGTCTGCCATTCGTAAGTGCCGGTGAGCATTACGCTGAGCTGTTCGCCGCCGCCGAATATATTATGATTCGTGAGGCCCAGCGACAGTCCCGGGCCGAGATATGAGTTGGATTTGGATGAAACGTTCACCTCGGCCGAGGCCTCCCAGGGCGCGTCGAGTGTACAGTTGACCAATACGTCGAGCGTGGGCGATGTGGCCGTAGAGTCGGGCCATGCCTGGATGTCGATTGAGCGGAATATGCCGAGGCGCGACAGCAGCGTCTGGGTATAATCCATCTGCCGCACGGCGAATGTACGCCCGGGGCGGAACATGACACATTCGTTGACCAGGGCCTTGCGGAACCGCGACGGCTTCATCTGTATCAGCCGCACATCCGGCCGGATATCTATCGTGTCGGGGCGTTGGCGTCCCTTGTATCGGTTGACGACCATCGTCACCTTGCCCGTGGAATACTTTTGCGCGGCAAAATGCGGTATGTTGTTTGCCATGTCGAGGCGAAGGGCAATGCTGCCCGGGCGCTGAATGGAGTCGGCGAGATACTGCACATAGTCGGGACGGAAGAAGTAGTAGCCGCGGTTGCGGAGCGAGTTGGCTATGCGGTTGCGCACCACAGCCAGCGAGTCGACGCAATATCGAGATCCGGCCTGAAGGTAAGGGTCGACCGAGGCCACCGAATCGACCAGATGGAACAGATGGGTGGTGTCGGGCAGGAGTTCCACGGTGTCGAGCGCGAAAGCCGGTCCCGGGGTAACGGTATAGGCAATGCGGGCCTTGCGCGGATTTTTAGCGGGAAGAAGGTCATAGGTGGCCGTGCCCCGGAAATAACCGTTGTTGTCGAGAATCTGCTCGATCATGTGTGTGCGCACCGAAGGCCTGACGTCCGACACCAGCACGGGCTCCTCAACCAGCTTTTCATACAGCCAGTGTTTCAGACCCTTGGGCGGATTTGACCAGTTGTTATACACCCACAATCCCAGCGGGAATGGATAGCGCCAACGCAGCATCTTGATATAATTGTTCGGGGCGACGTCCACGGCATTGAAAATGGCCTCCGACACGCCTTCGGGCACGTGGCGCGTGGTGTCGGTGGCGTATTTGTATTCCACGCCTTTGAGGCCCGTGTACAGCTGCTCGCCTTCGGGTATCCTTGAAGTCGTTGAGCACGAGGCTACGGCGGCGAGCACCGCCAGTGCCGGCAATAATCTGAGGATTATACTACTTTTCATCTTTAATGGCGGTTTGAGGCTGACGGGCGTCATTATCGGCCGGAGCGGCGGGGGCCTTGCGCTTGCGACGCCCGAAAATATTGCGCAGCGAGGCCAGTTTCTTCTTGTAGACAAAGCCCACGCCTGTGCGTGTTATCTCGCCTTCGAGGATTGATTCATAGCCTGTGTGGCGGAAAAGGCGCACATACATTGTCTGGGCGTTGTTGAGGAAATACTCGAACGAGATGTCCTTTATAAGATTCTGCGAGAAATTCTCGTCGGTGTTGGCGTCGGTGGAATAGTTGCCGCCCACCACGATTTTGAATCTGTCGTTGAACAGGGATTTCGACACCTGATAGCTGTAGCTGGTGGTCTGGGATTTGGCGCCTCCGATGGTGCGGTCATACTGGTCGATGCCGAATGTGAGGTCGACGCCTTTTATGGTGTTGGCGGCCCAGTTGTTGAGCTGCGACGACAGGAACGAGTACACGGCATTGCCCGACAGTTTGGCGTCGCCTCGTGTGCCCGGGCCGCTGTAGACGTTGTAGAGCAGCATGTTCATGGCCTGGTTGGCGCGTTGTTCGGCGCTCATGGCCCGCAGCTCGTTGGCCACGGTTATGTCGTCCTCGGTGGAGAGGTCGAAGGCCACGTTCATGTTCTCGAGCGTGCCGGTGACGGAGAGGCCCACGTCAAAGTTGACAAGGCGCGAGTTCTGACCCGACTGCGTTACATTTGCCTTTATGACATCCACGGCCTTCACGTTCAGGGTGGGATTCATGAGGTCGCCGTTGAATGCCACATAGCTCTCGGGCTTGAAGTTGAAAAGCTTTTCCGACAGGAGCGGCGGGGTGTAGCGTACAAAGCCCTTGGGAATGTTGAGGCGTCCCGTGAGGCGTGGCGTGCCGAAGGGCTGCATGGTGAAATCGACGGTGCCGTCGGGCTGGAGGCTCACGCGGTTGCGGCCGTTCGACGAAAGGTCGACGTTGATGGTCGAGCCGGTCTGCACGGTCAGAGTAGCCGCCAGGAGCATGGCAAGCGACGACTCCGTGACGCTGTCGGCGCGGTTTACGGCAGCAGAATCCGCGAAGTTCACAAACTTCACCATGTCTTCGTTGGCATATCCTGATATTTCGTTGACGGCATTAGGCATGACATAGGTGATGTTGGTGCCCGAGAGCACGGTGAGGGCGGCATTGATCTGCATGAAGTTCATGTTGCCCTTGATGGTGGAGTTGAGATTGATGAATCCCTTGCCATATATGTCGGCGCCTTTCGATGCGCGTTTAGAGTCGCAGATCTGCATCCCCGAGGCTGTGAGCGAGAGGTTTACGCCCGGATTGGCAAAGTCGCGTATATCCACGGTGCCGTTGACGCGCAGAGGCTTGTCGTTCACGCCCGTGATGGAGAAGTCGGAGAACCGTACGATGTTGCTGTCCACGGGAATCCTGACATTATTGAACTTATAGTCGGTACCTATCATTGTCACCCTCACGGCGGCCGAGTCGAATTGCAGCCAGCCGTCGAGGCGGGGCGCCGATGCGGTTCCGCTCACGTCCATCGAGCCGTTGAGCGTGCCGCGCAGCGATGCGGTCTGCGGCCCCAGGAACGGATTGGCGGCCTCGAGCGGGAAGCTGATCAGCGAGAGATCCATGGCCAGGGGCGAGCCCGTCGTGGAGTCGTTGAGAGCGCCGGCGAGGGTCACGGTCTTGCGGCCGTCGATGGTCATGTCGGCGGCTGCGCGCACGCGTCCGCGCAGGTCGGTCGACACCTTTATGTCAGAGCCGATGGTGCCGACGCGGCGGCGGTCATAGCTGAAGTCGGCCAGAGTTATGGTGCCTTCGCCGCTGATATCCCGGCCCTGACGGCCAATGTTTATGTCGGCCGACAGAGTGCCGTCCATGGGCGGAGCAAACGGGTTGAGCTTGATCCAGTCGGCGATGTATATGTCTGAGATATTTACGGTCAGCGCCTCCTGGTGGTCGTCATCGCCCTCCTTGTGGTTGGTGAAGATGGCGAGCGAGGATTTGTCGGAATGCATGTGGAGGTTGGCATCGAGATGCTTGTGTGCGAAGGACCAGCGGATAAAGTTGTCCTCGTTGACCGTCCAGGGCATGTATGCGATAGTGGGGTCGGTGGGGTCTACATAGAATGTCACGGTGGAGTCGGCCAGGGCCAGGTTGAGGCCTACGTTGTAACCCTCTTTGCCGGCGATGTTGCGCTGCGCCACGCGCATGCCCAGCTTGTTCTCGGCCAGGAATCCGTCAGCGCGCACATGCGCCCATTCGTCGAAGGTGCCGGGCCGGTTCTCTACCGAGGCCGTGAACGCCAGCTTGTCGGCATATTGCGACAGGTCGAACGCTATGGTGTCGAGCCTCATCGACTGGGTGTGCAGATCGAGCAGGCGGGCCTGTATGGCCAGCGACGAGTCATTTGAAGCCATGACGTGGAGATTGTCAAATCCCGTGTGGCTGTCGGCCATCATGTCGGTTATCGCGTTGCGCGGGCCGGCGGTGAGGTCGAGGGTGAAGGGTGGCAGCGCGCGCTGTATACGCTCCACATCGATTGTGCGCGAGGCCATCTCGTCTTTGATTACCGTGCCGAGGTCGGTGAACCGCGCCATGATGGAGTCGAGCGGCGATTCCGACGATACGAAGGTGTAGAGGTCGCCGTTGGCCAGCGACATGTTTGTGGTGGAGTCGTTGGCGTTGAGCCGTGCCGTAACGTCGGCTATGTTGATTGTTGACAGCTTTGTGGAATACGTGAGGGATTTCAGCACCACCTTTGCCCCGATTTCCTTGTCGCGCGGGGTGATGGACGCGTCGGCCGTGAGGTCGGCCTTTACGGTGGCCTCCTCGGCAGACAGCCCGAGGGCCCGCAGGTCGATATATTCTCCGTTCAGGTCGGCTGTCCAGTCGTATGTGTCGCCGTCGAGATTGCCGGCCGCCGCCAGGTCAAAGCGGGCGTTGGGGTTGGATGACGTTGCCGTCACGTCGGCATGTCCGTCGGCAAGCTTCACCGAAGCGTCGATGCCCTTGTAGTCATATCCGCCATATACGGCCTGCGACACCGACAGGTCGGCGTCGAGCGCCGTAGACTTGCTGAACGGGTCATAGCCGTGTCCCGTGGCCGAGAGGGTGGCCGATACATCGCCTATGCCGAGCAGGGGCATGAATGCGCCCGCGGGGAAGCGGTCAGCCACGAGGTCGACTGCATAATCCTCGCGGCGCGAGTGCCAGTCGGCGTCGAGCGACAGTCGTCCCTCGTTGGTACGCGCCTCGAGCTTACCTTCCACATGGCCCGCAGCCATGTCTATATTGCCGTTGAAGGTGGTCTTGGGGAAGTTGAACTGCGCGGCCGTAGATTTGTCGAACAGCACGTCCTTGAACCGGTTCATGTCTATCAGCGCGCCGCTGAGAACGAGATTTCCGGCAAGACGGTCGGGGTTGAAGGCGTTCATCACCCGTCCGCGGGCTGTGAGGCGCGCCGTGTTGCCCACGGCCACCGACATATCTGTCACGCGCAGGTCGCCCGACGTGCCGCCCGCCAGTACGCGGGCATGGAAGGGCGCTCCCGGCGGCAGTGCCATGAGGTAGGGCGAGAAGGCCGGGAACATGTCGAGTGCGTCGCCGGCGGCCAGGGGGCCGTTGAGGTCGAGACGCAGCGCGGTGGACGGGTCGGCCACGAGGTCGCCCATGCCCATGAGGAAGCTGAAGCGCAGGTCGGTGCCACGGGGCGTGGTCAGTGTGAACTCGTCGAGCGCCAAACCTTCGTCCGATATATTCAGCGTGCCCTCTGTGGCAAGCTTCACGCCGCAGCGCTCCGTGCCGCTCACTCGCAGCGGCACACGCAGCGTGGCGGCCTGATTGTAGAACCGGCTTACGGCCAGGTCGAGCGAGTCGACGCTGATATAGGTGAAGTCGAGCCCCGGCGCGGGCTTCACACCGCGGGTGGTGTAGAGGGCGCGCGAGCCCGAGAATCCGATTGTGTCAATTTCGATAGTCCATGGAGCCGCTGCGGCAGAGTCGGGGGCGGCGGCGTTAACGACCGGCGTGGCGGCCACCGTGGCCGAATCGGGCGCGATATAGGCCACATCGAGGCCTCCGCCGGTGAACGACCGCAGACCTATGGTCTGTTTCAGCAGGTCGATATTGATATTTGTGGCGGTGGCCTGCGGAATCGACGCGCCCAGCGAGTCGATCGTAGGCAGCATGCGCATCGTGTAGGCGAAGTCGTCAAGGGCGAGGCGGTGTACGCCGATTTTCATTTCGGTGGGCTTGGAGGCCGCCGTGTCGGCGGCTGTAGTGTCGGGGTTGAGCAGCATGTCCACCCGTCCGCCGCGAATGAATCCGTCATCAAGGTTTATATCCATCGTGGCCAGGGCCACCGAGGCGTCGCGCAGGATTATTTCGTCGCCGGCGATGGTCATGTACATGGCCGAGTCGGGCGCGCCGATGCTGAAGAAGCCTTTGTCGAGGCGGGCGTCGCCTATCTCGGCGCGGCCTGCGAGGAGCGGCATCAGCTTCACATCGGCCTCGAGCCGTGAGGCGCGTATGCTCTGGCCTTCCATGTCGAGCTTCAGGCCGGCCAGCTCAATGTCGAGCGGGAAATGCAGCCTCAGCGAGTCGAGTTGCAAGGCCATGCCGTTGCGGTTCATCATTTCCACGGCGAACACCCTTATGCGCTCCTGGCTCCACGGCGCATACACCAGGGTAAGCAGGGCGGCAGGGAGCAGCGCCAGGGCCATCACGGTCCATGCCAGCGTCTTGAATGATTTGCGTAAGATTTTTCCTGCGTTCACGACAGATATGTATAATGCTGATGAAAATAAAGGATTAGATGTGCATGATTGTATGCAGATATGCAGGCGCGGTGGCCTGCATATCTAAACAACCCCGCGCGGGGTATAATTGTTCACGTCGGGAAGTGTTACCGGTGCAGGATTTCCGCGGCCGGCGGATAGTTCATCATGAACATCGGCACGGGCGTGAGAGTCGTGTCAGCCCCGTCGGGGTCATAGGCCTCGGCCGGATAGACGCCGGCGGCCACCACGCTGTCGGCCGGATTGACATACACCACCTGCGACACACCGGCGCGGGCCATGGCGTTGAGAGCTGCCGTGGTGGGCCTGTTAACGGTGTAGACGCAGGCTCCGTCCAGCGATGTGCGCCGGGTCTTGTTGATGGCGTCTTCCTCGGGGGTAAGGGTGGCCGACGGCATGCCGGTGGCTTTCCAGGCGCCGTTCATGATGATGACAGCGCCGGCCGGCTTGAGGCCGGCGGCTGTGGCGCGTGTAGCGGCCGTGACGGCCATATCCATGAAAATCTCGTCGCCGGGAGTGGCTTTCTCTGTGGGGCTGAGGGTTACCTGTGCGCCCGCGGCCGCCGAGAGCAACAGGGCGGCCAGTAGTGTCGGATGTTTCATATCAGTTATGAATTAGAGGAGAGAGGATAGGGTCAGCCTTTCTTGCGCACCACCACACGGTCTATGATGGCGTGGTTGGTGTGGAGGTTCATGTTTTCGTCCTCGTGGCTGAATGTTATTACAATCTTGTTGTCGCCGGCTTTCAGGTGCACGGGCACGGCATTTGACGCGCCCCAGTCGTTCCAGTTGCCCACGCCACGCTGGGGCATGACAAGCTTGCCTGCATGGTCGCCGTTGACCGTAAGGGTGCGTATGGCGCACTTGTTTTCGGTGTTTACGGGGCCGTTGCCGTTAGCATAGATCACATATACCGAATAGTCGCCTTCCTCGGCCACGGGAACGTCGATGGTGACGGGGCCCGATGTGTGGTCGAGTTCAACGAATCCCTCTCCGTGATATCCCGCCACGGGTTCGGCCGGACGGTAGCTAACCTCGGGCGAGAGAATCTTGACACTCTCGCCGGGCATCTCGAAGGTGAGCACGGCGGTATTGCTCATGGGCTCGGAGGCGAAGCTTTCCACACCGTCGGTGCTGAAGCCGATTACCTGATATTCGCCGGGCACGGTGGCCGGGTACGAAGTGGTGCGGGTGCGGGCCACTTCGCGGCCGTCGCGCAGCACCTTATAGCCTGCGATGTACTCTATCGGGTTCCATTCCAGGAGGTTGAGCACGGGCACGCCTTCGTCGGCAAGCTCGGGGCTGTGGGTCAGGCGGGCTATCGGCGTCAGGGGAGCCTTGACATTGGGCGTGTGGTTTACTTTGAGCGGCTCTATCTCGTTGTCGGCAAGTGTGATGACGATGTTCTTCACACCGCGTGCGTCGGCCTCGATATAGGGTGCGTGCTTCTTGCCGTTGACGGTGAAGCTCTTGATTTCATTGCCATAGCCCTTCACGGTGATGTTGAGGGTGGCGTTGCGGTAGGGGAAGCCTTCGAGAGTGCGCTCGGCCGCAAGAGCCTTGGGCACGAAGGGATGGAAGGCCAGGCGGTCTTTTTCAAATTCGATGCCGAACAGGATGCGGTGGGTTATGGCCAGATTGCCGGCGAGACACCACAGCATGTTTGACGAATTCAGCTCGGTGGCTATGTCGCCGTTGTCGAGCACGAAGTTTTCCTTGTTGGTGGTGAACAGTGCCGCGGGGCGGAATACGGCGCCGATGGCCTCGAGGGTGCCGCGCTCGTTGGCGGCCTTCGCATTGGCCAGGGCCCAGTATGCGCCTACCCAGGGCCACAGGGCGTTGTTGTGGTAGGGCGGCATGTCGGCTATCTGCGGGAAGAATATGCCGGCGCCGAAAGGCGTTACGGGGTTGTTCTCGGTGATGGATTTGGCGCGGTCGGCCGGGGCGATGTCATACAGGATGGCAAGCGACTCGCCGAGGAGCTCGGCGCGCGGATTCAGCACGGGGAAGTCGCGGCCATAGGTGTACATGGCATAGTAGCCCTTGTCATCGAGCCACAGCATGTCGTTGATTTTCGAGGTCAGGCTGTCGGCCATAGCCGTATAGTCGGCGGCTTCGGCCTTGTGGCCCAGCTCCTCGGCTATCTCGGCCAGCACGCGCAGGGTGCGGGCGTGGACGATGCTCGTGCCCAGGGCCTCGGAATTGTATATGTCGGCGGTCTGCATCCACTTGGGATAGCTCTGTTCGCGCCAGTCGATAAATGAAGTCTCGCCCTTTACGAGGCCGTTCTCCGAGTGGGTCACCTTGAGGTCGTCGGCCATCGAGGCGGCGATAATGGGATAGATGTATTCGAGCCACTTGCGGTCGCCGGTCACCTTGTACAGCTCATAGGCGGCCACGGCCCATATCATGCGGTCGGAGCTCACGGGCCATGCGCCGCCGCTGCCGGTGTCCTGGATTATGCGTC
>CAYNXG010000060.1:0-10862 GCA_964401095.1 uncultured Bacteroides sp.
GTCGCTCGGATATCATGTCACAAAGCTCGACCGCGTTTACTTCGCCGGTCTCACAAAGAAAAACCTGCCCCGCGGCCGTTGGCGCTACCTCACACAGGAGGAAGTCAACCTCCTCAAGATGGGCGCTTTTGAATAATCATTATAGTGTGTTTGAAAAAGTAATGAAACGCAACAAAATATCATCGCTCCTCGCTTCGCCCGACGCTATCGGCAGCGACGTGGACGTGCGCGGATGGGTGCGCACCCGCCGCGGCAACAAATATGTACAGTTCGTGGCCCTCAACGACGGCTCGAGCATCAAGAACCTGCAGATTGTCTTCGACATGAACAAGTTCAGCGACGAACAGCTCAAGCCCATCACCACCGGCGCCTCGATACACGTCACCGGCAAGCTCGTGGAATCCATGGGCAAGGGCCAGTCGTGCGAAGTGCAGGCCGAAACCCTCGAGGTGTACGGCACCGCCGACCCCGCCACCTATCCCCTGCAGAAAAAGGGCCACACCCTGGAATTCATGCGCGAGGTGGCTCACCTGCGTCCCCGCACCAACACCTTCGGCGCCATCCTGCGCATGCGCTCGGCCCTGGCGTTCGCCATACACAAGTTCTTCAACGAGAAGGGCTTCTTCTATCTCCACACCCCGCTCATCACCTCGAGCGACTGTGAAGGCGCCGGCGCCATGTTCCAGGTGACCACCCTGCCGCTCAACGACCTGCCCCGCAACGAGGAAGGCGGCATAGACTACACACAGGACTTCTTCGGAAAGCCCACCGCGCTCACCGTGTCGGGCCAGCTTGAAGGCGAGCTCGGCGCCACGGCCATCGGCGAGATATACACCTTCGGCCCCACATTCCGCGCCGAAAACTCCAACACGCAGCGCCACCTCTCCGAGTTCTGGATGATCGAGCCCGAAATGGCATTCTATGACATCACCGACAACATGGACCTCGCCGAGGAATTCGTGAAATACTGCATCCGCTATGTCCTCGACCACTGCCGCGACGACATCGAATTCCTCAACGAACACTACGACAAGGGCCTCATCGAACGCCTCGAATTCGTTCTTCACAACGACTTCGTGCGCCTGAGCTATACCGAAGGCGTGGAGATTCTCGAAAAATCGGGCCACAAGTTCGAGTTCCCCGTATCGTGGGGCATCGACCTTCAGAGCGAGCACGAACGCTATCTTGTGGAACGGCACTTCAAGAAGCCCGTCATCCTCACCGACTATCCCAAGGAAATCAAGGCTTTCTACATGAAGCAGAACGAGGACGGCCGCACCGTGCGCGCCATGGACATCCTGTTCCCGCAGATCGGCGAAATCATCGGCGGCTCTGAGCGCGAGGCCGATTTCGACAAGCTCAACAAGCGCATCGAGGAGCTCGGCATACCTATGAAGGACATGTGGTGGTATCTCGACACCCGCCGCTTCGGCACAGTGCCCCACTCGGGCTTTGGCCTCGGATTCGAGCGTCTGCTGCTGTTCTGCACCGGCATGACCAACATCCGCGATGTGATACCCTTCCCCCGCACTCCCAAAAACTGCGAATTCTGACAATTCCCGGAAAATCATAATCCGGCACAGCATACAAAGGGCAAAATATCCGTCATATTTTGCCCTTTGGCTTTTCCGGGCCACGCCCGCCGCAATCCCCCGCGATTCTATGAAAAATATCCTCCGATTCTGGCCCACGGCCATAGTACTGACCGTGATAATATACGCCACCTGGGTGCCCCACCCCCTGCCCGACACCGATATACCGCCGATTCCGCATATCGACAAACTCATCCATGCCGTCATGATGGGCGGCCTGGCCGGCGCCATGATGTTCGACTACCATCGCGCCGACCCGCGCCGCCGACCCCTGACTCCGCGCATCATCATCCTGTTCACGGCCGTGGCCATGGGCTTCAGCGTTATCGACGAGGTGGTACAGGGCCTGCTGCCCATCGGCCGGCCTTCCGACCCGCTCGACCTGCTGGCCGACTGGGCCGGCTGCCTCGTGGCCGCCTTCGCCGCGCCGCCGGCCGTAAGAGCCGTGACAAAGCCGCGGCGCCGCTGACCGCCCGGGGCAACATTTTCAAACATTTTCAAACAATTGGCACTGCGGGGATATTTGGAATAATCGAATATTTTTTGTAACTTTGCAGTCCGATTATGTCCAAATTACAACGGACAGCACGAGGCGGGGCGCCTTGGCCTGGCTTCGCGTTTCGTGCGGTCGATATTATTTAATTATTAATCAAACCTTTAAGAAGTGGATACATTAAGCTACAAGACCGTTTCTCCCAGCGCACAGAGCATCGAGAAAGAATGGGTCGTTATCGATGCCACCGACCAGGTGCTCGGCCGCCTCTGCTCGAAAGTCGCTAAAATTCTCCGCGGGAAACACAAACCGACCTACACTCCCTACACCGAGTGTGGCGACCACGTAATCATCATCAACGCCGACAAGGTGATCCTCACCGGCAAAAAGATGACCGATCACATCTATCTCAACTACACCGGCTATCCCGGCGGTCAGCGCGAGCTCACCCCCGAAGTGCTCATGAAGAAATCCTTCAACAAGCACCTTAAGCCCGGCATGCACCTCCTCTACATCCGCGTGATGAAGGGCATGCTTCCCAAAAACCGTCTCGGCCGCCGTCTCATCGAGCACATGCACGTTTACAACGGCCCCAACCATCCCCACGAGGCGCAGAACCCCAAAGTTCTTGATATCAACACAGTGAAATAATCGAAAGTATGGAAACAGTTAATTCAGTTGGCCGCCGCAAAGCAGCAGTCGCCCGCGTAATCCTCAAAGAGGGCAATGGCACCATCACCATCAACCACCGCCCCCTCGAAGTGTATTTCCCCTCTTCGATTCTCCAGTTCATTGTAAAGCAGCCCCTCTCGCTGCTCGACGTAGCCGAGAAGTATGACATCCATGTCAACCTCGACGGCGGCGGCTTCAAAGGCCAGGCCGAGGCTCTCCGTCTCGCTATCGCCCGCGCCCTCGTGAAGCTCAACCCCGACGACAAGGCTATCCTGCGCAAGCACGGCTTCATGACCCGCGACCCCCGCGCCGTGGAACGCAAAAAGCCCGGTCAGCCCAAGGCACGCAAGCGCTTCCAGTTCAGCAAACGTTAATATTTACCTTTTTAACTCTACACTACGTTTGCTCTTCGGAGCGCGAAGCTCCGGAAATCAGAGTTTAGTATCTAAACCTCCGGGATGGACACGTTCCCTACCCGCGGGTTGAATAAAAAGAACGTAAACCCCTACAAAAAAATCATGGCAAATCCCACATTTGACCAGCTCCTCGAAGCAGGATGCCACTTCGGCCACCTCAAACGCAAATGGAATCCTGCAATGGCTCCTTACATCTTCATGGAGCGCAACGGTATCCACATCATTGACTTATATAAGACGGCCGCCAAAATCGACGAGGCTGCCGCAGCTCTGAAAAACATCGCCAAGAGCGGCAAAAAGGTGCTTTTCGTTGCTACCAAAAAACAGGCCAAACAAGTTATCGCCGACCTCGCCCAGAGCGTTGGTATGCCCTACGTTATCGAACGCTGGCCCGGCGGTATGCTCACCAACTTCCCCACAATCCGCAAGGCTGTCAAAAAGATGACCTCCATCGACAAGATGACTAAGGACGGCACTTTCGACAACCTCTCAAAGCGTGAACGTCTCCAGATTACCCGCCAGCGCGCCAAGCTCGAGAAGACCCTCGGCTCTATCGCCGACCTCAACCGTCTTCCCTCGGCTCTCTTCGTTGTCGACGTACTCAAGGAACGCATCGCTGTAGCTGAGGCAAACCGCCTCGGCATCCCCGTTTTCGCTATGGTCGACACCAACTCGGATCCCTCCAACATCGATTTCGTGATCCCCGCCAACGACGACGCTTCAAAGAGCATCGAACTCATCGTAGGCGCTATCACCGACGCCATGAAGGAAGGCCTCGAAGAGCGCAAGGCTGAAAAGGTTGACACCGTAGCCGCAGGCGAAGGCGAAGCTCCCGCAGCTCCCAAGCGCGAACGCCGCCGCGTACGCAAGGCCGACGCTCAGGACGCAGCTCCCGAAGCTAACGAAGCTCCCGAAGCCGAATAAATTTCAATTTAGTAATCACGCCCTAAATATTTGATATTATGGCAGTAACAATGGCAGAAATCACCAAGCTGCGCCACCTTACAAGCGCCGGCCTGATGGACTGCAAAAAGGCTCTCGCCGAAACCGACGGCGACATCGAAAAGGCCGTTGAAATCCTTCGCAAGAAGGGCCAGGCCGTAGCCGCCAAGCGTGAGGACCGCACAGCCGCCGAAGGCTGCGTCCTCTCAAAGAACGTTGGCGACTTCGCCGCTATCCTCGCTCTCAACTGCGAGACCGACTTCGTGGCCAAGAACGCCGGCTTCGTTGAACTCACTCAGAAGATCCTCGACGCCGCCGTGGCTGCTAAAGCCAAGAGCCTCGACGAAGTAAAGGCCCTCGTTATCGACGGCCAGACCGTTGCCGAACTCGTTACAGAGGAAACCGGCAAAACCGGTGAAAAGACCGAAATCTCGGCTTACGAATGGATCGAGGCTCCCTCGACCACCTCGTACAACCACCTCGGCAACAAGCTCGCCACAATCGCCGGCTTCAACACCGCCGACGTTGACTATCAGGTGGGCCGCGACGTTGCCATGCAGGTCGCTTCAATGAACCCCGTGGCTGTTGACCAGGATTCCGTGCCCCAGGCCATCAAGGACTCCGAGTACAACGTCGCAGTTGACAAGACCAAGCAGGAACAGGTGAAGAAGGCTGTTGAAGCCGCCCAGAAAAAGGCCGGCATCAACCCCAACCTCGTCGACACTCCCGACCACATCGAATCCAACATCGCCAAGGGCTGGCTCACACGCGAGGAAGCCGACAAGGCTGTTGAAATCGCCGAGAAAGTAGGCGCTGAAAAGGCCGCCAACCTTCCCGCACAGATGATCGAGAACATCGCCAAGGGCCGTCTCAACAAGTTCTTCAAGGAAAACTGCCTCATGGAGCAGGAATTCATCAAGGACGGCGACATGACTATCGCACAGTATCTCCAGAAGGCTCAGCCCGGACTCACTGTCGTATCGTTCAAGCGCGTAAACCTCAACGCCGACTGATTTTAATCAAGACTCTATAACAAGCGCCGCCGCCCCTAATGGACGGCGGCGCTTTTCTTCACTAAACTTCCGCTCTGCCATGTCTTCTGATTTTATTGAAAATGTCAAGCGCACTGTCGACGCACACGGCCTGCTCAGGCCCGCGGGCAGCGTGATTGTCGCCGTAAGCGGCGGAGCCGACTCGGTGGCGCTGCTTGTCGCTCTGTCGCGCCTCGGCTACGACTGTGTGGCAGCTCACTGCAATTTCCACCTGCGCGGCGAGGAGTCGAACCGCGACATGCACCACGTTGAAGACTTATGCCGACGGCTCGACATTGACCTATATATCAAGGACTTCGATGTCGCCGCGCGCCGGAAGCTGACGGGCGAGTCGCTCGAAATGGCCTGCCGCGAGCTGCGCTACAAGTGGTTCTACGAGCTGCTCGACCGCGACTGCGCCCAGGCAATCGCCGTGGGACACCATCGCGAAGACCAGGTAGAGACGTTCTTTCTCAATCTCATGCGTGGCGCGGGCGTGCTGGGCCTCGCGGGCATGCGATATCGCAACGAGCACATCGTGAGGCCGCTGCTCGATGTCTCGCGGCTCGATATTGAGAATTTTCTGCGGGAAAACGGCATTGACTGGGTGGACGATTCCACAAACGCTTCGGCCGACTTTGCCCGAAACCGCATCCGCAACATCCTCGTCCCCGAGCTGGAGCGGCTGTTTCCCGCATCTGTCGACGGCATCCTGCGCACCATGTCAAATCTGCGCGAGAATGCCGGATTCCTGTCGCATGCCGTCAACCGCCTCATGGAGCCTTATATGTCGCCCGACCGTGGCGAGATAAACCTCGAGGCCCTGGCCGGCGGAGAGCCATACGCGGCCGCCATGCTCTTTGAATATCTCCGAGGCGAAGGGTTCAACCGCACACAGACCGATGACATGCTGCGCGCAGCCGCGCGTTCGGGCGGAGCGTTCGCCGCGGGCGACAGCCATCTGCGCGAGATCGACCACGGCATTCTGCGGGCTCCGCGCGCACGCGTGGCCATGAAGGACGATGCGGTCGACATCAACCCCGCCCGCGAGATATTCGCCCCGGTGCACATACGGATTACGCACCACGATGTAGCCGAATTCGCCCCCGTCCGCGACAGCGCCGTGGCCTATCTCGACAGCGCCGCCCTCGAGGGCAGCCACAAGTGGCAGCTGCGCAGGTGGCGCCGCGGCGACCGCATGACGCCCTACGGCATGTCAGGCTCCAAGCTGGTGAGCGACATTATGGCCACAGCACGCCTCAGCGCCGCCGAAAAGCAAAATGTAAGGCTCCTCACCCGCGACGGCGAAATATTGTGGGTGGTGGGGCTGCGGGCCTCGGCATCATTCGCGGTGGGCCCGGACACCTGCAGGTTTATACGTCTCGAACTGGTGGGCGGGCTTGGCGGTTTGACAAATATGTCGTAATTTTGCACCGCAATGGAAAAACGCTGTCTGACTCTCATAATAAATCCGAAATCCGGCACACTGTCAAAGAAAGGCCTGGAGGACTGGCTGCCCGGACATCTGCGCAAGCTCGGCTATGACGTGGTGATACGCCACACCGAACGCCCCGGCCATGCCACCGAAATCGCCGCCGAAGCCGCTGCGGCCGGGCATTACGGCGTGCTCGCATGTGGAGGAGACGGAACAGTCAACGAGGTTGCCACGGGCCTGATAAACACATCCACGGCGCTCGGCATTCTCCCCGCCGGCTCGGGCAACGGCCTGGCGCGCCACATCGGCATACCCGTCGACGTGGATCTGTCGCTCGAGGTCATAGCCGAAAACAATGTCGTGGCATGCGACTACGGCTCGGTCAACGGCAAGCCGTTTTTCTGCACATTCGGCATGGGATTCGATGCGGCCGTGAGCCAGCGCTTCTCATCCAAACACCGCCGCGGCCTTAACTCATACATATCAAGCGCCGTAGACGAATTTATAAAGTATCATCCCAACACCTATGAAATCGTGGCCGGCGACCAGGTGATCACAGACCGCGCCTTCCTCGTGGTGGTGTGCAATGCCTCGCAGTATGGCAACAACGCCTTCATAGCGCCCGCCGCATCTATCCGCGACGGCATGCTCGACGTCACCATAGTGCACGACGGCACTCTCATCGAAAAGGCATGGAGCGGCGTGGAGATGCTCACAGGCTCCATCGGCAATCACGGCAAAATCAGAACGTTCCGCACCTCGGAGCTGAAAGTCAGACGCCACAATCCCACAATCACCCACATCGACGGCGACCCCACCGAGCTGCCCACCGAGCTCGACATACGCTGCCATCCCGGAGCGCTCCGCATATTCGTGCCGCGCCACCGGCTCAGATTCATCCCTGTCATTACCCCCATGATTCTCACTCTGCGCGAGTGGGGCGTGGTGGTCTCCCGCCCGTTCCGTCATCATTGAGCCGCAGCTCAGACTCTCAGCTGCCAGAATGCCACGGCTGCCGCCGCCGCTACGTTGAGCGAATCGACGCAGTGCGACATCGGTATGCGCACAGTATAGTCGGCCGCGGCTATTACGTTGTCGCTGAGGCCGTCGCCCTCCGTGCCCATGATTATCGCCAGCCTGGGCTCGGCGCACAGAGCCGCGTCGTCGATTGACACGCTGTCGTCCTTAAGCGCCATGGCCGCAGTCTTGAATCCCAGCCGCCCCAGCGATTCCACTGGCTCGTCGAGCCATGCCCACGGAACCAGGAAAACCGAGCCCATCGACACGCGCACCGAGCGGCGGTTGAGCGGGTCGCACGATGTGCGCGTCAGCAGCACGGCGTCGATTCCGAGCGCTGCCGCCGAGCGGAATATGGCTCCGATATTCGTCGTATCGGTCACACCGTCGATTACCACCACACGCCGTGCGCCGCGGCACACCTCGGCCACGTCACGGTCGGCCGGCCGGCGCATGGCGCACAGCACGCCGCGGGTCAGCGAATAGCCGGTCAGCGTCGCCAGCAATTCGCGGCTTCCCGTATATACAGTCATGTCGGGGCGCGCCTCGATTATCGGCGCCGCATCGCCTGTTATGTGGCGCCGCTCGCACAGGAGCGACACCGGCTCGTAGCCCGCATCAAGGGCCACCTTGATCACCTTGGGGCTTTCGGCGATAAATATCGCTGCATCAGGGTTTAGACGGCTGCGCAGCTGGGCCTCGGTGAGCGATGAATACACCTCTGTTCCGGGATATGAGAGGTCATTGATGTCGACTATTGCCATAATGATTTATCGGATTGCATTTATCGTGCAAAGGTACAAAATTTTTTATTCGGATTCCATTTTATTTCCGTACCTTTGCACTCGGAAAAATCTATTACTTACACCTTATCACAATACTTATGGGACACAGTTCTATACTGAAAAAAGCCTTGGCGGGCGTCATGCTGCTGTGCAGCGCCATGACAGTCTGCGCCGAAGGAGTCACGGGAACACTGCCTGTGATATACGTCAACACCAATAACGGCGAAAAACCTACCACAAAGGAATATTATCTCGATGCCACTTATTACATCGACCCTGCCGGCACTGATTTCGAGGCCGTCGGCACTGCCGAAGCTCCGCTGCCTACCGGCATCAAGGCGCGCGGTAACTACACCTGGCACGGATTTGACAAAAAGCCTTATAAACTGAAGCTCGAAAGCAAGACCGGCCTGCTCGGCATGAAGAAGAACAAGCATTACGCCCTGCTGGCCCACGCCGACGACAACTGCGGATTCCTGCGCAACACCATCGGCTTTGAGCTCAGCCGCCGCCTCGGACTTGCATGGACTCCCACCCAGCAGCCTGTCGAATTTGTCTTCAACGGCGAATACCAGGGCCTGTACTTCCTCACTGAAACCATCCGCGTAGACAAGACCCGCGTAAACATCGTGGAACAGCCCGACAACACCACCGACGAATCTCTCGTTTCCGGCGGCTGGCTCGTGGAAATCGACAACTACGACGCCGATCCCCATGTCACTGTTACCGAAGGCGGCAGCCTGCCCTACCCCATCTGGTTCACATACAAGACCCCCGAAATACTGTCGGCCGAACAGACCAACTATCTCACATCGCAGATGAGCCGCATCAACGACCTCCTCTACGCCGAGGACAAGACCGACTCGTCCGAGCTTGAGGCTATGGTCGATTTCGACTGCCTCGCACGCTTCTATCTCGTTCAGGAACTTACCGACAACCGCGAGTCGTTCCACGGCTCGTGCTACCTCACCCGCGAACTCGGCGACGGCAACAAGTGGAAATTCGGCCCCGTATGGGATTTCGGCTGCACATTCGGCAATACCAAAAGCGATGATATCACCGTAAGCGAATTCCATCAGGTATGGATTGCCGAATTCCTCAAATTCCCCTCGTTCCGTCAGAAAGTAAAAGAGGTATGGAAAGAATTCTGCGACAACAAGGGCACCGACATCGAGGAGTTCGTCAATAATTTCATCAACGGCATCAAAGTCGCCGCCGAATCCGACCTGCAGCGCTGGCCCCAATACGGCAATTCCGACCTCGACAACCGCAAGGACCGCGTACTCACTCTTTTCAAAAATTACGTGCAGACCGTAGGACAATGGTATGAATATGTTCCTGTGGCTGATGTTGACGTGTT
Source organism: uncultured Bacteroides sp. (assembly GCA_964401095.1). Lineage (GTDB taxonomy): Bacteria > Bacteroidota > Bacteroidia > Bacteroidales > Muribaculaceae > CAG-873. The sequence goes on from CAYNXG010000060.1 coordinate 9,744, forward strand.
CATCCGCGGCGAATTCAACGGCTGGGGAACTGACGTTAAACTCAATCGCCAGTCCGACGGTACATACCGCGCGCATGTAGACAAACTGACCTCGTCATTCAAAATCGCATCCGCTGACTGGAAAACAATCGATTACGGTGCACCCCTCAATGGTAACAAGGTTCTCACCAAGGGTGAAAAGTTCAAGCTCACAGCCGTGGGCTCCAACATCGAGCTCGCAGAGGATCTCAATGACGTCAACGTCGTATTCGACCCTGTGAACGAGACACTGCTTGTTGCCGACTATGCCGGCGTAGGCGACATCGAATCGTCCGAGGCTGCCTATATCATTAACGGCAACAGCATACAGGCATTTGAAAACCTCGCTGTGTACACTGTCGACAGCCGCATGATAGCAGCCATCGCAGCCGGTGCCACCGAGACTCTTCCCGCCGGCATCTGCATCATCATCACCGCCGACGGCAACGCCTCCAAGACCATCATACGATAAACCCTTAATATCGCCCATCAACGACTGTGCCGACTCATGGCGCAGTCGTTTTTTTATTGCCATTTTTGACTCAACTGCGTATCTTTGCAATAAATATTACATAGAGATGTTCACGATACGCAAAGCCACGGAAAGCGACATTCCTGCCATCACCGCGATATACGACACCGCGCGCAGCTTTATGCGCGCCAACGGCAACATGAAACAATGGATTGGCGGATATCCGTCCGTCACCGACATTTCCGCTGATATTGCCGCAGGCAACCTATACCTGATAACAGTCAGCGATATGATTGTCGGAGTATTCTGCCTCATAATCGGCGAAGATCCTACATACCGCATAATCGAAGGCCGCTGGCTGAATGACCGGCCATACGGCACGATACACCGCATAGCATCATCGGGCAAATATCGCGGCATAGCCGACGCCGCCCTTGACTACAGCTTGACGTTGACCGCCGACATTCGCATTGACACCCACGAGGACAATATCCCCATGCAGCGATGGTGCAAGAAAAAAGGATTTGCCTACTGCGGCATCATACACCTCGCCGACGGCAGCCCACGCCTTGCCTATCAACTCGCCAGGAACAATGCGGATAGAGTCTGAGCAATAGGCCAAAACGCCC
>CAYNXG010000061.1:0-10785 GCA_964401095.1 uncultured Bacteroides sp.
GAGTTTACGATAATCAGTTGACACTCTTTTGATTATTTTCGTCGAACTCACGTTATATTATGGCATATCCACCTCCCACGGCTACCAGTTCAATCCCGCTTTTTTTCTCGGTGCAGGCGTCATGTGGGAGATGGTGCATACACACAGTTGGGACTTAAAGACAGAATATCCGTTTTTCGTACATGCGCGCACTGATATGACTTTCGGCCGGGTTCCTCTGTACGGCGACTTGCGTGTGGGCGCAGTTCTTTTCGGCGACTATCGGTTCTATCTGTCGCCGACAATAGGCTATCGGCTCGACTTAGGACATAAAGTCGGCTTCAATTTCGGCCTGGGGATGACCTTCAGAGGCTACGGATGGTCCGACGAGAAGACACTCCATCCCCAGCTATCCCTCCGCGCCGGCATCGATTTCTGACCGTCCAGTTACCGATTGGCTCATATTCTACGTTTTATTATGCTCCAAGAGTTGAAATAGGAACAACTAATACATTATCTTTTCTTCTGTATGCAAATGCTCCGGTTGCGGTAAGGACCATCAAGAAGGAAGGCTGCTTCATGCGATTAACATCTATCTTAGAGGCAAGCCGTAATAGGCTATTTGCCCCTTCTTCTATAAGTTTGTCTCCTCCTAATTTAATTTCAATCAGTGCATATTCCCCATTTTGCAAATGTATTACAGCATCACACTCTAATCCATTCTTATCTCGGTAATGGTAAACATCACCGGTCAATGCCTGAGAATAGACTCTCAGATCACGGACACATAATGTTTCAAATAATAAACCGAATGCTTTGAGGTCATTCATCAGATCTCCCGGGCCTATGCCCATTGCGGCTGTTGCTATGGAGGGGTCAACGAAGTATCTGGTATCTGCGGTGCGTATAGCTGTTTTAGATTTAAGATTCGGATTCCATGCAGGCATATCTTCTACCACAAACATTGAACGTAGAGCGTCGAGATAGTTCCTGATTGTCTTATCTTCTACAACATTTGGATCGCCACCATTCATATCTTCGACAATCTGTCGGATGGATGTTTGCGTGCCTTGAAACCTTGCATATGAGCGCATGAGCCGTTTTGCTCTTTCAACACTGCGGTCCACACCATCCACTTGGCGGATGTCAACGTTAACTACAGCATCATAATAATCTTTTGCCGGATTCAATGCAACATCTTCAGGCAGTTCAGAAACTATAGGCCAACCACCACGACAAATTAAAAATGAGATTCTTTCCAAATCAGATTTAGCTTCACATCCGATAGACATGTCCGGATTCTTGAATAACTTTGACAAACTAATCTCGCCCGTAGAATCCCCGGATTCAAATAATGACATTGGGCGCATCCGTAACCATGCAAACCGTCCGGTTCCTGAATGACTTATTTTTTCCCTGTCTGCCGGTTTTGCGGAGCCTGTCAATATAAATTGTCCCATCCCTGCTCTATGATCAACCGTATAACGTACAGCATCCCATATCACAGGGGCAAGTTGCCATTCATCAATTAGACGAGGTGTTTCTCCATTAAGTATTATATCCGGATTATCCTCTGCAAATATCATGTATTGTGAACGCTTACGAGGGTCATCCATAAAAACAGCACTGTTGCTATGGTGTTCTGCGGTTGTGGACTTGCCACACCATTTTGCTCCCTCCAGCACGATTGCCCCGATACTTTTTAAGCGTGTGGATAGTTCATTATCTATAATACGGGGGCGATATTTTTTAATCATAAATATTTGAATTTATGATGCAAAGATAGCTTATTTCAGTTTAACTACCAAATTTGGCTGTTTTCAATTACCCAATTTGGCGGTTTTTCATTACCCAATTTGGCGGTTTTTCATTACCCAATTTGACTGTTTCCAATTACCCAATTTGGCTGTTTTTTATTACCCAATTTGGCGGTTTTTTATTACCCAATTTGGCGATTTTGGTAAGCGTAGATGAGGAATAGGGGACTTTAAAGACTCAATCTTTAATGCCTCATTTTTAAATTTCAGCAATAAGCTTACCGTCTGACGTGGCGGATGGAGGCCGGGATGAGCCACGGCAATATCAGCAGGGCGGGGAGCCACCAGCCCACTGCAAGCTTCAGAATCACGGTGGTGACGCCTGTTGCGAGCGACAAGGCCAGCAGCCTGCCCACGGCGGGCGTGGTAGTGAGCCGGTAGCGGCGGCGATAGACAATCCATGTGGCTGCGAGAAACACAGCATACTGCGCCACATACGCCAGTCCCAGCCCCGCGAAGCCCCCTGCGTTCCAGCCTATGTAGCTGAACAGCGGCAACGCCACGGCCGAAATGCCTTCCGTGACGATATACGTCTTGCCGTCGCCCTTGGCGAGGATGACATAGGAGAAACACCACGATGCCGCACGCATCGGGATAGCCAGAATACCTATGGTCAGATAAGGCAGCGCCTCGATGAATTCCTCGGAATAGAGGATGCGTATGGCCGCCTCGTCGGCGCAGATAAATATCACTATCACCGGCAGCAGAAGCCACATCGACAGGGTTATCTCATGGCTTACCGTCACCGACGTGGTTCTCGGGCGGGAGATTACGGTGGACAGGCGGGGATAAAACTCCATCGATATGGCCGTGAAGATTATGCCCACGTAGGTATTGACAATCATGTAGCCGGCCTGGAAGCGGCCCACAAGCTCGGGCGTCCCCACGTGGTTGAGATAGATGCGCAGCACATACATCGCCAGCAGGCCCAGCCCCGTGGCAAACGAGATATAGCCGCCCAGCACCAGCATGCGCTTGCTCATGGCCATGAACCGTCGGCGCGGCACACTGCTGCAGCGGCGTATCCGTGGCAGATAAAGACACAGCAGCACAATCAGCGGCATGGCCACCATCACGGGGATGATACCCTGCATGCCGAAAAAGTATATGAACGCCACCGCCGCCAGGGAGCCGCCCACGGCGCTGTAGAGCGACACGCGGGCCAGTTCGGCGAGACGCTCCGTAGCCTGGAGCACGGCGCGGCGCGCCTCCGACATGGAGGTGAACAGCATCGTCACCGACAGCGCCGCGAAGCCCCATGTATAGTCATACGAGCCGAATGTCAGCAGGCTCAGCAGCGGCGACAGGAGCGCCGTTATGATGGTTCCCGCCAGGCCAATTATGAAGCCCAGCCCCAGCGACACCGTCTGGCGTTCCTCCCTCTCGGAGGGCGATGCCGCGGATATCTCGCGCACCGAGGTCTGTCGCAGATTCAGGTCGAGATACGTGCGCAGCAGCTCCACCGTAGAGCTGTACAGCGACATCACGCCCACGCCTGCCGCGCCAATCCACAGGGCAATCAGCTTCGTGCGCACTATCGTGCACAGCATCGTCAGCATCTCGAGGCTGCTGAAAACGCCCAGGGCCTTCATTACCCGTGAGGTCAGTTGCGATTTTCCCATGGCTGTCGCCTGCTATAGCCGCGGTGGCTTATTTGACCCATTCCGCGGGGTTGAGTTTCTGTCTTTCGTGTCTTATCTCGAAGTGGAGCACCGACCGGCCGTCGTCGGCGGCGTCGGAATAGATGGTGCCGAGTCTCTGTCCCGACCTCACCTTGTCGCCTTTCTTCACCGACAGCAGGTCTATGCCGGCATATACCGTGAGATATTCGCCGTGGCGCAGAATCACTATGTTGTGATAGCCGTCGAGGCGGAATATCGACGATACGGTGCCTTCAAACACCGCCCGTGCCGACGTGGCCCGCGGCACCTCGATGTCGATGCCGAGGTTGTCGAGCTTCACCTTCGACAGCTCGGGATGCTCGTATGTGCCGAATTTGGAGATTACCGTGTAACGTCCGGCGACAGGGAAGAGCAGCCGGCCCTTGTTGGATTCAAACGAGCCGGTGAGGCGTCGTTCGGCCTCGGCTTCCGATACGAAGGCCTGCTTTTTCTGTTCCTTTACGGGCTCGTTGTCGGGCTTGGGCGCAGGCTTCGGGGCCGGCTTGGGTTCGGGCGCCGGGGTGGGGGTGGGTTTCGGCTTCTGCTTGTTTTTATCCTTATCCTTGTCTTTCGATTTTTCCTTTTCTTTTTTATCCTTGGCCTTGGCAGCTTCGAGCTCCTTCTGTCGGCGGGCCTCCTGTTCTTTCAGAGCCTGTTGCTCGCGCTCTTTCTTCTCACGTTCCAGGCGCTCGCGTTCCTTGCGCGCGGCTTCCTCGGCGCGACGCTTCTTTTCGGCCTCCTCGGCTTTGCGGCGCGCCTCGGCTTCGCGGCGTTCACGCTCGCGGGCCTCAGCTATTTCCTGTTCTACGATGCGGTCGAGCTCGGCGCTGAGGGCTTTGGCCTGCTTGCGGCGGCGTTCCAGTTCGCGGCCCAGGCTCTTGCCCTGGCGGCGCAGGTCGGAGACGAGGCGGTCGGCCGCCACCTGCTCGGTGCGTTGCGATGCCTGCGCCGTGTTGAGCGACGCCAGCGTGCGGCTGTGGTCGGCGCGCAGCGAGTCGAGTCCCGCGCGGGCGTCGGCCAGCTTCTGTGATGCCGCCTTGAGCCTACGGGCCTGGCGTTCGGAAGTCTTGGCTATCTCGCGCAGGTAGCGCAGGCGGCGCCATGCCTGGCCGAACGATTCGGCGGCAAACACGAAGGCCAGGTCGCTCATGCCCTGTCGGCGGGCACGCATCGTGCGCAGCGAGCGGGCATAATTGGCCTTTAGTGTGGAGTCGCGACGGGCCAGCACCGCTATAGAGTCGTTGAGCGCGCCTATGGCACGGTTCACCGAGTCGAGCCTTGTCTTCACCGACGCGATGGTGTCGGCGCGCAGCTCCATGTTGGCCTTGATTGACGCCAGGCGGTTGAGCTGACGCGAAGTCTCGCGGTCGTTGTCGGCGATTTGCTTCTGCGTGCGTTTTATCTGCTGCTCGGTGTTGCGGCGTTCGCGTTTGACGTCCTTCGACGAACGGCGCCGCGCATCGGCCTCCGTGAGGGCCGCCGGCAGCATCATGATGGCTATGATTATGGCGAGCAGTATCCGACGCATCACATTGACTTCATTGCTGTGAGCAAATCGGCGAGCGACAGGTGGCGGTAGCCGTCATACGAAGGCTTCGACGCCTTGCGGCCGTCGTCCCAGCGGGCCTTGTCCATATTCCACTCTATCGCGGCTTCAAGACGTTTGTTCTTGAATTTTCCGTCGACGCCCACCATCGATGCGGCGCGGCCGGCCACCGTTTCCACAAAGTCGGTGAAGACCATTGTGAAGGTGTCGGCGCCGTCGGGCTCGACCACGATTTTTGTCAGAGCGGGCGTGTTGTCCATGGTGAAGTACCATGTGGCGCCCTCGGGCAGTCGCCTCGGCGTAAGGATAGTCTCGTTGCCGTTATGGGCGGGCGAGAACAGCGACTGTGCGTCGTTCAGGGCGTCCAGGCGTCCGCGTCCGGGGAAAAATGCCTGTCCCAGCAGCAGGCTCTGCAGGTCGCCGAGCGTGAGCTGCGTGCGCCCCGACAGTGATTTGAACGGAACGGCCACGAGATAGCGGTGAAACTTGTCGGCGAGGAACACCGAGTCGTTGTTGGCATACAGCGAGGCCATCTCCATGCCCAGCACGCGCATCGACAGGAATATCGACTTGTCGCGTTCCATGGTGGCGCGGCCCGAGAAATTGAACGATACGGGCTGTGCCAGCCGCATGGAGAAAGGTGCGTAGAACGAGGTCCAGGCGCTGTAGGTGTCGGCCAGCGACTTCACGTCATTGACGCGCATCGGCGCCACCTTGCCCGGCTTGGGAGTGGCGGATGAGTCGGCCCCGGCCTTGCGCGACGACGAGCAGGCGGTGACAGCCGCGGCCATGAGCGCCACGGCGAGTATTTTCAGTATATTTTTGATATTCATTCAAAGAAATACGCTTTATGTTTCACTTTTTTCTTTATGCGCTCGTTTTCAGGGTCGAGCAGCAATGCTTTTTTCCAGAACTCCACGGCCTCCCTGTGGTCGCCGGTCATGAAATAGATGTCGCCGGCGTGGTCATAGATTTCTGCCGAGGGAGTCTCGGGTTCGGTGGCTTCGACGGCTTCCTCCACCACCTCGGCCATTTCGGCCACCTCGGCTTCGGGGCTGTCTGCCTGCGCCGTATCGCTCTCGGCCGAGGCTTCGGGCACGTCGGGCACGGCTATGTCCGTGGCGGCCAGCAGCGAGTCGGTGCGGTCGTCGTAGATGCGCAGGGCCGCGTCGATCTGGCGGCGTGCGGCGGGATAGTCTTTCTGCTTGAACAACACCCAGGCATAGGTGTCGATATAGGTGGGATTCAGAGGCTCCTCGAGCAGCACCTGGCGTATATATCGCTCGGCGCGGTCGAGGTTAACGCCGTCCTGGGCCATGTAGTAGGCTATGTTGTTGAGCACGCCAATGTTTGACGGGTCAAGGTTTACAGCCTTCTCATAGTTCACGTAGGCGCTGTCGTTGTGGTGCATGGCGTGCAGGATGTCGCCGCGCAGCTGATAATATATCGACAATGCGTGGGGATTCTCCTGCCCCGAGATGTCAAACGAGTCGAGCATCTCGATGGCCTCCTCGTTGCGCCCGGCGGTCATGAGCACCGACGCGCCCGACACGGGGAAGAACAGGTTGCTGAATCTCCGCGACGCTATGCGCGCGGCATTCAGGGCCGTGACGGTGTCGCCGCTCTCCAGCGCCGTCTGCATGTGGAACCGTGCGTACTCCTCCACATCCGGGTCGAGGTCCATGGCATAGCCGAACTGCTCCGACGCGGCCGCGGTGGAGTCAACGGCGGCCAGGTAGGCGCCGTAGAGGTTATGAAGATTGGGCTCGCCGGGATGGATGTCGAGCATCTTCGAGAACAGGCGCGATATGGCCTGCTGGCGCTCGGGCTGCTGATACAGGGCCCGGGTGTAGTTGGTGAGTATTTCCAGCTTGGGCGCGAACTCCAGCGAGGGGCTGCCCAGGGCGTGAATCACCTCGCGGTCGTAGGATGCCGAGTCGCCTTCCGACATGTAGTGCTCGGCGCGGGCCAGGTAGGCCGGGCCGTAGGTGGAGTCGAGGGCGCACGCGCGGTTGTAATACACCAGTGCCGAGTCGCCGAGACCTATGTAGCGGAACATCTGCCCGGCGGAAAACGCGCTTTCGGCATTTTCGGGCGTGGAGGCGAGATAACGGTGCACCACGCCGGTCATGGCCGTGGTGTCGCGGGCCAGCATCAGTGTGCGCAGGCGGTGGAGCGACAGCTCGGGCCCGGGGCCGGTGGCGGCCTCCAGGCGGTCGTAAATGGCATTGGCGCTGTCGATGGCCGTGGTGTCGCCGTCGAGATAGCCCAGGGCCTTGTACCAGGCGTCCTCCAGGGCGAAATCCTGGCGTCCCGGATACTGGCGGCACAGCTCGACATACACCTCGCGCAGGTCGTTGACGCGCCGCAGCTGACCTGCTACCTGAGCGAATTTCTGAGCGCTGTGCACGTCGCGCGGACGGGCGAAATAGCGGGCCTTCATGTCGCGGTAGGCGTTCTCGAAGTCGGCCGAGTCGCCGATGCCCGAGTATATGACCAGCTCGCCCTTGGCGGCGGCTATGTCCACGTCGGCCGGCGCGATGGCCGCGGCACGCCGCAGCATGTAGTAGGCCGCCGCGGGGTTGTTGTCCTGCAGGCGGCTGTTGGCCTCCATGAACAGATACTCGGCGCGGGCGCGCTCTGTATCCGACACGTCAGGCTTGCGGGCCATGCCCGTAGCTCCGACGAGCCCCGCCGCGATTGTCAGGGCCACCGGAATATATTTTGAAGAAAAGATTCTCATGGCGGAGAGATAATATTGACGGTTACTCCGTGCCTGTGTGGCCGAAGCCGCCGTCGCCGCGGACGGTCCGGTCAATCTCGTGCACCGGTTCCCATTCCACGTGGGTGTACTGCGATATCACCATCTGGCATATACGTTCGCCGGGATTGATGGTGAAGGGCTCGTTGGACAGGTTGATGAGGATTACCTTTATCTCGCCGCGGAAGTCGGCGTCTACCGTTCCCGGAGTATTCACCAGCGATATGCCGTTGCGCAGGGCCAGGCCGCTGCGGGGACGTATCTGCATCTCCAGGCCCTGAGGCAGCTGCACGCGCAGGCCTGTGGGCACAAGCACACGTTCCAGGGGCCCGAGCACTATGGGCTCCTTTATGGCGGCGCGCACGTCCATGCCGGCGGCCGACGGGGTTTCGTAGGCCGGCAGGTCGTAGCCCGATTCGTTGATTATCTTGACTTTTATACTCTGCATTGTCTTGTGTGTTTTTTGTGCCCGGAGGGGCGGGGTGTCATATAGTGATTCGGCGTGTCACGGAGCCGGCCTTGAGGATGTAGATGCCGCGGGTGCGCACCTTGAAGCGCGACGTGCCCGCCGGCAGGCTGGCCTGCGACACGGGCTGCCCCAGGATGGTGAGGAGTCTCACCGTCGTGGGCCGGCCGGTATATACATAGATATAGGTATCCCGCACGCGCACGTCGATGTCCTCGGCCGGGTCGGGTATGAAGGACGCATCCACCGTCTCCCACCGCGCCCCCGCGGTCTGCGCGGGCAGCGTGGCCGTGCCGGCGGCGACGGCCGCCAGCAGCATTAGGCCGGTGATGATGCGTATGAGGGTCCTGGACATTGTAGTTATGTTACATGCTCTGTGTTTTTGCCTTCGGCAATGTCATCTCGCCCGCCAGCGGATGCTTCAGCTCCCTTATCACTTCCTCGCGGCTGAGATTCTGCCCGAACAGGTGCATCATCTTGGTTATGGCGGCCTCGAACGTTATGTCGTGGCCGGGCACTACGCCCGTGTTTGACAGCATGTCGCCCGCCAGGTAGCGGTTGGCAAGCACCGAGCCGTTGATACACTGTGTGACGTTGAGAACCACCAGCCCGCGGTCGCAGGCCTCCTTGATGGCATGGATAAACCACAGCGCCGTGGGGCCGTTGCCCGCGCCGTAGGTGCGCAGCACTATGCCCTTGATGCCCGGCGACGCCAGCTGATGGCGCAGCGTGGCCTCGGACAGGCCCGGGAAGAGATCCACGCACATCACGGCCGTGTCGAGGGCCTCGTACACGCGGAGCTTCTTGCCTTCGCGGCGGTCGAGCGCGTCTTCGTCATACTTGATGCCGAGGCCTATCTTGGCCAGGTAGGGATAATTGTTGCTGCGGAAGGCGTTGAAGTGGTCGGCCGACCGCTTGGTGGAGCGGTCGCCGCGCCACAGATAGTTTTCAAAAAGTATGGCCACCTCCTGCACCATGGGACGCCCGTCCGAGCCCTTGGCCGCCGCTATCTGAAGGGCGGTGATGAGGTTTTCCTCGCCGTCGGTGCGCACCTCGCCGATGGGCAGCTGCGAGCCCGTGATTATAACAGGCTTCGACAGTCCCTGAAGCATGAACGACAGCGCCGAGGCCGTGTAGGCCATGGTGTCGGTGCCGTGGAGCACCACGAATCCGTCATACTCGTCATATCGCTCGGCGATGCTGCGCGCTATCAGCTGCCAGTGCTCGGGTCGCATGTCGCTCGAGTCGATCGGTGTCTCGAACTGGATGTTGTCGATGTGATAGTCGAGCATCTTCACCTTCGGGACATTTTCCATGAGGTGTGAGAAGTCGAACGGCCGCAGCGACTTGGTTTCCGGGTCTTCAATCATGCCGATGGTTCCGCCGGTATAGATGATGAGGATACGGGGATTCATGATGACAGTGGTGGGTGGTGGTTGATTTTTACTGCTTTGATTATTCGGGGTGGTATTGGGGTCACTTTACCTGAGCGCCGGCGGCCACGGGAGCCGACGGGGCCATGAGCACGAGCTTGCCGTCAGAGTTGACGGCCGACAGTATCATGCCCTGCGACACTACGCCCTTGAGCTTGCGCGGCGGCAGATTGGCTATGAACACCACCTGCTTGCCCTCGAGGGCCTTGGGCTCGGGGTATGACTCGGCTATGCCGCTCACGATTGTGCGCGGGATGCCGGTGCCGTCGTCGATGGTGAAGCGCAGCAGCTTGTCGGCTTTGGGCACCTTGACGCATTCGGTCACTGTGCCTACGCGCAGGTCCGAGCGGCAGAATGTGTCGAAGTCCACATCGGGCTGCTGGGGCTCGGGCTTCCATGACTTGAGGCGGTTTTCTTCCTTGATGCGGTCGAGGCGGTCGGTCTGGGCCTTGATGGCCTCGTCCTCGATTTTCTCGAAGAGCAGCGACGCGGGAGCGATGGCCGTCCCGGCGGGCACGATGTCATCGGCGCCGATGCGACTCCATTCGGCCTTGGCGATGCGCAGGTCGTCGGCCAGGCGCGCGGCCATGAAGGGCATGAACGGCTCGCAGGCCACGGCCAGAGCGCCGCAGATCTGCATGGCCGTGTTCATGATGGCGGCTGTGCGTGCCATATCGGTCTTGGCCACCTTCCACGGCTCGGTCTCCTGGAGGTAACGGTTGCCGATACGGGCTATTTCCATGGCCTGCTTGAGGGCCTCGCGGAAGTGGAATGTCTCCATCGATTCGGTCAGGGCCGCCGCAGCCGTGCGCACCTGTGCCAGGGCCTCGTTGTCGGCCTCGGCGCGGTTGCCGGCTTCGGGAACTATGCCGTCAAAGAATTTATGGGTCAGCACCACCACGCGGTTCACGAAGTTGCCCAGGATAGCCACCAGCTCGCTGTTGTTGCGGGTCTGGAATTCATGCCAGGTGAAGTCGTTGTCCTTGGTCTCCGGGGCGTTGGCCGTGAGCACGTAGCGCAGCACGTCCTGCTTGCCGGGGAAGTCGCGCAGATACTCGTGGAGCCATACGGCCCAGTTGCGCGAGGTGGAGATTTTGTCGTCCTCGAGGTTGAGGAACTCGT
>CAYNXG010000062.1:0-10738 GCA_964401095.1 uncultured Bacteroides sp.
ACGGATTGTGATGGATTGTGACGGATTCTGACAATTCTGTCATTTGCCGATGCAGAATCTTGAAAAAATGGTGGTGAGGATTTCTTGGGAGGTGATGCGGCCGGTGATGGTGGCGAGGGCGGTGATGGCTTGGCGGAGGTGTTGGGCGAGGAGGTCGGGGGTGAGGCCGTAGTCCATGCCGTCGATCAGTTGAGTCAGGGCGTCCGAGGCGTCTTTGAGAGCTGCGTGATGGCGTGCGTTGGTCACAATCATGCTTTCGTCGCTCGGGAGCGAACCGACGGCCAAGTCCACGATTGTTTTGCGGAGTGTCTCAACCCCTTCCATGGTTATGGACGACACAGGCATCAGGCTTATGCCGGATGGCAGCTGCCGGCGGATTTCATCAGCATGACGGCTTGCCGCGCAGGATGAATCCATGAGATCCCACTTGCTTAAGATGGCTATGATGCTGCTCTCGGGGTGTCGGGTTTTAGCGATATCGGCATACATTTCCTCGATATCGTCCTCCTTGGGGCCGATGAGCCAAAGTATCACACGTGCGCGTGATGTTTTGTCGAGTGTGCGTTCGATGCCGAGCGACTCCACCGTATCATCCGTGTGTCTGATGCCGGCTGTGTCGATGAATCTTATGAGATGGCCGTCAATGTCGGTTGTTTCCTCCACGGTGTCGCGTGTAGTGCCGGGGATATCGCTTACGATGGCTCGGTCAGTGCCCAGCAGCGTGTTCAGGAGCCTGGATTTGCCCACATTCGGACGCCCGATTATCGCCACCGGTATTCCGTCGCGCAGAGTCATTCCTGCCGAATAAGTCGAAGCCATGGTGTCGACTTTTTCGCGAATTTCTTTGCTGAGATTACGCAGGGTGTTGCGGTCGGCAAATGTGACATCTTCTTCCGAAAAGTCAAGTTCAAGTTCGAGAAGCGCCGCAAGATTCACCATTTTTGCTCTTAGCGAGTCGATATGGTTTGAGAAAGAGCCTTGCAGCTGCGACATGGCCAGCCTGTGCGCGGCCTTTGATGAAGACGCGATGATGTCAGCCACTGCCTCGGCCTCGGCAAGGTCGAGGCGTCCGTTCAGAAACGCGCGACGGGTGAATTCGCCCGGCTCGGCAATACGCGCTCCTGCCGCCGTGAGGCTCATCAACAGCTGTTGCTGTATGTAGGTAGAGCCATGGGTGGAGATTTCCACCGTATTCTCACCCGTAAAAGAGTTGGGACCGTGGAACACCGTGGCTACGGCCGTGTCGAGCACCGTGCCGTCCTGCGCCGTTATTTTGCCAAGATGGGCGGTGTGCGACGCCGCATCCGCGAGGGGCTTGCCTTTCCATATCTTGTCTGTAATTTCGATTGCAAGACTGCCGCTGACGCGTGCAACGGCTATGCCGCCCCTGCCCGGAGCGGTGGATATTGCGCAAATGGTGTCTACTTGTTCCACTTTCTCAATGTTTTTTGCGATTCAACTTCTTGTTCGATATCATCGGGCAGCGCAGCGAAGAAATCAAAGCCTGTCACTGCCTCCACCTCATCGATTGATACCACTGTCGACTGGGCGCCTCCTTCGACATACGAGTTCGGCATAATAAAGCCGATTCCCATCGGCGGATTTGCCTCGGGGGCCAGGATGACTTTGAAGAACCTTTCAGGCACGGGGATTTTGGAATTGCCGATTGTGCGCGTGATACGGTCGGTCAGCACCGGGCCGGCGATTATTATCAGCGGGCCGTGCTTCACGGCCCATTTCCGGGAATTGTTTTCCACCGTGGCCCATGCGCCGGTATTCAGCCGCTTGTCCTGCGGGCACATATTCGTAAGCAGGTGGCAGTCGTCCATGGCCTTTTTGCTCCATTTCATATCGGCCGCAGGTGCCATGTGTCCACGGTCGAAGCCTGAATTTCTGTAGTCATACAGCGTGGCGCATCCGCGTATGCTGTCATCACGCATGAATTTTGAATCTTTGCGCGAGTATGGCCCGTCAGTTTTTTCAGGCGTAAGAGTCCACACCACATAGTTGGGCTGATGTTTACGCCGGTTGAACGCTACGGTGAACCCCTCATAATCAATCATCCTGTTGGATGTGTGCGGCGGTATCTCCACCTTTTCAAGAGAGGTATAGTCCGTGACAGCCTCGGCGGGCGTCTCCGTCGCGTCAGGCCGGGCAGCGGTTGTCTCAGACGGCCCTGGGCCTTCTGTAGGTATGAACGCCAGTATTATTACTCCGGCAATCAGCAGGCATGCAAGCAGCAGCGGCTTCACGGATTTTCTTTTATGACGAGACATGATTGGCTGAAATGGAATTTATACGTTAAAGCGGCCCGCACGGATATGCTCCGTGCGGGTCGAATATGTCATTGAAGGCCTTGGCCCGATATTATCTGCAGGCAAACTGTGCGCCGCCGGCCAGCTGGCTGTAGGCATACAGGCCGGTTTCAGACAGTTCTACCGTAGTGGTGTTGCCGTCGGGAGTGGGGAGGGCGATATGGTCGTCGTCGACGAATGTGAAGATTGTCTGTTCGGTTCCGTCGGGAAGCTGAAGGGCCCACGAGCGGTCATCGTTGTTGAAGTTGAGGCGGACTTCCGAACCGTCTGTCTCGCTTTTGATGGTGTAGCCCTTTTTGTCTACGCTCACCAGATATTTTCCATCGTTACCCTGTATGGTATGTGTGCCGGCGGCCACGGGGTTCTCGCCGCTCCAGAACTCTATCGAGTTGAGCACAAGCACATCGGCCAGAGCCGACACTTCATATACGGGAAGAATCCAGAACGCAAAGAATACAAGTTCGTTTACAAACTTGTTACCCACCGTTTTGTTCCAGGACAAGAGTTTGTTGGTCAGCGTGAACGAACCGATACACGACGGAAGCAGCATCGAACCCATCAGGGCACATACCACAGCTACGGTAAGTGTTGTTTTTCTCATTTTGTTGAAATATTTGAATTAGTTATAGGGTTGTTCTCAATACTCGAATGTCCCGAATTCGCTCGTGATTACAAGTCGGTTGGACGGCGCGTCTTCCGCATGTCCCACAATCTGCGCATCGATTCCGAACTGTTTCGATATCTCTATCACGCGTCCTGCATATTCTGCCGGCAGATAGAACTCAAACCGATGTCCCATGTTGAACACTTTGTACATTTCGCGCCAGTCGGTGCCTGACTGTTGCTGGATAAGCGTGAACAGCGGGCCGGGAGCAAACATGTTGTCTTTAACAACAAGCTTGTCTTTTACAAAGTTCATGATTTTTGTCTGCGCGCCGCCCGAGCAATGTATCATGCCGTGCACATGGCTGCGCATCTCGTCGAGAACGGCCTTCACCACAGGCGCATACGTGCGGGTAGGGGACAGCACCAGTCTGCCGGCGTCAAGCGGCGATCCGTCCACGCTGTCGGTGAGGGCGCAGCATCCGCTGTAGACCAGCTCGGCCGGGATGGCGTGGTCATATGATTCCGGGAATTCCGTGGCCAGCGAGTGGTCGAACACGTCATGTCGGGCCGATGTGAGGCCGTTCGAGCCCATGCCGCCGTTAAACTCTTTCTCATACGTGGCTTTGCCGTAGGAGCACAGGCCCACTATGACGTCGCCCGCAGCGATATTCGAGTTATCTATCACATCCTTGCGGGGCATGCGGCAGGTCACTGTCGAGTCGACGATGATAGTGCGCACCAGGTCGCCTACATCGGCCGTCTCGCCGCCGGTGCTCCAGGCCGATATTCCGAACGAGCGCAGTTCGGCCAGCAGCTCCTCCGTGCCGTTTATGATGGCCGAGATTACCTCTCCGGGCACAAGATTCTTGTTACGGCCGATAGTCGACGACACCAGGATATTATCCGTCGCTCCCACGCACAGGAGGTCGTCGATGTTCATTATCAGCGCGTCCTGGGCTATCCCGCGCCATACGTCGAGATTGCCTGTCTTGCGCCAGTACATATAGGCCAGCGACGATTTTGTGCCCGCCCCGTCGGCATGCATTATATTGCACATTTCGGGATTGCCCCCGAGTATGTCGGGAATGATTTTGCAGAACGCGCCGGGATACAATCCTTTGTCAACATTTTTAATAGCGTTGTGCACGTCTTCTTTCGAGGCCGATACGCCGCGAAGTTTGTAACGATGGTCGCCTGAGTCTGTCATCTGCTTGTATGTTTATGATAATGATTATTTCAGCTTGTTTATGTCCTGTTGCTTGCCTGCGAGCCACACGATATCGCCCGGGGTGAATACAAGATGTGGGTTAGAATCTATGAATTCTCCGTCGCGGCTAACGGCCACAACCAGCACGTTGTATGTGTCGCGCAGCGATGCTGACGAGGGTGTCTTGTTGATAAGGGGCGAGTTGAACGACAGAAGCACCGATTTCAGGTTCATTTCGTCGGCCTGGGCGCCTCCTTCGTTGTCTGCATTGGCTTCCACGGCGGGCAACATTTTCTCCAGCTGTGCGTCGGTGCCTATCACGCCTATTACATCGCCCGGGAACAGTCGCTCACGGCCGTTGGGAATCGGAATCACACGTGTGCCTCGCTGTATGCTCACGACATTCACGCCGTAGGCCCGTCGCAGATTTGAATCCATAAGGCGCTCACCCACGAAGCCGCAGCTGTCGCCCACAGTCATATATGCCAGGTGCAGGTCACTCACCACGAGGTTGTTCTTGCCCGAGCGGCGTAAGTCTCTCTCGTTGAGATTCGCGAAAAACTTATTCTCCAGCGATGTCATGTAGCGGTTCAGACGCCTGTAGAAAAGCAGACCGGCCAGGGCCACTACCACTACCGCCACCGCAACGGCCACCTTGGCCGGATACACGCGGTTTACGGCATGGATTACAAACCCCAGGGCTATAAGCGTGCGGAACACGGTCAGCACTATGGTCGGTATCTGATATTGCAGACCTTTACCCACCTGTACATTGTCGGGCATACGCACCGGCGATACGAGTGCCATCAGGAACGGCGACATTACAACCAGCGTTGCGGCCACGGACAGCAGGTTGCCCCACTCGGGCAGAAGCTTTATCAGTTCGGGGCGTACATACGTATCCATGCACACCGTTATGGCTATCAGTATAATTGTGTAGACCGTGGTTCTCCACAGATGCCGTCTCAGCACCACGCTCCACTGATGTCCGGCGGCCTGCTCCTTTTCCCCCTGCGATCCATAGCGGGTTATGAGGAAATGCAGCCGTTCGGGCAGATGTTTTTCCACGAAATCAGATACGGGGACAGACATCTTTATGAAGTATGGAGTGGTGAAGGTCGTGATTACCGACACAGCCACGACGATAGGGTATAGCGTAGGTTCAAGGACTCCTAGGCTCATGCCTAATGTGGCTATGATGAAGGCGAATTCGCCAATCTGTGTCAGCGCGAATCCCGAGCGGATTGCGGTGCGCAGGGTCTGTCCTGTAATGAGCATGCCGAATGTGCCGAAGATAATCATGCCGCAGATCACTACGCCCGACAGCACAAGAATCGGCAGCCAGTATTTGGCAAGAATCGCAGGCTGCACCATCATGCCTACCGAGATGAAGAACACCGCGCCGAAGAGGTCCTTGACCGGTGTCACCACATGTTCAATCCGTTCCGCATAGCTTGTTCCCGCCAATATCGAGCCCATCACAAATGCCCCGAGGGCCAGCGAGAAACCGCAGTAGACCGAGAACACCGCCATGCCGAGGCACAGGCCCATGGACACCACGAGCAGCGTTTCGGAATTCAGGAATTTGCGCCAGCGGTTGAGCAGCGACGGCAGCACATATACGCCCACCAAAAACCATATTATAAGGAAGAACACCAGCTTGGCCACGCTCATCAGCATTTCCGAGCCCTCCACGCTGTTGTTGATGGCTATGGACGACAGCACCACCATCATCACCACCGCGAACAGATCCTCGACAATGAGGACCGCCAGCACCTGCGACGCGAATTTCTGTTGTCGCAGACCCATATCGGTGAAAGCCTTCAGTATTATAGTGGTCGACGACATGGACAGCATGCCGCCGAGAAACAGACTGTTGATAAAATTGAAATGCAGGATATGGCCTACGGCAAATCCTGCACACATCATGCCGGCCACGATTATCATGGCCGTCACGATTGCCGAGCCGCCTGAATTCACCAGTTTCTTGAAACTGAATTCAAGTCCCAGGGAGAACAGCAGCACCACTATGCCCAGCTCGGCCCAAAAATCGATGTTCTCGAGAGTATTTACCGACGGCAGCCATGTGAAATTGGGGCTTGCCAGGAAGCCGGCCACGATATAGCCCAGCACCACCGGCTGCCTCAGCCATTTGAACAGCACCGTCACGGCGGCTCCCAAAAGCAGTATGAACGCCAGGTCGGTGATGAGGCTCTCGATATTCATTATTCTATGGTGGCTACGGTTATGACTGTGATTAGATGTTTATCTGGTTTGCGAGGGTTATGGAGCGGGTGGGGTAGAGGCGTTCAAATGAGGTGAACAGTCCCACCAGGTCGGTGTTTTCTCTCAGCACCACTACAAGATTGAGTCGTGTCTCACTTTGCTCGAAATCATATTCTACAAAAAAATTGCTCAGCTGCACGTTGTAAGTCTTGAGCACGTCACGGTATTTGCTGATATCGCTCAATATCTCGCCCACGCGTATGCGGATTATACGGCTTTCCGAGCGCATGCTTATGCTGTGCTCGATTCGTTCAAGCAGTACGAGGATAAACAGTATCAGACCGGTAGCCACGACGGCCACCCAATATATGCCGCATCCCACGGCCATGCCTATGTTGGCCACCATCCATATACCGGCCGCGGTGGTAAGGCCGCGCACCGATCCTTTCATCTGTATGATGGCGCCCGCGCCCAGGAAGCCTATGCCTGAAATTACCTGCGCGGCCATTCGCGTGGGATCGCCGTCGCCGTAACGCTGGGCCACATAAGTCGACAGCACCATGGCCAGGGTGGAGCCCATGGCTATCAGCGAGAATGTCCTCACTCCGGCGGTCTGTCCCCGGCGTCTGCGTTCAAATCCCACGATACTGCCAAGCAACATACTGAGCACCAGTCGGTAGCATGCCCCGGCAAACGTGAAGTCGTCGGCATTTATATCGGTGATTAACTGGTGTATGATAGCCATTTGCTGTGGGTATGCGGGATTGGAATGGTTATTTCAGCTCGAATGAGCGGCTTGCCAGGCGGTAGTTGTCGGCAAAGAGCTCCA
Organism: uncultured Bacteroides sp.; assembly: GCA_964401095.1. Classification (GTDB taxonomy): domain Bacteria; phylum Bacteroidota; class Bacteroidia; order Bacteroidales; family Muribaculaceae; genus CAG-873. Next base: position 7,184 of record CAYNXG010000062.1, read on the forward strand.
CGGTATATTGTCCGGGTGTCAGGGCTGTGTCGATGTCCCAGAATATGGCCACACCGCCGATTTCCTCGCCGGCGTATTCGATTACCTTCCTGGCGGTCGACTGGAGAGTCGCGCCCTCGAAGCTGAAGGAGCCGCCGTTGCCCAGCAGTTGTCCCGAGGGCGATACGATACGCAGATATATGGTCTTCTCGCCCACGGGGGTCGAGTTGTTCTGCGGGATAGTGAATCCTACACGCAGCTGCACGGCTTTCTTGAGCTTCTTCTCCACCTTGCCCTTCTTGTTGAGGGCTACAAGGCTCACGCCGGTAACGTTCAGCTTTTCAGCGAGGGTCATGCGCTCGCTCAGCTGCTCGTTGCGGCGGGTAGTCTCCTGCACCTGCGAGCTCAGTTGCTGGTTGCGTCCCTTGATTTCTTCGTTTTCGTTGCGCAGGGCCATGTTCTCCTGATTGAGACGGTTGATTTCCTCCACATAGTGGCGCAGCAGATTGCGCAGGGTCGATATTTCGTCCTTGAGCTTCTTTATTTCTTTGGCGCTCTTGTTTTTCTGATTTTTCAGCTCCTGGTTGAGCTTTTCAATCTGCAGGCGCGCTGTTTCGTATTTCTGTGTAAGAGCCAGCTTCACGGAATCGTCCAGCACCATCTGTCGTGAATTCTCAAAGATGGCAAATTCATTGTTCAGAGCTTCATAGTCGTTCTGCAGTTCGCGCTGGGCCATGTCCAGCTCGGCCTGTTCTTTCAATGCCACAGCCTCTTCGAGAGCCTTTTTCTGCGATGTCGATGCTATGATGAACCATACTGCCAGGGCCACGACGGCCACTGCAAGACCTATGATTATCCACAGCATCATACGGTTACGGTTATTGCCTGATGGCTGCTGTGTGTCGTTCTGTTCTATCTCCATGTCTATTCTGTAGCTAATTAGATTCAGATTGTCAATCAGGAAACAAAATTACAAATTTTTTCGCTATAACACAGATGTTATCATGTAAAAAATGAGCCGGCGGCATTTTTTACCGGGATAAATGGCCGCCGGCCGTTTTATGGCATTATATGCCTGTCCCTGTCTTTTGCACGCGGAACGGGCTTGCTTATAATATGTTATACATCCGTGTGGACAGGGGCTCAATATTCCACCTTGTCTGTCTTGTCGCGCCACTTGTTGAACGCCACGATTGCTCTGGCGCGCATGAAATGGTCACATTTTATCGAGCGTGCCTCGCGGGCCAGCTCTATCTGGTCGTAGATGAAGGAGTCGTCAAAGTCGATATCCTTTGCATCGGCCTTGGTGTTGCCGTAGCAAATACGCTTCACTCCGGCCCAGTACAGTGCGCTCAGACACATGGGGCACGGTTCGCATGAGGAATACACCGTGCAGCCTTCAAGTTTGAAGTTCTGTATCTTGCTGCAGGCCGCGCGTATGGCCGACACCTCGGCATGTGCCGTGGGGTCGTTATTGGCTGTCACTCGGTTTACGCCTGTGGCCAGCACCTCGCCGTCCTTCACTATGACGGCGCCGAACGGGCCGCCGCCGTTATCGATGTTTTCTATCGACAGGTCGATGGCCATCTGCATGAAGCGGGCGTCCTCGGCTGTGTATTTATCTTCCTGGGTGTGTGTTTCTGTCATGTCAGTGTGTGTTTTACATAATGGGAAATAGTAGCGGAGCGCCATGCACGCCGCCATTATATTAACAATCGTAAAATGTGTGTTGTTTTTTATCAGTATCGCGGTGGCGTCATGGCATGGTGTCGGGCTCCGGGTCGCAGTCGCTCGGCACAAAATGGCACGAGGCCGAGCATTCCACTATCCGTCGGTCTACCAGCAGATGTCGGTTGGCCATCGAGGCTATCGCCGTCATCTCGTGCGATACAAGCAGGATGGTGCATTCAGGCGCTATTTCAGCGATAAGCCGGTAAATGTGCGCTTCAAAATGCTTGTCGATATAGCTCAGCGGTTCGTCGAGAACCAGCAACTCGGGCCGGGCTATTATGGCCCTTCCTAAAAGCACACGCTGCAGCTGTCCGCCCGACAGCCGGCCTATCGGCTGCCCGGCCAGTTGCTCGAGCTCTATGCGGCGCAGTGTGTCGGCAACAGCGTTGTCGCGCTCGTCCCGACTCAGTGCTGGACAGCCCAGCAGCCCGCTTCTTATCACCTCGGTTACGGTCAGCGGAAACTGGGCGTCAATCATGTTCTTTTGCGGCAGATAGCCCGTGGCCGGGCGTCCGGGCACGAATGTTACGCTGCCGCGCGTGGGTTTGAGAAGCCCCAGAATTATTCGCAGCAATGTGGTCTTTCCACCGCCGTTGGGGCCGGTTATGGCCATGAAATCGCCTTTGTTGACTGTCAGGTTTACATCCTCGAGTATGACACGTTCGTCGCGTGTCATGCCTAAACCCTCAAGTTTTATAAGGGGCTCGGTGGTGGGGTGCAGATGCACCTCTACCGGCTGCGGATGATGGCGGCATACGCCTCCGGCGCCGATATGGAATTCGTGGCCCGAGGATTTATGACAGGCATGTTCAGCCGTTTGTAAGCTCATTGACGATTTTCTTAAGTTCATCTACCCACTCATATACAGCTGTATTGATGGGTACGCGCTTGCATCCGGCGCCGGTGCTCAGTGCTTCGGCCTGTCGCGAGTCGAGATCGTTCTGATAGAAAAAGATGTTTACGCTGTCGCTCAGTGCTTCGTCTATGGCGCTGCGCAACTGATTGACCGACACTTCCTTTGTCTCGCTGTTGACTGCCACCTGCTCCAGGCCGTAGTCGCGGGCAAAATAGCTCAGAGACGGATGCCACACCATAAATGCGGGATTCCCGGCATCGTCAAGGCGTGTGGTAAAATCTTTATCGAGCGAATCGAGCTGAGCCTGCAGCGCCTTGGCACGCCGGTCATACTCCGATGCGTTTTCGGGGTCTAATTTCTTGAGTGTCTCCGCCATTACTTTCGACATTTTCCCGGCATTGCGCAGCGATACCCACACGTGCGGGTCGGCTTCGCGCTCGTCAACGTGTTCGTTGGCATGCTGAAGGAAGCGTCTGTGATGATTGTGGCAGGTGTGTGTGCCGTATATGGGTGTTATGCTGTCGCTTGTGTTGACAAACAATACATCCTCGTTCGACGACAGTTTCAGGTTTGTCTCGAATATCAGATGCCCTGTCGTAAAGTATACATCGGCATTTTCCACGGCTATGCGCTTTGAAGGCGACGGATCGAAGGTCTCGGGGTTTTCCCCGTTGGGCAATACGGTGATTATTCGGAAGTTGTCGCCTACGAGCTTGTCAAGTAAATAGCGTTGGGGCTCGACACTCACCGCGAGTACCGGCCTCTTGTCTTCATTCTTCTTGTTCCCGCATCCTGTCAGCCCGAGAACGAGCATGGACGTGACACATGCGCTAAGGGATAGACACTTTACTATACGTTTCATGCTTCGCACAATTATAGAGTATGCAAAGTTACAAATTATTTTCAATTCAACAACAACCCTCTGTCATTTTTACAGGGCTGACGCATCTTAATTTTTTATAATGTCAAAACTTTTTAAGGCGTAAAGC
>CAYNXG010000063.1:0-3071 GCA_964401095.1 uncultured Bacteroides sp.
CCGCAACGACTCGCCCGAGACGGCTTCGCGCCCCTTCTCCAAGAGCCGCGACGGCTTTGTGATGGGTGAAGGCTCGGTAGTCCTCGTACTCGAAGAGCTCGAGCACGCCCTGGCACGCGGCGCCAAAATATATGCCGAAGTGGCCGGCGGCGGCATGAGCGCCGACGCTTACCACCTCACCGCCACTCACCCCGAAGGCCTCGGCGCCATCCTGTCGATGCGCAACGCCCTCGAAGATGCCGAAATGAAGCCCGAAGACATCGACTACATCAACGTTCACGGCACATCAACCCCCGTGGGCGACGTATCTGAGGTGAAGGCTATCGTGGAGGTATTCGGCGAACACGCCCACAAGCTCAACATATCATCGACCAAGTCAATGACCGGCCACCTGCTCGGTGCCACCGGCGCCCTCGAGGCCATGTTCAGCGTCAAGGCTGTGGAAGAAGACATCATTCCTCCCACAATCAACCACGAAGAAGGCGACAACGACGAGGAAATCGACTACACCCTCAACTTCACCTTCAACCGCGCCCAGGAACGCCCCGTGCGCGCCGCTCTCTCGAACTCATTCGGTTTCGGCGGCCACAACGCCACCGTGATCGTGAAGAAATTCGAGAAATAAATCCGAACGAATTTATCTCACCATAGCGCTCCTCCGCAGCCCCGTCTGCGGAGGAGTTTTTTTGTATATATAATGCTCGTCGACGACAGCACACGGACATGAAAACGCAGCCACAGGGGTGTTGATAAGTATGTCGATAACCATGTAGATAAACTGTAAACAACCCCGACACCACCCCCCGAGGGGTAGGGGACGGGGACTGCTCCACAGCCGTTTATCAACGCGGGGCGCCGGCTCTCAACCCCGTTTTTGACAGAAATTCACACGTTTTTTCCAAGAAAATTATTAACTTTGCACATTATTAACATGGTGTAGATAAAGTTAGGATAACACTGATATTCAGCCCCAAAGGGTGTTGATAGCATGTAAACAACAGGCTTCATGAGTTCAATAACCCTAAAAAGCAAGAAATCGTGCAATAAGTTATTGAATATTTTGACACCCCATTATTATTATTTACTTTTTTATTGGAAAAAATTTTTTTCTCAAAAATATAAAATAAAAAGAAAATGGATGTTGAAAACTGCCGCGCCGCCCTCGACGAGGAAACTCTGAAAGAAAGAATAAAGGTGCTCAAGAAAGAGAAAGGCGCCGTGATTCTGGCCCACTATTATCAGCAGGGCCCCATCCAGGATATAGCCGACCATATCGGCGACTCGCTCGCCCTGGCGCGATATGCGGCCACCCTCCGCGACGCCCGCATCATAGTGCTCTGCGGCGTGCACTTCATGGGCGAGACCGCCAAGCTCCTCTGCCCCGACAAGAAGGTGCTGGTGCCCGACGCCAACGCCGGCTGCTCGCTGGCCGACAGCTGCCCCGCCGAGGACTTCGCCGAGTTTATCAAAAAACATCCCGGCCACACCGTGGTGTCGTATGTCAACACATCGGTGGGCGTGAAGGCCCTCACCGACGTGCTGGTGACCTCGGGCAACGCCCGCAAGGTGATCGACGCCCTGCCCGCCGACGCAAAAATTATCTTTGGCCCCGACCGCAATCTCGGCAACTATATAAATTCAGTCACCGGCCGCAACATGGTGCTGTGGGACGGCGCATGCCACGTTCACGAGAAATTCTCGCTCGAGAAAATCATAGAGCTCAAACGCCTCCATCCCGCCGCCAAGGTTCTCGTCCATCCCGAATGTCGCCGCCAGGTGGTGGCCGTGGCCGACAAGGTGGGCTCCACAGCCGCGCTGCTCGACTATGCCCGCACATCCGATGCCACGGAATTCATCGTAGCCACCGAGAGCGGCATACTGCACCAGATGCGCAAGGACTGTCCCGATAAGACCTTCATACCCGCGCCGCCCGACGATGCCGAGACATGCGGGTGCAACGACTGCGCATACATGAAGCTCAACACCCTTGAAAAGCTCTACCGCTGCCTGCGCGACGAGCAGCCTGAGATTCATATCGACCCCGCCCTGGCCGAGGCTGCCCTGAAGCCTATCGAGAAGATGCTCGAGATGTCTTGAAGACAGCGTGCGGCACGACCGACTCCCGAAACCGATCATTAACAAAATTTGCACTCTAATATAATATATGGAATATAATCATCGCGAAATAGAATCCCGCTGGCAGACCCGCTGGAAGGAAGACAAGATATATGCTGCGGAGATAGACCGCAGCCGTCCCAAATTCTACGTGCTCGACATGTTTCCCTATCCTTCGGGCGCCGGACTGCACGTGGGACACCCGCTGGGCTACATTGCCTCGGACATTTATTCGCGCTACAAACGCCTGCAGGGATTCAACGTGCTGCATCCCATGGGCTATGACGCCTACGGCTTGCCCGCCGAGCAGTATGCCATACAGACCGGCCAGCATCCCGAGATAACCACGAGCGTGAACATAGCCCGCTATCGCTCGCAGCTCGACAAGATCGGTTTCTGCTACGACTGGGACCGCGAGCTGCGCACATGCGACCCCGAGTATTACAAATGGACACAGTGGGCGTTCATCGAGATGTTCAACCATTATTATGACACCGCGGCAGACAAGGCCATGCCCGTGGCCGACCTTGTGGCCCGCTTTGAGAAAAACGGCACGGAGGGTGTCAGCGCCGCCTGCGGCAAGGAAATGACATTCACCGCCGACGAGTGGAATGACATGGACGAGAAGCAGAAGAGCGACACGCTCATGAACTATCGCCTGGCCTATCTCGGCAACACGATGGTGAACTGGTGTCCCGAGCTGGGCACGGTGCTCGCCAATGACGAGGTGAGCGAGGGTCTCAGCGTGCGCGGCGGATATCCCGTGGAGCAGAAGCTCATGTATCAGTGGTGTCTGCGCGTGTCGGCCTATGCGCCGCGTCTGCTCGAAGGCCTCGACCGACTCGACTGGACCGACTCGCTCAAGGAGACCCAGCGCAACTGGATCGGCCGCAGCGAAGGCGCCGAGATGCGCTTCCCCATCGCCGGACGCGATGACCTCGACCTGGAGATATTCA
>CAYNXG010000063.1:3081-10607 GCA_964401095.1 uncultured Bacteroides sp.
CCACCCGCGCCGACACCGTATTCGGCGTCACATTCATGGTTCTCGCTCCCGAGAGCGCCTATGTGGCCGAGGTGACCGTGCCCGAGCGCCGCAAAGAAGTGGACGAATATCTCGCCGCCGTGAAGCACAAGACCGAGCGCGAGCGCATGATAGACAAGAAGATGACCGGCGTGTTCACAGGCTCGTATGCCGTGAATCCCCTCACCGGCAAGAACATACCCATCTATGTCAGCGACTATGTGCTGGCCGGCTACGGCACCGGCGCCATCATGGCCGTGCCCGCCCATGACAGCCGCGACTATGCCTTTGCACGTGCCTTCGACCTGCCCGTGATTCCCCTCATCGAGGGTGCCGACGTCAGCGAGGAGAGCTTCGACGCTAAGGAAGGACGCATGATCAACAGCTGTGGCCCCGACCTCGACCTTAACGGCCTGGAGGTGAAGGAAGCCATTGCACGTACAAAGAAATATATCGAAGAAAAGGGCATAGGCCGCGTAAAGGTGAACTATCGCCTGCGCGACGCCATCTTCAGCCGCCAGCGCTACTGGGGCGAGCCCTTCCCCGTATATTATAAGGACGGAATTCCCCACACTCTGCCCGTAGAGAGCCTGCCTCTGATGCTGCCCGAGATCAGCGAATACCTCCCCACCGAGACAGGCGAGCCTCCCCTGGGCCGTGCCAAGAACTGGGCTACGCCCGAGGGATATCCGCTGGAGCTTAACACCATGCCCGGATTTGCCGGTTCGTCGGCCTATTATCTCCGCTATATGGATCCGCGCAACAGCGAGGCTCTGGTGTCGGAGGAAGCCAACAGCTACTGGCGCCAGGTCGACCTCTACATCGGCGGCACGGAGCATGCCACAGGCCACCTCATCTATTCGCGATTCTGGAACAAGTTCCTTTACGACTTGGGCCGCGTATGCGAGGACGAACCCTTCCGCAAGCTCATCAACCAGGGCATGATTCAGGGCCGCACATCGTTTGTGTACCGCATAAAGGACACCAACACGTTCGTAAGCCACGGACTCAAGGACAACTACGATGTTACGCCCATACGCGTGGATATCAGCATGGTGTCCAACGATGTGCTCGACACCGAGGCTTTCCGCCGCTGGCGTCCCGACTTCGCCACCGCCGAGTTCATCCTCGAGGACGGCAAGTATGTGTGCGGCTACGCTGTTGAAAAGATGTCGAAGTCTATGTTCAACGTAGTCAATCCCGACGATATCGTCGAGCGTTACGGTGCCGACACCCTGCGCATCTATGAGATGTTCCTGGGCCCGCTCGAGCAGTCAAAGCCCTGGGATACCAACGGCATTGACGGTGTGAATCGCTTCATAAAGAAACTGTGGAATCTTTTCTACAAAGGCGACACGCTCCTCGTGGACGATTCGCAGCCTACCCGCGAAAATCTCAAGACACTCCACACCCTCATAAAGAAGGTGACATCGGATATCGAGAATTTCTCGTACAACACATCCGTGGCCGCGTTCATGATATGCGTCAACGAGCTTACGAAGCAGGGCTGCCACTCGGCCGCCGTGCTGTCAGAGCTGCTCGTGGTGCTCGCGCCCTTCGCTCCCCACGTGGCCGAAGAGCTGTGGCACAGCGCCCTGGGCCATGACACCTCGATCTGCGACGCCCGCTGGCCGCAGTGGAATGAAGACTATCTCAAGGAATCCGAAGTGACCTATGCCGTGTCGTTCAACGGCAAGGCAAGGTTCAATCTCACAGTCGACGCCTCAACCCCCCGCGAGGAAATCGAGCGCATGGCCCTCGGACACGATTCGGCCGCAAAATGGCTCGACGGCAAGACCGTGAGAAAGATTATCGTGGTGCCCGGCAAGATTGTCAATATAGTGGTGGGCTGACGATACAATAAACAGTCTGAAAATACGTTATATAGGGAGGTGGAATGTGCCGCAGGGCCTTCTGCCTTCCTCCATATAAAGAAGCAATGGCAACCAAAATAGTTTTCGCTACCAATAATCAGCATAAACTCAGCGAGTTAAGGCAAATTGTGGGCGATTCGGTCGAAATATTGTCGCTGGCCGACATAGACTGTCACGACGATATCCCCGAGACGGCTCCGACGCTCGAGGGCAACGCTCTGCAAAAAGCCCGCTGGGTCAAGGAGCGCTACGGCTATGACTGTTTTGCCGATGACACCGGCCTTGAGGTGGCCGCTCTCGGCGGCGAGCCCGGCGTGCGCTCGGCCAGATATGCCGGCGGCGAGGGACACGACAGCGCCGCCAATATGGAGCTGTTGCTCCGGAATCTCCGTGGTTGCCGTGACCGCAAGGCTCGTTTCCGCACGGTAATAGCCCTCATCCTCGGTTCGGAGGAGACTCTTTTCGAGGGTATCGTGGAGGGCGAGATACTCGACACTCCCGCGGGTTGCGGCGGATTCGGCTACGACCCCGTATTCAGACCTGAAGGATGGGACATTACCTTCGCCCAGGCCTCACCCGAGATGAAAAATGCCGTGAGCCATCGCGGCCGGGCCGTAAAAGCTCTTTTAGAATACCTTAGCCAAAAAACACAAGCATAATGATAAAAAGATTATTTCTCCTTCTCGCAATCTTTGCAGCAGTCGTGTCGGTTACCGCACAGCGCGCTCCCGGCTCGTGGAAATTGCTGCCTATGTCGGGCTCTGACTTCCAGCTGATACGCGACACCCCCGACATGGTGTATTATCTTACGGGCAATTCGCTCTATTCGTTTGACAAGGAATCGAACGAGACAACCTATTTCACTCCCGGCAGCAAGCTGTCGGACAGCGGTATATCCAAGCTTTTCTATAACAAGAAGGGCAAATACCTCCTGTGCGCCTACAGCAACGGCAACATGGACCTCATCTTTGAGAACGGCAAGGTGGTGAATCTTCCCGAAATCAAGGATGCCACGCTCAATGTGGACAAGGTCATAAATAACGTGTCGTTCGGCGACGGCCGCATCTATGTGGCCACATCGTTCGGCATCGTCATTTACGATGACAAGGACTATCACGTCATTGAGTCGGGCATCTACAACGAGAATGTGAAATACGTGCTTGAACTTGGCGACAAGATTCTTATCCTGCGCCCCTCCGACGGCCTGCTGTGCTACTCGCTCAAGAGCGACAGACACAATACTCTCGACAAATTCACACCGATACAGTCGGTGGGCATAAACGAATGGTTTGCCCTCGACAGCAACTCCTATATCGCCCGCCTCAACAACATTATATGGAAGGTAACCCTGGATTTTAACAAGAATCAGGCTGATTTCAGTAAGATTGTGGAGACAGAAGGCGCAAAGGAATTATACGAGTCGAAGAACGGTTATCTCCTGACAGGCACGTCGCAGATCGTTCAGCTTGACGAACAAGGCAATGTCACGGCCACTACCGCCCTCCCCTCGGATTTCAGCAAACAGAAGTTATCGATGTGGGAAGGCCCCTCGTCAGTATGGGCCGGTGACAAGAACGGCATAGGCTGCTATGACCTCTCGTCGGCTACTCCCGTGGTGCTGTCTGATAAGTTCTTCCCCGAATCCTCAAAACAGTTTGATACCGGCTTCTGTACATTTACCGCCGACGGCAGCAAGGTACTGTTCAACGGCACGGGAAACTCGGAATATCATCCCAAAGCCAATCCCAACTGGGGTATAGAAAATCCTCTGCTTCTCGAGAGCTATGACTGGGGTACGGGTACTATTGAACCTAAGTATCCCATAGTTACAAAGCAATATACCCACGAGTCTCAGAATCAACAGAATGCACAGAATATTGATGCTCTTTTCGGTGGTAACGGACAATGCCTTATTGATCCTGTGGATCCTGATCTTATTTATCATGCCAATAACTTTGAAGGTCTGATTCTGATTCGCAACCGCGAAATCGTATATCGCTATTATAAAGGTAATTCACCTATAAGTTCACCTTTTGGTACCCGAGTTTATGACATTACGTTTGATAACCTCGGCAACCTTTGGATCTGCATGTGGCGCGGTACGTCTTCCGATGCCACATCCACTACTTCGCCTATAAAGATCATTCCCAAGGAGTCTCTGGAAATCATGAGAAAGAATCCCGAGGCCCTTACCGAGAAGGATGCTTCAGGTCAATACAAATATTGGCTTCAGCATAAATGGGTTGATTCTGACAACGGCAAGTGTGACATGTGCCTGCTGTTCTCTTCAAAGACCAACAAAGGTATTCACGTACGCGGTTCGTGGGGCGGCCCTGTTATAGGTATAGATACCAAGGGTACCACCGATGTAAACGATGACAAAGTGGTAAAGTACACAGCCTTCACCGACCAGGATGGAAATGTAGTGTCGAATCCCACCTACAAGACCTGCCTTGTGGAGGACAAGAAAGGCCATATATGGATGGGCACCACCATCGGTCCCCTTATCATAAAAGACCTTGACCAGATAGCCGACGGTTCATCCAATTATCTTGATATCGTGCGCCCCAAGGTGGCACGCAACGACGGTACTAACTACGCCGATTTTCTTCTCGGAAGCGATCAGGTGCTCGCTATCGCTGTCGACTGCAACAACCACAAGTGGATCGGCACAAGGGAATCGGGCCTCTTCCACGTCAACGAGGACGGCACCGAGATTATCGAGGAATTCAACAAGGACAACTCGCCACTCGTGTCCAATACCGTCACCATGATAGCCTGTGACCCCCATGGCTCCGATGTGCTGATCGGTACCCCCCAGGGCCAGTATGTATATAGCTCCACTTCTGCGCCGGCCGCCGAGGATTACTCGAATGTGTATGCATATCCCAATCCCGTGCGCCCCGATTATGAAGGATGGATTACTATAAACGGTCTTATGGATAATTCGCTTATCAAGATAGCTGACACTCAGGGACATGTAATATGGTCGGGCCGTTCGGAAGGCGGTATGGCCATGTGGGACGGCTGCGATGCCGCAGGAAATCGTGTGCGTTCGGGTGTTTATATGGTATACGCCTCTCAGAATGCCGACGGCAATTCATCGGGCGTCGTAACCAAGATCGTTGTGATAAAGTGATATGAATGACAAACTGAAATATTCAGACGAGACAGACAAAAGCATGGGTGTGGCCGGCATGGCCATATCCCTTGTTTTGAATGATTGTGAGGACATGCTTTCCGCCGTTTCCCTCAACGAGGGAGACGATGCCATAAGCATGGCCGAGGAATTCTTCTTCAACAGCAACCCCAGGCTTTCCGCCAAAATCGCCTGGAATGAGATTCTGAAGCAGTTTCAGATTACCGTAGGCATGCTTATGGGCAATGTGATGTGTCGCAGGCTGTGTGCCGGCCGCCCGGTAGAGGACGAGCTTCTGCGCTCCGTGCGCGAGTTCATTATCTCGGAGGGTGCCGAGCAATGCTCGCTCGAAAACGACGAGTCAGATGCCCTGTACAATAAGAATTACCGATACTACTACCGCCTGTTCAGCCATCCCGGCGTAGCCGGCATAGCCCGCGATTTTGCCGGAACTCTGCGAATGCAGAGACGTATGACAGCCGGCGAGGTGGTGGAAAACCTGCGCAGACTCACATCGCTGTGAAAATACTCCTGCTGGGCGACTACAGCAACTATCACGCTTGTCTTGCCGACGCACTGCGACGCGGCGGCCACAGCGTGACGCTCGCTTCAGACGGCTCGGGATGGATGAATACACAGTGCACGCTCCGCTTGAGGCGTCCGTTGCCCGGACCCGCCGGCGGAGCGTTGCTGTATCTCGACGCCCTCATGTCGCGCAAGCGTTTTTCAGGCTATGACATAGTGTCGCTCATCAGTCCGTGTTTCCTTAATCTGAAGCCGCGGCGCATCAAGGTGATTTTCGACCGCCTGCTGCGCGACAACGGCCGCGTGTTCCTGTGTGCGGCAGGCAGCGACAAGGCCTTCATGGATATGGTCTCGGCGCCCGATTGCCCTCTGCGCTATTGCGAGTTCTTCACTTCGCCGGGACGGATTTACGAGCCCAACAGGGCCTTGTATGAAAATGAAATGCTGTGGTGCGACGGCGAGGTGGCCGAGTTTTGCGAATATGTATATGACCGCGTGCGGGGCGTCACCACCGCTCTGTATGAGTATGACCTGGCCATGCGACGCCGCTTCGATACGTCGAAGGTAAGATATGTGGGCATTCCGGTCGATTTAAACGCCGTAGAACGCGTTGGAATGCCTTGTGAGGGAAATACACGCGTCAACATGTTTCTCGGCCGTCACGCGCATCGCAAGGCCTTTAAAGGCACTGACCGAATAGAGCTTGCCGCACGCCGCGTGGCGGAGAGTATGCCTGATAAATGCTCCCTTGAGATTGTGGAGAATGTTCCGTACAGCGAATATCTGCAAAAACTGCGGCGCGCCGATATAGTGCTCGACCAGCTGTATTCCTACACGCCCGCCACAAATGCCCTGTTGGGAATGGCCATGGGAAAGGCCGTCCTGTCGGGCGGCGAGCCGGAATATTACGATTTCATAGGCGAGAAGGAGAGCTTTCCTATAATAAACGCCGTGCCCGACGACGATATTTTGTTTGAGACATTGCGCGCCGCCGTGGCCGACAGAGCCGCACTCATCGAAAAGGGCGCCGCGGGACGCGAATTCGTGAACAGACACAACAGCGCCGATATTGTCGCCGCACGTTGTATTGATTTCTGGCAGTCATGATTCTCGAGGTACAGATATGCACCTTCGGCGCCGAAGGATTGGAGAGGGTAGGGAATATGACCCTGCCGCGGGTTGCTGATGTGCGCTATCTTGTAAGCGTTCAGAATCCCGACGGCGAGAAACTCACGATACCTCCCTGCCTCGAAAGGCCCGATGTGGAAATATTTTTTCACGGCTCGCGAGGGCTGAGCAACAACCGCAACGCCGCCATAGACGCGTCTGCGGCCGATATAATACTGATAGCCGACGATGACCTGCACTACAGCGCCAAGGGGCTTGAGACGGTGCTGAATACATTCCGCAACGAGCCGTCGCTCGATTTCGCCACATTCATGTATCGCGGAGGCGACTGCAAGACATATCCCGACAGCGGGTTTTATTTTGGATCACCCGTTCCGCGCGGCTACTATCTCACATCATTCGAGCTTGCTTTCCGGCGTGCGTCTCTGCCGTCGGATCTGCGTTTTTCTCCCCGCCTCGGCATAGGAGCACCGCGATTCGGCGGCGGCGAGGAGAATCTTTTCATGCTAAGGATGGAGCGTAGGGGACTTAAAGGTAAATTCGTACCTTACACCATTGTGGAGCATCCGGGCGTCACTACAGGCAGCCGTAAGCCCACCGTGCCGTTTCTGCGGTCTCAGGGAGTGTGGATATGGCTTCGTCACGGCTACATTCACGGCTTTCCGAGACTGATAATCGATGCCGCACGCCGCAAGACGTCATATTTCAAAGCTCTGTATTATATGGCCGAGGGTTTTATCACCGCCCGTCATTATTTTACATCTGACGGTGCCGACAGGCTTTGATTTTCCATCGAATTATGGTTAGTGGGGGAGGTGATGATAAAGGGCAAAAAAATTACT
>CAYNXG010000064.1:0-6572 GCA_964401095.1 uncultured Bacteroides sp.
CCTCATCCTCTGCGGCGGCATGACAAACACCTTCGCCAAGGCTCTCGGCGGACATGTAGGCCAGTCGATCTGCGAGAACGACAAGCTCCAGCTCGCCCTCGACATCATCGCCAAGGCCAAGGAAAAAGGCGTAAACCTCGTGCTCGGCACCGACTGTGTGGCCGCCGACTCGTTCTCCAACGACGCCAACACTCAGATCTGCTCCGTAATGCACCTCCAAGACCATCCTCTGGAACGGCCCCGCAGGCGTATTTTAATTCGACAACTTCACCGCCGGCTCGCGTGCCATCGCCGACGCCATCGTCGAAGCCACCAAGAACGGCGCCTTCTCGCTCGTAGGCGGCGGCGACTCCGTGGCTTGTGTCAACAAATTCGGCCTCGCCGACGAGGTTTCCTACGTATCCACCGGTGGCGGCGCTCTGCTCGAAGCCATCGAGGGCAAGGTTCTCCCCGGCATCGCAGCTGTCAAAGGCTGATAACACGGCTGCGGAAAAGCTCTGAATACGCCATCCGCGGCAACCATATATAACAGACAGCAGGACCGAACACCGGTGCTGCTGTCTTTGTTTACCTGATATGACTGATTTATCTCCCGATTTTTATGAGTGGATCGACGCCCACAAAAACGCCGACCCCGCCACCCTCAGGCTCAAATACGGCAAGGAGCGCGCTTTCGAGATTCTGCAGATCGAATGCCGCAAAAAATATGCCGCAAAACTCCATGAAACGCTGGCCCGCGATCCTCGCTTCATATTCCCCACCGCGCTCGCCGGCGAGCAGTCGACATCCGACCGCCTCGCCGCCTTCCACGCCTCGCTCATAAAGCCGGGCATGAAGGTGGCCGACCTCACCGCCG
Organism: uncultured Bacteroides sp.; assembly: GCA_964401095.1. Taxonomy (GTDB): domain Bacteria; phylum Bacteroidota; class Bacteroidia; order Bacteroidales; family Muribaculaceae; genus CAG-873. The sequence continues at coordinate 857 of CAYNXG010000064.1, forward strand.
GCCTGGGCATCGACGCCATGGCCATGGCCCGCAAGGCCGGCCCCGACGGACACGTGACGGCGGTGGAACGCGACGAGAACGTGGCCGACGCCCTGCGCCACAACGCCGACAGCCTGCCGTGTGTGGAGGTGATACAATCAGACTGCCGCACGCTGCTCGACGTATGGGCCCGCGAGGGCATGGTGTATGACTGCATATTCATCGACCCGGCCCGCCGCGCCGCCGACGGCAGCCGCGTGTACGCCCTCGACGACTGCGAGCCCGATGTCGTGGCCATGATGCCCCTGCTGAAGACCGTGGCACGCCGCATCATCATCAAGGCGTCGCCCATGCTCGACATAACCCACACCACGGGCAGGCTCGACAACGTGGAGCGCGTCATAGTCCTCGGCTCGGCCACCGAATGTAAGGAGCTCGACATCGTGTGCGGCACAAAGGCCGCCGAGACCGAGCCGGCCATCGAGGCCGTCACCCTGGCCCGCGGCGTCGACTCGCGGTTCACCTTCACCCGTGCCGAGGATGCCGCCGCCACGCCCGTGTTCGGTGTTCCCCGCGCGGGCGAATACATCTTCGACCCCTACCCCGCCGTCATGAAGGCCGCGCCCTTCAGGCTGCTCGGAGCCCGCTACGGCCTATCGAAGCTCGCGGCCAACACCCAGCTGTGGTATGGCCCCGCCCCCGCCGACGGTTTTCCGGGCCGCGCCTATAAGATAGAGGAGGTGCTGCCCTACATGTCAAAGCACATCAAACGCTATGCCTCGCGCTATCCGCGCGTGTCCGTCACGGCCCGCAACTTCGACATGACGGCCGACGCCCTCCGCGCCAAGCTCCGCGTGTCCGACGGCCCGGCGCGACTGTTCGCCGCCACCGCCGCCGACGGCACAAGATACCTTATAACCTGCTCACCCGCATGAACCAAGACATTATCGACCTGCTCGAACGCGAGGCCGCCATCCACGACCGCCCCGAATTCATCGAGCACGACCCCGTGCAGTTTCCGCGCATGTTCTCAGACCCGCGCGACATAGAGATTGCCTCGCTCCTGGCCTCCACCATCGCCTGGGGCAACCGCACCATGATATGCCGCAGCGCCGGCAAGATGTTCGGCCTCATGGACTGGCAGCCCTACAGATACGTCATGGACAAGGGCTACGAGGAGCTGCCCGAGGGCAACATCCACCGCACCTTTTTCAACCGCAACCTGCGCCACTATCTGCGCGGCCTCCATGGCATCTATGCCCGCCACGGCTCGCTCGAGGCCTTCGCCGACAAGTGTGGCGCCGCCGGCTCGCCCGCGCCCGCGTGGGTGCTGGCCGATGCCGTCAACCGTGCCCTCGCCGAGGCCAACGACGGATGCGGCGACTGCCGGTGCCTGCCCCTGTCGCTCGACAAGTCGGCCCTGAAACGCTTCAACATGGCCCTGCGGTGGCTCGTGCGCGACGACGGCATCGTCGACCTCGGAATATGGAAAGTGATAAAGCCGTCGCAGCTGTTCATACCGCTCGACGTGCATGTGGGCAATGTGTCGCGCGCCATAGGCCTGCTGGAGCGGAAGGCCAACGACCGACGCTCCGTGGAACTGCTCACCGACACCCTGCGCACCCTCAGGCCACACGACCCGGTGTACTATGACTACGCCCTTTTCGGCATAGGCATTGACAGCAAAAACAGCTGACTCCGCAACCGCCCTGTCTTTAATATTTAGGTCTAAATATTTGACAGGTGTTTGTTTATTCATTTTTTTTTGCTACCTTTGCGGCTCGAATACCGAAATTTCAATATATGGCTGATAAAGCAATTGACTATATCTTTGAAGCTTCATGGGAGGTTTGCAATAAAATAGGCGGTATTTATACCGTATTGTCAACTAAGGCAAAAACACTTCAGAAGCTATATAAGGACAAAATTATATTCATCGGTCCGGACGTGTGGTCGGAAGGCCATCCCGCCCTTGACTTTACCGAGTCAAAGACATTACTGAAAAAATGGCGTGAGACTGCCCTGCTCCCCGAAGGTATCGATATCCGTGTCGGCCGTTGGGAGGTGCCCGGACGCCCCATAGCCATCCTCGTGAAATTCGATGCCATGTATGCATCGAAAGACGCCGCCTACGCCCGCATGTGGGAGCGCTTCGGCGTCGACTCGCTCCATGCCTACGGCGACTATGACGAGGCCTGTGCGTTTGCGCGTGCCGCCGCCGCCGTCATCGAGAGCCTCGTGGAATTCTTCGGAAAGGACGGCAACTACATAGCCCATTTCGACGAATGGACTCTCGGCGCCGGCCTGCTCGACGTAAAGGACAAGATGCCCTCGGTGGCCACGGTCTTCACCACCCACGCCACCAGCATAGGCCGCAGCATCTGCGGAAACGGCAAGCCCCTCTACGACCAGCTCCACAACTATAACGGCGGCCAGATGGCCCGCGAGCTCAACATGGAGTCGAAACACTCGCTCGAAAAAGCCGCCGCCCACGCCGCCGACTGCTTCACCACCGTGAGCGAAGTTACCGCCCGCGAGGCCGCGCAGCTGCTCGAGCGCCCCGTAGACGTCGTAACGCCCAACGGCTTCGAGCCGGGCTTCGTGCCGGGCCGCAACAAATACCGCGCCGCGCGCAAGGCCGTACGCGAGAAGATGATACAGGTGGCCTCGGCTCTCACGGGCCGCACCTTCGGCGACGACACATTCATCATCGCCACATCGGGCCGCTGCGAATACCGCAACAAGGGCATCGACGTATATTGCGACGTCCTCGGACGCCTGGCCGCCGAGGGCACTCCGCGCCCCGTGCTGGCCTTCATAATGGTGCCCGCATGGTCGGGCGAGCCCAGGCTCGACCTGGTGGCCTCGCTCACCGAAGGCCACACCACACGCCTGGCCGACCCCGTGCTGACCCACACTCTCCACAATTATAACGACGACCCCGTCAACCGGCGCATCCACGAGCTGGGATTCGCGTCGTCGCAGGCGCCCGCCAATCTCACCGTCATATATGTGCCCTGCTATCTCAACGGCCACGACGGCATCTTCGACAAGTCGTACTACGACCTGCTCATCGGCATGGACGCCACAGTCTTCCCCTCCTATTATGAGCCCTGGGGCTACACTCCGCTCGAGAGCGTGGCCTTCGGCGTGCCCACCGTCACCACCACCCTGTCGGGCTTCGGCCAGTGGATAAAATCCACCGCCGGCAACACATTCGCCGACTGCGGCGCCGTGGCCGTGGAGCGCAACGACTCGAACTACGGCAATATTGTGGGCGACATATCGTCGCTGCTCGTATCCCTGATGTCGCTCGACGACAAGGCACGCGCGGAGATATCGCGCGCCGCCATGGATACCGCCGCCCGCGCCGACTGGAGCCACTTCATTAAATATTATAACGAAGCCTACGAAATGGCCCTCGAAGCCGGCTCAAAAACCGACAAAGACTGACAAATCATAGACAATAACATCATTTCTATAAGATTATATCAATTATAACAAGATGAAACTACCGGTAAGCAAAACCAATGCCCCCGTATGGCGCGACGTCACCGTCAAGGCCGAGCTCCCCGCTCAGCTCAAGCCCCTCGACGAGATGGCACGCAACCTCTGGTGGGTATGGAACAGCGAAGCAAAAGCGCTCTTCCGCGACCTTAACCCCGACCTGTGGCGTTCCACCGGCGAAAACCCCGTGATGGTGCTCCAGAGCCTGTCTTCGGAACGCATTGATGAAGTCCTCGCCGACAAGGTGATGATGGACCGCATCGCATCTGTGTACTCGCACATGCGCGAATATCTCGCAAAACCCATGCGCAAGGATGTTCCCTCCGTGGCCTATTTCTCCATGGAATACGGACTGTGCAACTGCCTTAAGATTTACTCGGGCGGTCTCGGCGTGCTCGCCGGCGACTATATCAAGGAAGCATCCGACTCATGCATCGACATGACCGCCGTAGGCTTCCTCTACCGCTACGGCTACTTCACCCAGACCCTCAGCGTAGACGGCCAGCAGATTGCCAAGTACGAGCCCCAGAACTTCAACCAGCTCCCCATCGACCAGGTGATGGACAAGAACGGTCATCCCCTGGTGCTCGAAGTACCCTTCCCCGGCCGCATCGTCTACAGCCACGTATGGCGCGTAAACGTGGGCCGCATGAAGCTCTACCTCATGGACACCGACTTCGACGCCAACAGCGAGTTTGACCGTCAGATCACCCACCAGCTCTATGGCGGTGACTGGGAAAACCGCATCAAGCAGGAATACATGCTCGGCATCGGCGGTATCCTCATGCTCAAGAAGCTCGGCATCCGCACACAGCTCTACCACTGCAACGAAGGCCACGCCGCCCTGCTCAACCTGCAGCGCCTCGTCGACTACGTTCAGGAAGACCATCTGTCGTTCAACGTAGCCCTCGAGCTCGTGCGTGCATCGGGCCTCTACACCGTGCACACCCCCGTGCCCGCCGGCCACGACTACTTCGACGAGTCGCTTTTCGGCAAATACATGGGCGAGTTCCCCGCACGCCTCGGCATCTCGTGGCAGGAACTCATGGACATGGGCCGCGAAAACCCCGGCTCGCAGGAACGTTTCTCGATGAGCGTATTCGCCCTCAACACCTGTCAGGAAGCCAACGGCGTATCGAAGCTCCACGGCATCGTGTCGCAGAAAATGTTTGCCGGCATCTGGAAAGGCTATTCATGGGAAGAAAGCCATGTAGGCTATGTCACCAACGGTGTTCACATGCCCACATGGGCCGCTTCGGAATGGAAGGAATTCTACTGGAACAAGCTCGGCCCCGAAGTGTTCGCCGACCAGTCGAACCCCGAGGCATGGCACGGCATCTATGATGTTCCCGACGAAGAGATCTGGAACATGCGATGCACCATGAAGAACAAGTTCATCAACTTCGTTAAACGCGACTTCCAGCAGAAGTGGCTCGCCAACCAGGGCGATCCCTCGGCTGTGATGGAGGTGCTCGACCGCATCAACCCCAACGCGCTCATCATCGGCTTTGCCCGCCGCTTCGCCACCTACAAGCGTGCACACCTGCTGTTCACCGACCTCGACCGTCTGGCCAAGATCGTGAACAACGAGAAGTTCCCCGTACAGTTCATCTTCTCGGGTAAGGCCCACCCCGCCGACGGCGCCGGTCAGGACCTCATCAAGCGCATCGTAGAAATCTCGCGCCGTCCCGAATTCCTCGGCAAGATCATCTTCCTCGAGGACTACAACATGGTAGTGGCCAAGCGCCTCGTCACCGGCGTGGACATCTGGCTCAACACCCCCACCCGTCCCCTCGAGGCATCGGGCACATCGGGCGAAAAGGCCGAGATGAACGGCGTGCTCAACTTCTCCGTTCTCGACGGCTGGTGGTATGAAGGCTACCGCTTCAACGAAAAGGCCGGCTGGGCCCTCACCGACAAGCGCACCTTCACCGACCAGGCACAGCAGGACAAGCTCGACGCAGCCACCATCTACCGCATGCTCGAGAACGAAATCATACCTCTGTTCTTTGAGAAGAATTCCAAGGGCTACTCGCCCAAGTGGATCCAGTATATCAAGGGCTCTATCGCCGACATCGCGCCCCACTTCACCATGAAGCGCATGATCGACGACTATATCGACCGCTTCTACGATCCCGAGGCAGCACGCTCCAATCGTCTCGCCGCCCACGACTACGCCCTCGCCAAGGAAATCGTGACCTGGAAAGAAAACGTGGCCGCCGCATGGGAC
>CAYNXG010000064.1:6582-10342 GCA_964401095.1 uncultured Bacteroides sp.
ACGGCATCAAGGTGCTCGACGTGCGCCAGACTACCGACATGATCAACGGTGTCACCGGCGAGACCTACCGCGTGGAAATCGTGCTCGACACCAACGGCCTCAAGCGCGACCTGGCCATCGAACAGGTCATCTACCGCACCGAGGACGGCGAAGAACGCCTTGCAGGCACACGCCAGTTCAAGGTTGTGAAGGAAGAAGGCAATGTGCTCACCTACGAGCTCACCGCCAAGGTACGCGACGCCGGCGTATTCCGCTACGGCTACCGTATCTATCCCACCAACCCCAACCTGCCCCACCGCATGGACTTCGCTTTCACACGCTGGATCTGATACATACAAACCTAAATTCACGGCACTCCGCTATCACAACACGGAGTGCCGTGTTATTTCTAAAACACATAAAAAATCCGCAATTCCGACGATTTGTTACATTTCACCGTAAAATATATCGGGATTGAGAATTATTTTAGCTATATTTGCACATATCGAATCTAAATCTTCGTTTTCCGCTATGAAAGTAATTGCAGACAGCAGCACGACCCGCACGGAATGGATGATTGTAGATGGCGACCGCATAGTAGAGCACGCCTTCACCACGGGTCTGAATCCCTATTTCCAGTCGAGGCGCGAACTTTCGCACAGCATCAGGCTGGAACTCCCCGAGGTGTTTTTCCGTCGCCGCTGGGATCACGTATATTTTTACGGCGCAGGCTGTGCCAACAAAGAGAAAAACAAGATTATGGAGTCGTCGCTGGTGGCCCAGTTCCGTTCGCCCGTCATCGTGGAGAGCGACCTGCTCGGAGCCGCACGCGGCCTGCTCGTGCACAAGCCCGGCCTGGCCTGTATCCTCGGCACCGGCTCTAACTCGTGTCTATACAACGGATCCGAGATTGTGAAGAGTGTGCCGCCCCTGGGATATATCCTCGGCGACGAAGGCTCCGGAGCCTATATAGGCAAACATTTCATAGCCGACCTGCTCAAGGGCATCGCCCCCGAGGCGCTGACGCGCAGCTTCTTCGACAAATACAGCGTGTCGCACAACATGCTGATGGACGAGATTTACACCAACTCGCTGCCCTCGCGATCACTGGGCCGCTACGGACTGTTCCTCGCCGACCACATCGACAACGCATACGTGTTCCAGCTCGTATATGCCGGATTCATGAGCTTCTTCAGCCGCAACGTGGCCGCATACGACTATCTCAACAATCCCGTGTCGATTGTCGGCTCCACGGCGGTGCGCTTCCGTCCGATTCTCGAACAGGCAGCCCTCGATTTCGGCGTAGAGATTGAAAAAGTGATTCCGACATCGATGCCCGGCCTGGTGCAGTATCACCTCGACGACTGAGCGCCGGAAATTTTAATAACGCAAAGACAATGATTGAATCCGTAAAAGGAGAAATTATATCACTCAACCCCGCCGCCGCCGTCATCGAGACAGCCGGCGGCGTGGCATATCTGCTCAACATCACGCTCCCGGTCTTCAGCCGCCTCGAAGGCGTGGCCCACACGCGCCTGCTGGTGCATGAGGCCATCCGCGAGGACGCATGGACGCTCTACGGCTTTCTCGACGAGGACGAGCGCGAGCTGTTCCGCGCCCTCGTAGGCGTGTCGGGCGTCGGAGCCGGCTCGGCCCGCATGATTCTGTCGGCCATCCCCGCCGCCGAGCTGCGCACCGTCATCGCCGGCGCCGACTCGCGCAGGCTCAAAAGCGTGAAAGGCATAGGCGCCAAGACCGCCGAACGCATCATCGTCGACCTCAAGGACAAGATCAAGGCCGGCCCGCTCGCAGAGGCCGGCGCAGCCCCCGCCGCAGCAAGGCCGGCCGCCTTCGACGAGGCGCTCGAGGCCCTTGTCATCCTCGGTTTTCAGCGTCAGGCATCCCAGAAAGCCCTCGCAAAGCTGTTCGACACCGACCCCGGCATGTCGGTCGAATCGGCCGTCAAGAAGGCCATGGCCATGATATGACCGCACCCGTCACACGCATTTCTTGCACATTCGGGGCGCCCGTCATAAAATAATCGGGAAACCCATACGTTATTATGAATGTAATGGGAAAAGCGACAGACTCTCCACAGCATATAAAGAAATATTCCGATGCGTGGCGCGCGATGACTCTTGCAGTCATCGCGACGCTGCTTGTCGTGGTGCCTCTGCTCGCTTCCGGCCAATATTACAATCCCGAAATCACCCCTCCGCCGCCGGCGGCCTTCCCGCCTTCGGCATCGGATTCCACTCCGATGCCCCTGCCGCCAGTAGGCCCCACCGTGCCCCGCGGCTATGAGGACCTGCTGCGCGACGAGCTGGCCTACGACCTCGCCACGCCGTCGAATATCACCACCCAGGCCGAATACGACCCGGCCACAGGGTGCTATATCGTGCGCACGCGCCTGGGCGACATCGACATAGCCACGCCGTTCCTGCTCACACCCTCGCAATACAACGACTGGCAGCTGCGCCGGTCGATGCAGCAGTACTACCGCGAGCGCAACCTCGGCCTCATCACCGAGAAGGAGAAGCAGCCTTTCAACATTTTCGACATGAACTTTGCCCTCGGCCCGCTCGAGAAAATATTCGGTCCCGGTGGCGTGCAGCTCAAGACCCAGGGCTCGGTGCAGCTCAACATGGGCGTGAAAAGCAACTTCACGGACAATCCCTCGCTGTCGCTCAATTCGAGGCGCAAGACCTACTTTGACTTCGACCAGAAGATTCAGGCCACCATCGCCGCCAGCGTGGGCGACCGCCTGAAATTCAACATGACGTATAACACCGACGCTACCTTCGACTTCGACACTAAGAACCTCAAGCTGGCCTATGAAGGCAAGGAGGACGACATCGTGAAGACCATCGAGGCGGGCAACGTGTCCATGACCACGGGTTCGTCGCTCATACGCGGCTCCACGGCCCTGTTCGGCATGAAGGCCAAGCTGCAGTTTGGCAAACTCACCGTCACGGGCCTCGTGTCGCAGCAGAATTCCGAATCCAAGACCGTGAACACAAAGGGCGGCGTGCAGACCACCAAATTCCAGATCAACGCCGACCAGTATGACCAGAACCGCCACTATTTCCTGGCTCAGTATTTCCGCGACAACTATGACAACTTCGCCTCGAAGCTGCCCTACGTGTCGTCAGGCATAAAAATCACACGCATAGAGGTGTGGATCACCAACAAGAGCGGAAAATACGAGCAGGCCCGCAACCTCGTGGCCTTCCAGGACCTCGGCGAAAACCGCGTGCTTTCGAGCCAATACTGGACGCCCGACCCCACGCGACCCGTGCCGTCGAACAACTCGAACAATCTGCTCTCCGTCATAAAGACCGACTATCCCGGCGCACGCAACATCAACACAGTCACCCAGGCCCTCGAGCCCCTGCAGGCCTACGGCATCGTGGGCGGCACGGCCTACGAGAAGGTGGAGAGCGCCCGCCTGCTGTCGTCGTCGGAATATACCCTCAACTCCACCCTCGGCTACATATCGATAAAAAGCTCGCTGAACGCCGACGAAGTCCTCGGCGTGGCCTTCGAGTACACCTATCAGGGACAGGTGTATCAGGTGGGCGAATTCTCGTCTGACATCACCACAACCGACCAGTCGCTGTACGTGAAGATGCTCAAATCCACCACGGCATCCACCTCGCAGCCCATGTGGGACCTCATGATGAAAAACGTATATGCCCTGGGCGGATATCAGATTCAGAAAAACAACTTCAAGCTCAACATCAAATACCTCAGCGACACCACAGGCACACAGATCAACTAT
>CAYNXG010000065.1:0-10034 GCA_964401095.1 uncultured Bacteroides sp.
GATACTTTTTGGTGGCGTCGAATTTGGGAGGATAGATAATCCATGTGAGCATCTCCTTGCCGTCGGTGGTGGGCACCATGCGTTTCTCAACGGTGGGCATGGTGAGCTGTGCGAAGATTTCACCGTTCACGTCGGTGAGCTGCTTCACGTCCACCTTGTTCTTCTTGCCGCGTGTAACGCTGAACACCTCGTTGGGGCGCAGCATCGAGTGGTTCATGGTGATTAGCATCTTCTCGTTGACGGGGGCGAGCGAGGTGAAGTCGACAAGTCCCTCGGCCACGGTGGTCACGGCGTGGGTCTTGACGTCCATCTCGAATACGGGTGCGGTGCCCTGATGATAGGCTATGAACCAAATTGTCTTGGAATTGGGATTCCAGGCGAATTCCTCGATTGTATAGTCCCAGTTGTCTGTAAGGTCGGTCTTTTCGCCGGTTGTCATGTCCATGATGAACAGGCGGTTCTTGTCGGCCTCATATCCGTCGCGCTCCATGCTCAGCCATGCCATATAGCGGCCGTCGGGCGAGAATGCGGGACATGTGTCGTAGCCCATCATGCCCTCGGTGAGATTGCGGGTCGAGCCCGATACGAGGTCATAGAGATACAGGTCGGAATTGGTAGAGATTGCGTATTCCTTGCCAGTCTTTTTGCGCGAGGTGTACACAAGTCCGTTGCCGTCGGGAGTCCATGCAAAGGATTCCACGCCGCCGAAGGGCTTCATCGGAGACTCGTAAGGCTCGTCGGCCATGATGTCCTTGACATCGGTGATGGTCTTGCCGTCGAAATTGCCGATAAAGGGGTGGGGGATTTCAGTGACCCATTCGTCCCAGTTCTTGTACATGAGGTCGTATATTACGCGTCCTGTGGCTTTGGGGAGGTCGGGGTAGAGGTCGGCGGCATTGCGTGCGTATTTAACATTGCCGATCATCACCACCTTTGTGCCGTCGGGCGAGAAAAGGAAGCCCGATACGCCGTTCTCCTCGCGCGACAGCTGCACGCGCTCCGAGCCGTCGGGATTCATGGCCCACACCTGGGCTTTGCCGTCGGCGTCGGGATAGATGAATGCGATGCGCTTGCCTCCTTCGATCCACACGGCCGAGTTTTCGCTCTTGGGGGTGCGGGTGATGCGGGTCTGTGCCGAGCCGTCGATGTTCATAAGCCACAGCTCGTTGTTAGATGTGTTTTGCGGCACACTTTCATAGGATATGCCGTAGAGGATGCGGGAGCCGTCGGGCGACACCTGCGGGCCGCTGACACGGCCGAGAGCCTCCAGCGCGTCAATGTCGAAAATGCCGGTGGCACTGTGGTAGTCGGGACGCTCGATAAGGGGCGCCTCGGCATCGGCGGCGTTAGCCGCTGCGGTGCTCATCAGCAACGCGGTTGCGCTCATTGTCAAGGTTTTTGAGAAAAGATTCATTTTTATAAAGATGTTAGTTAGTCGTCAATCGTTACTCCGTCAATATCGGCGAGGCGGCCTGCGACGGCTTCGGCACGGTCTTTTTCCACCCGCAGCGACATCGAACAGGTGTTGTCGAAAACCTGTCGGGCCACCTCCACGCCGTCGAGCCGTGTAAGCTTCATCACATCGTTCATCGACATGTAGGGGAACGTGAAGTTTATCATCACCGTCTCGTGCAGTTCGACGGTCTCGGCTGCGTCGAGGGCGTCGCGTGCCGCCTGGCGATAGGCCGCTATAAGTCCCGATGTGCCCAATTTTATGCCGCCGAAGTATCGCACGACAGCCACAAGGACGTTGGTCAGTTCAAGCGAATTGATTTGTCCGAGTATTGGTTTGCCGGCCGTCCCCGAGGGCTCGCCGTTGTCGTTGGCGCGAAATTCCGTACGTGCCGTGCCCAGCATGTAGGCCCAGCACACGTGGCGCGCGTCGAAATACTTCTTGCCGAGGGCGGCGACCAGCTCCTTCACCTCGTCGACAGTCTCCACAGGATAGGCGAAGGCAAGGAATTTGCTGCGCTTTTCCGTAAAGACGGCTTCTGACGGGGCTGTGATAGTGCGGTAAAGGTCTGACATCGGCTTAATTTTTTCACAAAGGTAGTAAAATGTAAGCATAAAAACACCCGGAAATGATGTTTTTTCATCTCCGGGTGTATGTCGGGGGCTATCAGCCGATCAATACTGATGGCTGCCGTCCTTGATGTCGCGGTGCGATAGGCCGCCGAAATTCATCTTGCGCCACACATATATTATATAGAGCAGCACCACGGGGATGAACAGGCTCACCCAGCTCATGGTCTTGAGCGTGTAGAGCGACGACGAACTGTTGGCCAGGGTCAGCGACGATTGCGGGAAGGTGTTGGACGGCAGATAGCATGTGCCGTTGTAGCCGGCCACGGCAAACAGCGACACCACTACGGCGGCCGTGCCTATGCCGCTGAGCCAGATGCCGCCGCGGCGGTCGGTGAACGCGCCGGCCACGATGCCGCAGAGCACCAGGACCACGCCGGCGAGGAAGGCGACGCCCCAGCCCCACATCTCGGTGAAGTTATGGAAATAGAGATAGGGCACTTCGATTATGGTGCCGTCGGGGGCGGCTTTCTTGCCGTCGGCAAGCATGAGCACCACCAGCCATGCCACAAAGAGCAGCACGAAGATGACGCCGTTGACGAGGACGCGTCTGCGCAGATGCTTCTCGAAGGCTTCGCCCACGCGCAGATTGTTGATGAAGTAGAGCGCTGCCTGTGTGCGGGCCAGGAAGTAGACGGCCACGCCAAGGAGCAGACACTGCCAGGTGACCATGATTTCAAGACCGCGGGTTGGAGCCCAGCGCGAGATGACAGGAGAAGCGGGGTCGAGAAGGCTTGCGCGCGACACCTCGAAGTTGCCGCCGAAGAACATCATCGCCACAGCCTCGCCCAGCAATACACAACCGAAAAAGCCGTTGATGAGGAGGAAGGCGTCATAGGTGCGTGTGCCGTAGATGTTGCCGCGTTTGCGACGGTATTCATAGCTTACGGCCTGGATGACAAAACTTATCAGAATGGCCATCCACAGCCAGTATGCGCCGCCGAAGCTGGTGGAATAAAACAGCGGGAACGATGCGAAGAACGCGCCGCCGAAGACCACCAGCGTGGTGAACGTAAGCTCCCATTTGCGGCCCAGCGAGTTGACCATGAGCTGGCGCTCGTCGTGGTTTACTCCACAATAGAGCATGGATTGTCCGCCCTGAACGAAGAGCATGAACACAAGTGCCGCGCCCAGCACGGCGATGAGAAGCCACCAATAGGCCTGTAAAAATTCCAATTCTGTCATGACTTTCGTTTTTGGGGTTAATGTACTGATTCGATATTGTTCTCCTCGGCCTTGCGGCTGATATAGCGCAGCATGATGTTGATTTCAGCCACGAGCAGGCCTGTGAACAGGATGGCGAACATCCAGAAGGTAAACTGCACCGAGCCCGACGTTACATCGGATATAGCAGCATTGGTGGACATGAGGTCCTGGATAACCCATGGCTGACGGCCCACCTCGGCCACGATCCATCCCGCCTGGCTGCAGAGGTAGACAACCGGAATGGACAATACGCCCACCACATGGAACCACGGCTTTTCGAGCCAGCGGGTCTTCATGCTGCAGGCGGCTATGGCCAGCAGGAACAGCAGCACGAGATATCCGCCGAGAATCACCATCACACGGAAGGCATAGAACGTAAGGGCCACCGGCGGCACGGCATCCTCGGGCTTTTCGAGATAACCGTAGCCGAAGTATTTGAAATTATCCTTGATATCGGCGCCGGCTGCGGCCATGGCGGCCGAGTCGCCTGCCAGATGGGCCTTGTCATAGTCGGCAAGCGCGCGGCGTGCGTCGCGTCCGCGGGCTATGCGCTCGGCATACGACACGGTGTTCACCGTATCTCCTTCGGGAGTGAGCGATACGCCCTTTATGAGGTCGTTGATGCCGGGGACAAATGTGTGGGCGTCATGATTGGCCAGCACAGACAGGCCGTAGGGTATGGCAATCTCGCAGTGGATGGCCTCGAGGTCGTCGCCGGGGCGTTTGTCGGTGTTTACGAAACCGAAACCCACCAGTTCCTGTCCTATCTTGCCGTCATAGAGGCCTTCCATGGCAGCGAGTTTCATGGGCTGCACCTTGGCAACCTGTACGGCCGAGCCGTCGCCGGTCCATATCGTGAATACGATGCCGAGCAGGCCCACCCATGCGCCTACCTTCAGCGAGCTGCGGGCCGCGTCGATATTGCGCTTGCGCCACAGCATCCAGCAGCTCACGCCCACTACGAACGTGCCGGCGAGACACCATCCGCTGGCTACGGCATGGAAGAACTTGTTCATTGCCACGGCATTGAAAGCCACCTCGCAGAAGTCGTCCATGACGTTGCGCATCTGCGCGGGGTCAAACTCCATGCCCACGGGATTCTGCATCCATGCGTTGGCCACGAGAATCCACAGAGCCGAGAGGCTGACGCCCAGGGCCACCAGCCATGTGGAGGCCAGATGGAAGCCCTTGCTCACCTTGTTCCAGCCGAAGAACATCACGGCCACGAATGTGGCCTCCATGAAGAAGGCGAATATGCCTTCGATGGCCAGGGGCGCGCCGAAGATGTCGCCTACAAACCATGAATAATTCGACCAGTTGGTGCCGAATTCAAATTCAAGGATGATGCCCGTTGCGACACCTATGGCGAAGTTGATGCCGAAGAGAGTCATCCAAAATTTTGTGATGCCCTTCCATCTTTCCTGGCCGGTGCGCACGTAGATTGTCTCCATCACAGCCACCACGACAGCCAGGCCGATGGTAAGCGGCACAAACAGCCAGTGGTACATGGCTGTGAGCGCAAACTGCGCCCTCGACCAATCCACGACACTCATAATGTCATTCATTTCAATCAGATTTTTAAGTTAATTATGTTTGTTATTAGTTATTGTCGTCGGTCAGCGCGCTTCTCACGGCCTGCGAGCGTTCGGCATCCGTGTCATAGTCGCGTTTCAGTATATCGGGAAAGAAAAACAGCTTTATCACGAGAAAGATTACCGCCACCTTTATCAGTATCACGAGCCACAGCGTACGGCCGACGGTCATGGACTTGAATCCGTCGCGGTACATTTCGTATGTCTTTTTTAGAAATGACGGCATTATCAAGGATTTTTCATGATATGTTACAACATGCAAAAATAGTAAAATTCGCTAATAAACATCCGGGAATTATGAAAAAATAATGCCATATCGATATAATTAATTTGAAAACGCGGATTCCGGTTCGGGAATCCGCGTCATAATGCCTGTTAAGGGAATAAAAGAGGTGTTATGCTATTCAAATATATACGGGGCGGTGGGGGATGTTCCGGCGGCTACCTCTTCGGGGGTGCCGGTGGCGATTATGCGGCCGCCGCCCTCCCCGCCGTCGGGCCCCATGTCCACAATGTAGTCGGCCGAGCGCAGCACGTCGGTGTTGTGCTCGATGACGAGCACGGTGTTGCCGCGGTCAACGAGTTTGTTGAGTATGCCCAGCAGGGTGCGGATGTCTTCAAAGTGCAGGCCTGTGGTGGGCTCGTCAAGGATGAACAGCGTGCGACCTGTGTCTTTTTTGGCAAGCTCGGTGGCGAGCTTTACGCGCTGGTTTTCGCCGCCCGACAGTGTCGACGAGGGCTGTCCGAGCTTGATGTATCCGAGGCCGATGTCCTGAAGCACCTTTAGCTTTTTCAGGATTTTAGGCACGCCGGCAAAAAAGTCAACGGCCTGCGAGATAGTCATGTCGAGCACGTCGGCTATCGACTTTCCCTTGTATCTAACCTCGAGGGTCTCGCGGTTGTAACGCTTGCCGTGGCATACCTCGCAGGGCACCAGCACGTCGGGCATGAAGTTCATCTCGATCGTGCGGTAACCGTTGCCGCTGCAAGCCTCGCATCGTCCGCCCGCGACATTGAACGAGAATCGCCCCGGCTTGTAGCCGCGGATTTTGGCCTCGGGCAGCCCTACGAACAGGCTGCGGATATCGGTGAATAGTCCGGTATAGGTGGCGGGATTGGAGCGCGGCGAACGCCCGAGCGGCGACTGGTCTACCGTCACTACCTTGTCGATGTTCTCGATGCCGAGAATCTCGCCGTAGGGCAGGGGCTCGCGCAGCGAGCGGTAGAAGTGGCGCGACAATATCGGCTCGAGGGTGCCGTTGATGAGCGATGATTTTCCCGAGCCGCTCACACCAGCCACGCATGTGAGCGTGCCCAGCGGCAGGGTGAAGTCGATGTCCTTGAGGTTGTGTCCCGTGCAGCCTTTCATCTCAATGGTCTTGCCGTTGCCTTTGCGGCGTTCCGTCGGGGTCTCGATGGCGCGTGTGCCGTTGAGGTATGCGGCCGTGAGCGTGTCGCTCTTGAGCATTTCGGCGGGAGTGCCGGCAAAGACTACGTTGCCGCCCTTGCGTCCGGCGCCAGGGCCGATATCGACCACATAGTCGGCCTCGAGCATTATGTCTTTGTCATGCTCGACGACAATTATGGAATTCGATGCGTCGCGCAGGCGCTTGAGCGAGTCGATAAGGCGACGGTTGTCGCGCTGGTGCAAGCCTATTGATGGCTCGTCGAGGATGTAGAGCACGTTCACGAGTTCCGACCCAAGCTGAGTGGCCAGCCTTATGCGCTGGCTCTCTCCGCCCGACAAGGTGGCCGAGGCCCGGTTGAGTTGCAGGTATTCGAGGCCCACGTCTACCAGGAAGTGCAGCCTTACGCTGATTTCCTTCATTATCTCGGATGCAATCTTGCGGTCGCGGGGATCGAGGCGGTCGAGCACGGTGATGCTCCACTCATACAGGCGTCCTATGTCGTATCGGCACAGAGCGGCGATGTTGAGGCCGTCGATGAAGAAATGCAGAGCCTCGCGGTTGAGGCGGTCGCCGTGACACTCGGGGCATTCGGTGCAGGTATAGAACTGTCCGCTCCATTTCTGCGCCGCGGAGCCTGCGTCGTC
Source organism: uncultured Bacteroides sp. (assembly GCA_964401095.1). GTDB lineage: Bacteria > Bacteroidota > Bacteroidia > Bacteroidales > Muribaculaceae > CAG-873. The sequence goes on from CAYNXG010000065.1 coordinate 6,934, forward strand.
AGACTGTTGCATCTCGATATACTTCACCAGTCCTTCGTAGCTGCCGAATGGCGATATGGTGCCGAGTGTGTCGTTTTTGAGGGCGAGGCGGCGGTCGGTGCCGTGCAGGATTTCGTCGAGCGCTTCTTCGGGAAGGTCGCGCACGGGTGTGCGCAAATCTACGCCGTGGGCCTCGCAAATGGCCGACAGCTGCCAGAAAATTGTGGTGTTCTTGTATTTTCCGAGGGGCAGCATGGCGCCGTCGTAGATAGACAGGCTGTCGTCGGGCATTATTTTGGCGCGGTCAATCAGATTGACATAGCCGAGACCTTTGCACTTCGGGCAATATCCCTGGGGAGAGTTGAACGAGAAGTTGTGAGGCGCCGGCTCGCGGTATGATATGCCGCTCACGGGGTCCATCAGGTGCTGGGAATAGTGGGATATCGAGTCGTGCTCTACATCGTATATCATCACCTGCTTGTCGCCCTGTGCCAGGGCGGCCTCCACGGTGTCGCGCAGCCGCTGCAGGTCCTTGTCCGACACCCGCAGGCGGTCAACCACCAGCTCTACAGAATGGTTGCGGTAGCGGTCGAGCTTCATTCCCGGGATTATCTCACGTATCTCGCCGTCAACACGCACTCTGAGAAAGCCTTTTTTGTGCAGCGTCTCGAAAAGCTCCTTGTAGTGGCCCTTGCGGTTCTTGACGAGCGGGGCCAGTACGTAAATTTTCCGTCCGGCAAAACGCGCCACGATGAGGCTGACGATTTTGTCGTCGGTATATCTCACCATTTCCTGGCCGGAGACGTATGATCTCGCATGCCCGATGCGCGCATACAGCAGACGCAGGAAATCGTAAATTTCTGTAGTGGTGCCGATTGTCGAGCGCGGGTTGCGGTTCACGGTTTTCTGCTCGATGGCTATGACCGGGCTAAGGCCCGAGATGTGGTCGACATCGGGGCGTTCAAGGTTGCCGAGCATATTGCGGGCATAGGCCGAGAATGTCTCGATATAACGGCGCTGACCTTCGGCGAATATGGTGTCGAATGCCAGTGAGGACTTGCCCGAGCCCGAGAGTCCGGTTATTACGGTGAGTGCGTCGTGAGGTATTTCCACGTCGATGTTGCGCAGGTTGTTTACCCGCGCGCCCGTGACCCTCAGCGGCGATGAGAAATCAAGTTTTCCCGACATTATCTGCTTATCCAGTTTTTGTTATATACCGAGCGTTTTGCTGTGGAGCGCTTCAGCGATTCCTTCAGCGGCACGCGCACCTTATATGTCTTGCCGGCCTTGTTGGTGAGTTTCGGGGCACGTATCCAGGGATTTTCCTCGCGCAGGTCGCGGTAGGATATTCCACGCTTTGCGGCCCATTCGGCCCAGCTCTCCACGGGGCCAGAAACGGTGACGGTCTCCACCTCGCGCGGCAGGTACAGGTTGTCGGCGGTGAGGCGGAATCCGTAGGCCGCGGGATTTTCCATCAGGGCCTTGGCGGCCATGATGCGGAAGGGATAGCGCTGTGTCTCGTCGGCAAGATATAGCTCGATGGCGCTGTCGGCCAGCTGGGCGTCGAGCTGCTTGGATATGCGTGCCATGCCGCCGTTGAATGCCGCGAAAACCGAGTTCCAGTCGCCGCCGTATCGTGCAAGGGCCTTCTTGAAGTACTTACAAGCCGCAACGGTAGATTTTTCTATATTGAAGCGCTCGTCCACCTCGTCGGATACCTCGAGCCCGTATTCTTTGGCCGTGGCCGGCATGAACTGCCATATCCCGGCGGCTTTGGCCGGCGACACGGCGCGCGGGTTGAGCGTGCTCTCCACACATGCGAGATAGAGCAGGTCGGAGGGCATGCCGTTGTTGCGCAGTATGGGGGCTATCTGAGGGAAATAGCGGTTGGCGCGCTTGATCATGAGCATAGTGTTGCCGTGACCGTAGACCATCGATGTAATCTCGCGGTCAAACCGCTCGGCATAGTCGAGTACATCAAGGTTTACGGTCTGTCCGCAAATCGTCACCTTCTGAGGCACGGAGGGATTCACCACACCGGAGAATACGGGCGACGAGGTCTGGGCCGCAGCCGGGATGCCGCATGCCGATGTAAGGCAAAGTGCTATTAACAGGGATTTTATCGATGATGTGTGTTTCATTTCTGTAGCTATTGGATTTTTTTCAAAATTACAAAAAAAAGCCCGGATAACAAATATCCGGGTTATAAAAAATGCTAAATCATTCGTCGCCGAGGTCATCGAAATCGAAGTCCCATCCGTCGTCTGACGCGTATGCGTCGGTGAATCGAGCCAGTTCGCGGCCTTCACGCTTGGTGGGGCGTCCAAGTCCCTTGCGGCGGTCGACAAAGCCCGAAATCTTTACGACGTCGAGCAGGTCGTACTGCGACTGCGGTGTGACGTTTTCGAGATACTCGGGGACGAGGCGCGCGCCGAGGCGGTTTTCGGTTACGGCCTTAATCAAAAAAGAATATGTCACCGGCGGTTTGCGCACGTGAACCGTGTCGCCGGGTTTTACGGTACGGGCCGGTTTCACCGGATTGGGATCGGAGTTCAGCGTCACACGTCCCTTCTTGCAGGCTTCCGTGGCTATTGTGCGGGTCTTGAATATACGCATCGCCCACAGCCATTTGTCGATTCTTACTTCTGTTGCCATGTCGTTGGTGATGGTGAGCTTGCTTATTTGTTATTAAACTTGCACATGGCCGATTGCGGCCCGGCGAGAACGTATTCGCGGATGGCGTCGCCGGCGATTTTTATCCGTTCGGCCAGTTCGGCGTGCTGCTCGGCGGGAAATCTGCCCAGTACGTAGTCCACCTGACATCCTCGCGGGAAGTCGTTACCTATGCCGAATTTCAGGCGGGCGTAGGCCTCGGTGCCCAGCATCTGTGCTATGTTCTTGAGGCCGTTGTGTCCGGCGTCGCTTCCGCGTGTCTTTATGCGAATGGCGCCCAGGGGCAGGGCTATGTCATCGACAATGACAAGGATGTTTTCCAGCGCTATGTTTTCTTTCTGCTGCCAGTAGCGCACGGCGTTGCCGCTGAGGTTCATATATGTGGATGGCTTCAGCAGCACGAGCTGCTTGTTTTTCAGCCGCATATGAGCCACGTCGCCGTAGCGTTC
>CAYNXG010000066.1:0-9693 GCA_964401095.1 uncultured Bacteroides sp.
CTCAACAAGGCCGACGCCGTTATCTTCCAGACCGAGAAGCAGCTCAACGAGCTCGGCGACAAGCTCCCCGCCGACCGCCGCACCGCCATCCAGGTGGCCCTCGACAAGCTGAAAGAGGCCCACAAGAGCCAGGACGTTGCAGCCATCGAACCCGCCATCAAGGAAATCGAGACTGTATTCGGACAGGCCCAGCAGGACATCCTCAACGCTCAGGCACAGGCCCAGGCAGGCGCCCAGGCACAGCCCGGCGCAGGTCCCTCGGCCGGCCCCGCATCGCAGGGCGACGACCACGTGAGCGACGTCGACTTCGAGGAAATCAAATAATAAGTTTCCGATAGACACCAAATAACGCCTACAGGCCGTGTGACAGATTGCCACACGGCCTGTAGGCGTTAGTGTCATTTATAAGCGAGCATGTTTTGATTTATGAGGCGTTTAAGGTTTATTAACTATATCTTGATACTAAAACCAAGTCAATGATTGTAATTTTGCATATCAAGAAAACCATATCATTATGACACCTATCAAGCGTCTACGCAGCATCATCGCATCGGCAGCCATCCTGCTCGCGGCTTTCGCGGCCACGGCCCAGCTGCCTTCGGTACAACTCAAGAATCTCGACGGCAAGCCCGTCGACTCGGCCACCCTGTCAAACGACGGCCGCCCCTACGTGGTGAGCTTCTTCGCCACATGGTGCAAACCCTGCCTGCGCGAGCTCAAAGCCATCGCCGAGGTATATCCCGACTGGCAGGACGAGACAGGCATGAAGCTGATAGCCATCTCGGTAGACGAGGCCCAGAACGCCGGCAAGGTGCGTCCGCTGGTCGACGCCCAGGCATGGGAGTACGAAGTGCTGCTCGACAGCAACAGCGAGCTCATGCGCGCCATGGGCGTGCAGACCGTGCCCCACGTGCTGATTTTTGACGGCGACGGCAAAATCGTGGACACCCGTTCGGGCTATACCGAAGGCTCCGAAGCTCATATAATTGAAAAAATACGCCAACTCATCGACTGATATTCCACAACATGGCACGATTCATCCGACTATTGCAACGCGGCGCGGCCGCGGCAGTCCTGGGCGCGTCGGCCCTGACGGCATCGGCCCTGGGCCTCGGCAACGACGTGGCCCTGCACGGCAGCGTGCAGTTAGACGCTCTTTTCCCGCGCGAGGACGAAGCCATCAACACCGGCAAATACGACCACAAGCTGCTATTCAACACCTACGCCGACCTGGGCCTGGTGAGCCGCTATGTCGACGCCGGCCTCCGCTTCGAGTTCATGAAATGGCCTCTGCCGGGCTATGAGAAAGACTTCAGCGGCTGGGGCGTGCCGAATATCTACGTCAAGGGCAAGTGGAAGGGCCTTGAGCTCACCGCCGGCGACTTCTACGAACAATTTGGCAGCGGATTCATCCTGCGCACCTACGAGGAACGCACCCTCGGAATAGACAACGCCATCCGCGGCGGACGTCTGAAGGTCAACTCGATCAACGGCCTGCGCTTCACGGTGCTCGGCGGCCTCCAGCGCCGCTACTGGGACTGGTCGAAGCACTCGCAGATCTACGGCGCCGACGCCGAGGTGTACATGGAAGACTTCCTCAAGCCCCTGCGCGACCGCGGCGCCGCATGGATGCTGGGCGCATCGTATGTGCTCAAGCATGAGGACGACGTGGTGAAGATGGTGCCCGGCACTGACTTCCGCCTTAACCTCCCCACCTGCGTAAGCGCCTTCGACGTACGCAGCCGATTCAACAAGGGTCGCTTCTCTGTCCTGGGCGAATTTGCCTGGAAAGGCCAGGACCCGTCATACGACAACTCCTACACCTATGGCCACGGCACGGCCTACATGCTTACCGGCTCATACTCCAAGACCGGCATGAGCGCCCTGCTGCAGGTGAAACGCAGCGAGAACATGGCATTCCGCTCGCAACGCGAGATGGCGGGCACCTCGGCCATGATCAACAACATGCCCGCCTTCGCCTACCAGCACACCTATGCCCTCGCCGCCCTCTATCCCTATGCCACACAGGCAGCGCCGGGCGAATGGGCCTTTCAAGGCGCATTCGCATACACCTTCAAGCGCAAGACGGCCCTGGGCGGACGCTACGGCACCAAGATAAACATCAACGCCAGCTATGTGCGCGGTCTGCACCGCAACGCTCCCGCGGGCGGCATCAACGGCTCGGTGATGGGCAGCGACTGGGGTTCCACGAAATTCTTCGGCATGGGCCCGGCCTACTACCACGATGTGAACCTGCAGATCGAGAAAAAGCTCACCCCGTCGTTTCAGATGACCTTCCTGTACATGAACCAGCTCTATAACAAGACGGTCGTGGAAGGCCACGGAGGCGATGTACGCGCCAACGTGTTTGTACTCGACGGCAAATACAAGTTCAACAACCGCTACACCCTGCGCGCCGAGCTGCAATACCTCACCACCCGCCAGGACCAGCGCGACTGGGCCTACGGCCTGCTGGAGCTTACCGCCCTGCCCTACATCATGGTCAGCGTAAGCGACATGTGGAACTGCGGCGGCGACGGCACACATTATTATATGGCGGGCATAACCGGCAACTACCGTTCCAACCGCCTCATGATAAGCTACGGCCGCACCCGCGAGGGCATCAACTGCTCGGGCGGCGTATGCCGCAAAGTGCCCCCCTCGCACGGCCTCCAGGTGGCTTACTCGTATTACTTCTGATATTGTAGAACCTCTAAAATCCATCTCTCCGAAATATGAACAGAATACTGAAAACACTGATATTTCCCGCCCTGGCCGCGCTGAGCCTTGCCGCCTGCAACGACATCGACGAGAGCGAGCGCTTCATTGAAGTCGACCCCGTAAAGCCCGCACGCATGGTGCTCATCGAGGACTTCACGGGACAGAACTGCGTGAACTGCCCCGACGCCCACAAGGTGATAGAACAGCTGCGCGAACAATATCCCGACGGCGTGGTGGCCGTGAGCATCCATGCCGGCGACTTCGCCATCGACAAGAGCCTCACCGACTTCTCCCGCAACTATATCGGCCTCATGACCGAGGAAGGCTCGAAATATAACGACAGCTACGGCATTGACTCCTGGCCTGCCGGCGTGGTAAACCGCCGCGGCGGCGCCACCAAGCACGACAACTGGGCCGCAGCCGTGCGCAAGGAATTAGAGACCGAGGCCGACTGCGCCATAAAGCTCGAAGCAGCTGTCGCCGACGGCAAGCTGTCGGCCACCCTGAAGCTTGAGCCGAAGGCCGATATCGACGGCTCGCTGTGCCTGTGGGTCGTGGAGAGCGGAATCGTGGCGCGCCAGCGCTCCACCTCGGGCCTCATCCGCGACTATGTGCACGACAATGTGTTCCGTGCGGCAATCAACGGCGTTGACGGCGAGAGCGTGAATCTCCGCGCCGGCATACACCGCGAGGCGTCCTATTCCATCGAGCTGCGCGACAACGACTGTGAGCGCTGGGTGCCCGAAAACCTCGCCGTCGTGGCCTTTGTATGCGATGCCGCAGGCGTGCACCAGGTGGCCTACTGCCCCGCCTCCGTACAAGACACAAATGAATAATTACCTGACAAATAACCATACCCGCTTATGAAGAAACTCTACGCATTTTTGGCTGCCGCCCTTATAGGCACGGCCGCCATGCCGGCCCGCGAGCTGGTGTTCTATCTCGAGGACACCCCCATCAAGGACGGCGAGACTGTCGAATTCCGCGATTTCGAGACTTTCCCCGGAAAGGACGGCGGAACACAGGTGGAAATGTATCCCATGCTCTATCTCTATTCCGACATACTTACCAAAAAGGTGAAAATAACGGCCAACTGCACCTCGGGCCAGGTCGTAGGTCTCTGCGCGGGCGGCAATTGTGTCAAGGACACGAAAATCGTAAAAGAGGGCATCAAGATCAACGGCAAGCAGAAGCTTGAGCTGAATTTTGACTACGACGCCACGATTCCCGCCGGTCAGGCTGTACCCGAGGTTGTCACGGAGTTTGAGGCTGTGGATGTCGACCACCCCAATACGCTGAAAAAATTCACATTCATCATGAATCCCAAAGCAGGCGTGGGCACGATAATCTCATCGGACAACAATTTCTACGCCGTTCAGGGCGCCATTAAATACAATTTTGACGCACCCGTGTCAGTGGCTCTCTACTCCATCACCGGCAAGAAGGTGCTCGCCACGACTCTCTCGGGCGAAGGCACAATATCCACCGACGGCCTCGACCGCGGCATTTATGTCTACACCGCAGGCAGCCGCTCCGGCAAGCTTTATATCCGCTGAACACTTTACGAATGTCAATAAAAAAGCACCGCATGTTGCGGTGCTTTTTTATTGGATTGATATCTGATCGGGTGATTATTTCACCATCACTTTGGCTACCTTATCGCCGGCCTTCACGATATAGAGACCTGCGGGGAGGGCGATGCTGCTCTCGCCTGCGGCTGTGGCCACGAGGCTGCCCGACATGTTCCATACCGAAGCCGATGTGTATTCGCCGCTGATCATCACCGCACCCTGTGCGCCGGTAATCTTGAGAGCGTCCTCGGTCACATCCGATACGCCACCGGTCTTGCTCACTGCAACCTGCTTGGCGCCGATGACTTCAAGGGTCTTGGAATCCACGATAAAGGCTGTAACGAAGTAGTCGTCCTTGGCTACGGCTGCAACGCTCATAGTGGCCTTGTGCTCATACAGCTTGCCGGCCTCGATCGATGCGGGAAGACTGTTGCTGTAGCCGGTGATGCCGCCGGAAAGAAGACGTGCCACATCATCATAGATTGTAGGCACAATCTTTCCCTTGTTTTCCCAGCCGCCCATCGGGCCGTTGGCGCCGCCGGCAAATTTGTTCTGCTGCTCATAGGGGCCTACGCCGTCCTCGGTGATATAATAGGCGAGACGGTAGCGGTTCTCGTTCTCCATGCTTATAGCCATACGCGACTGCGACTTCACGGATATGGTATTGTTGTTGATCTTCTCTACCGACACTTCGCTTACTTCGGCAAAAGACTTAACGGCATCCTGCTCGGCTATGAAAGCGTCAAGAGCGGAAAGCTCGGTCTCTACGGGATTGAAGAGTACATAACGGTTTATGGTTGCCGAGGGATAGCTGCCGCCGAAAAGGCCGAGCACATCCTGGGTGGAGCTGACCTGCATCTCGTCGCCGCCGTGTACGGCTATGCCATAGACGATGTCGGGATATTTAGCCTTCAGGTATTCCATCATGACAATTCCGCCGGGACACCATCCGCACCATGTGCCGGTGCCTTCTTCCAACAGATATTTGCGGGTATAGCCCTTGGATGTGTCGAAGCAGAGGAAGGTGGTTGATGACGAGGGGCTTGCGAATGTATTGGCCACACCGTTCACTTTGGTAACCTTCACGGTCATAACCTTGTTGGCACCTTCGACGTCGCAAACGGCGTTTGTGATATTGGTAGCGGCCGCATAATTGTAGGCGAGACCGTCAGTGCTGATTGTTCCGGTCTTGGCTGCTCCGCCGTCTATCGAGTACTCATACTCGATGGAGTTGACAACATTGGCGCCTTCGTTCTTAAACTGTACGCTGAAGTTAAACGGGCTGTTGGGAACGATGACGGTGGGAAGGCTGATACCGGTGACACTCACGGCATTTTTGGCGAACTCTTTGCCGCTGATTGTCATGCCCATGCAGAGGTTACCGTAGCCGGGAGCCACATTCTGCCAGTCAATTCCTTTTAACGTATAGGGGCCGCACCAGCCGCCGTAGGTGTCCTCGGTGGGTACATTGTCGACGCACAGATAATAATCGTAATTATCCTTTATCTTGAACGAAAAGCCCACGACGAAGGGCTCGCCGGCCTTGATTGTATAAGGCTCTGTCAGAGCAATCTTATTCTCTGTGTAAGGCTGGGTGCCGAGGGTAGCGGACTGCGTATAGAACGGTTTCTGATCGAGGTCGGAGGCCAGGAACACTTCTATATCCGTGATATTGTTTTTCTGTGTTCTTTCATTTATACCCGAGAAAATATTGATCGACGACACGGTGGCGCCATCATATTCGGCGCATTTGTCGGCCGTGAACTCAAAAGCCTCGTAAATCACTGAGCCCGTGGAGACATTGTTGAAGCACAGCGCGCTTGCAGGTGTTCCTGCGGCATAGGTGAAGTCCAGCGAGGACTCTCCGGCGGCCTTCATCGGGGCCTTGGTAGCGACAGTGTGTGCCTTGACGGCTTTGAAGGCCGAGGGTTCGAGCCTCTGCACACGCTGCGGAGTGCCGGCTATGGCGACCGATGAGGCCAGCGCGGCAACACACATACTGAGTAGAAGTTTTTTCATAAAAGGGGAATTAAAGGTTTTTTTGGTAGTTATCTGTTTTTGTCCTGTTTAGGCACATTGGTTCAATTGTTGCAAATATAAAGAATAAAAACCGATAAATCGAATAATTTACCGGTTTTTTAATCCAAAAATATATTTTGAGCGGGGTCTACGGCTCCATGAAAACGAAATAAACGGCTGCTATCAGGCACAGGAATGCCGCGAAATGATTCCAGTGAAGCGACTCGCCCTTGAAGAAAACCACCGTGAACACGGCGAAGATAACCAGGGTTATGGCCTCCTGCATCACCTTGAGCTGCGGCAGGGTGAATGCGCCGCCGTTGCCGTGGAATCCGAGACGGTTGGCCGGCACCATGAAGCAATACTCGGCCAGGGCGATGCCCCACGATATCAGTATGACGACAAACAGCGGTGTGTCCGAGCTGATGACCTTGAGCTGCTGGAGCTTCAGATGCCCGTACCAGGCAAATGTCATGAATATGTTGGACACTACGAGCAGTAAGACGGTGAGCCACGCGTTCATTGTGTTCTATTTAGAGCTTGTTTAATATTTTAGAGCTTTTGATATCAGAATCCCGTGCGCTCGTCGAGGCCGAAGAGCAGATTGAGCAGGTGGAGAATATTGCCGTGGCCCATGCGGTAGCGGGCGTCGAAAGCCACCGACACGGAGAAACATCCTTCGCCGCCCACGAGCGATATGACGGCCTTGTTGGTGCCCTCCACCATGCCGGCGCGGATTTCCTGCACCGATTCGTCGAGAATCACCACATGGCGGTGGTCGTCGTAGAACCGGTGGTAGATCTGCCGCAGGTCCACGGGATTGATTTTCGACTCGATCATGAACGTGGCCATGCGCACATTGCCGGTGACGCTGAAAGGTATCACCTTGAAGCGGCTGTTGAACGACGACTGCAGCGGCCTGAGGACGCGCTCGCAAAGCTCCTCTACAAACCACTCGCGGTAGTAACGGCCCCACGTGGACATGCGCTCGCCGCCGAGAAGCACCGAGCCGGTGATGTCGCCCGTAAGCAGCAGATTGCGCGCCAGGGGCATCAGGGCCAGCGCCCCGAGCATGGTGAATTCCTCGGGCATGTGGGTTACGCGCGCGCCGCGCACCAATGCCTTGCGGTTGAATTCGGGCAGGCCGATTTCAAGGGGGCAGTCCACCGAGGTGGCGCTGTGGCCGTAGGAGCTCGTGAGGATGGCCTTGAGGTCGGCGTTGGCGGCCATGGCCTCCTTGAGCCTCGGCTCGGCCGGGCCGATATACAGGTTGATGGCCTTGTAATCGGGCGTGGCGGTCATGGCGCTGTCGGCCTCGCCCACCAGCTCGGGATAGGTCTGCGTTATGGACGACACGCGCCCGAAGTCGTGCACCCACATTATCTCCACATCGGGGTGGGCTTTGAGCAGGCGGTAAAGGGCCACAAAATCGGGCAGATTATTGTTGAGTCCGACTTTAATCATTTTTCAGAGGGTGTTGAGAGGAATAAATCTTTATAAATAATATCGGTAGCGCCCACGCTGCGGCGTATATATAGGGTGGCCGCGCGTCCGGACTCCTCGCGGGCGGCGTTGTCGTCCAGCAGGCGGTCGAGGGCCTTGCGGGCCGATGCCTTGTCGGTGACACACACGGCGCCGCCGCATTGCAGCAGGTCTGAGGCTTCCTTGAATTTTTCATGACGGGGGCCGAAGACCACGGGTATGCCGTAGACGGCGGCCTCGTTGATATTGTGGATGCTCACCCCGAATCCGCCGCCTACCCAGGCCGCGGAGCCGTAGCGGTAGAGGCTGCTGAGCAGGCCGAAGCAGTCGACTATCAGCGCGCGCTCGTCGCCGCGCAGCTTGTCGGGGCTGTCGACGCGCGACAACCGCACCGCCCCGGGCAGCTTGGCGCAGAGGGCGTCGATACGCGCGTCGTCGAATTCATGCGGGGCTATAATGGCCTTCACCTCGGGATGCTCTCTGAGCCAGGGTATGTACAGGTCTTCGTCGGGCTGCCACGAGCTGCCGGCGATGAGGGTGAACGGCGCGCCGGCCACAAACTTCTCGGCCACGGGCACCACCCGCGCCTTGGCCAGGATGTCGGTCACGCGGTCAAAGCGGGTGTCGCCGGCCACGGTCACACGGTCGATGCCCGCGCCGACAAGCAGTCTGCGCGAACGCTCGTCCTGCACGTAGAGCCGGTCAAAATTCTCGAGCATCCTGCGGAATACTCCTCCCCCGGGGCGGAAAAAGCGCTGTCCGGGACGGAAAATGGCCGATATGATATATGTGGGCACCCCGCGGCTGTGGAGCTGCTGAAGGTAATTTCCCCAGAATTCATATTTCACGAATATGGCCATGCGGGGCGCGGCGGCGTCGAGGAAGCGGCGCACGCGGCCGGGCGTGTCGAACGGCAGGTAGGCCACCGTGTCCACGCGGTCGTAGTTGTAGCGCACCTTATAGCCCGAGGGCGAGAAGAACGTCAGCAGAATCGTCAGCGAGGGCCGCTCGCGGCGCAGGCGCTCGATCAGCGGCCGGGCCTGCTCGAACTCGCCGAGCGAGGCGGCATGAATCCACACGTCATAGCCGTCGGGAGCCACACGCTTACGCTCGGCCTCGAGGGTGTCGAGCGTGCGGCGCTGGCCCTCGAGCATGTCCCTGACCTTGGGCGAACGGGCCGCAGCGACACGCGCCGCCGCGGCATACGCATGCAGGGCAGCGTTATACAGCGGGTTCATCGAGATGTATGCGCTCTACGGCGAGGCGCAGACGTGCTATAGTCTCCTCTTTTCCGAGGATTTCGGTTATCTCAAACATGTGCGGGCCCTTGCACTCGCCCACAACGGCGAGGCGGAAGGCGTTCATGACATTGCCCATGTGAAGGTCGTTGGACTTGATCCAGTCCATGACAACAGGCTCGGCGGCTGCGGCCGAGAAGTCGTCGAGACCCTGCAGCAGCTCTATGAGGCGGTTCATGATGGCGGGTGTCTCGGCGTTCCAGCGCTTCTTGATGTCCTTGGGGGCGTAGGTGTCGGGGGCCACGAAGTAGAAGCGGGCCATCTCGGTGAGGTCCTTGACAAAGTTGATGCGGCTCTTGAGCGTACCCACGGCCTTGGCGATATATTCGTCGGAGAAGCGCGACATATCTACGCCCTGACGCTCCATCAGGGGCTTGAACAAGGCTGCGAGGCGGTCATCGGGCACTTCCTGCAGATAGGTGTGGTTGAACCACTTGCCTTTTTCAAAAGCGAACTTGGCGCCCGAGCGCGAGCAGTGGGCGAACGAGAACTTGCGTATCAGCTCGTCCATATCCATCACCTCGGTGTCGTCGCCGGGATTCCAGCCCAGAAGGGCCAGGAAGTTCACCACAGCCTCGGGGAGATAGCCGCTCTCGCGGTAG
>CAYNXG010000067.1:0-9614 GCA_964401095.1 uncultured Bacteroides sp.
GCTTGTGGCCGAAAGCCCCGTAACCGGCGGCGCCATGGGCCTGGCCGAACGTGTGAAGACCGAGTTCCCCGGCTATGACGTGCGTGTGTCGATTCTCGGCCACCTGCAGCGCGGCGGCTCGCCCACGGCCCACGACCGCATCCTGGCGTCGCGCATGGGCGCGGCTGCAATCGACGCCCTGCTCGAAGACCAGCGCAACGTGATGATCGGTATCAAGAACGACGAAATCGTTTACGTGCCCTTCTCCAAGGCCATCAAGAACGACAAGCCCATCAACCGCGAGCTGCTCAACACCCTGCGCCGCCTGTCAATCTGATCTGTCAGCCGTTTAAGATGAGATCCACACTCCACGCCCTGCCCGCCGTGGCCGCAGCCCTGGTGCTGACGGCCTGTGCCAGCGTAGGCCGGCCCGAAGGCGGCCCCCGCGACGAGGAACCGCCGGTATATGTACGCTCCAACCCGGCCATGGGACAGCGTGGTGTGGACGCCACCTCGTTCAGTATTATCTTCAACGAGAACGTACAGCTCGAGGACGCCTTCAACAAGGTGGTGATATCTCCCGTGCAGCTCGAGGCCCCGGCAATATCGGCCAACGGCCACCGCGTGAGCGTGCGCCTTCGCGACACCCTCAAACCCAACACCACTTATACAATCGACTTCGGCGACGCCATCAAGGACCTCAACGAGGGCAACATCCTCGACGGCTTTGCCATGGACTTCTCCACCGGCCCCGAGCTCGATTCCATGAGGGTGTCGGGCATCGTGCTGCAGGCCTCGAATCTCGAGCCGGCCCAGGGCATGCTCGTAGGCGCGTATTCCAACACGTCAGACACGGCGATACGCACCCTGCCGCCCGACCGCATCGCACGCACCAACCAGTCGGGCCAGTTCACCATCCGCAACCTCGTGCCCGGCGCCTACCGCATATATGCGCTCAACGACATCAACCGCGACTGGCACTGGGACCGCTCGGAGGACGTGGCCTTCCTCGACTCGCTCGTGGTGCCCGACATGCGCTCGATACAGATAACCGACACGCTCTACGACGCTGCGGGCGGCGACTCGCTGATCATGCGCGACGGCATACAGTACCTGCCCAACGACCTGCTGCTGACATGGTTCAACCAGGACTACCGCGCGCAATACATCAAGGACTATGCCCGCCCCGACCGCCGTCGGGCCACCATCAACCTCGGCGCGCCGCCCGATTCGCTGCCGCAGATAAGAATCGTCGACGGCACTCCCGACAGCCTGCGCGGCCGCTTCTCCGACTCGTGGGCCGTGCCCATGTACTCGCATGAGCGCGACTCGCTGACCCTGTGGATCACCGACTCTGCCGTGCTGGCCACCGACTCGCTGCGCCTGTCGGTGCGCTATCGCAAGCCCGACTCGCTCGACCGCCTCGACTGGACCGTCGACACCCTCCGCTTCTATTATCGTCCGCCCAAGCGCTCGAAAAAGGAGATAGAGGCCGACACGCTGCCCCCGGCCATAGACGTATTGCCGCTGGCGGTGGTGTCGCCCACGCCCCAGGAGGTGTATCTGCCGCTCACGTTCACCGGCGGCCAGCCCCTGCGCTCGATCGACACGGCGCATGTGCGCTTCGAGATGCTTACCGACACCGTGTGGACGCCCGTCAAGTCGTTCACCATCGAGCCGGATACTGTGAATCCCGTCCTCAACCGCCTCATACGCCAGGAGTGGCTGCCGGGCGTAAAGTACAGGCTTTCTGTCGACTCCGCGGCCATCGTCGGCGTCTACGGCGAGCACAACAAGCCCTTCGAGCAGGAAATCACCGTGAAGGCCCTCGAGGAGTATTCCAATCTCACGCTGAAGCTTAAGGGCGCGGATTCCACCGCCGTGGTGGAGCTGCTCGGCGCCAATGACGAGCCGGTGCGCCGCGAGCGCGTGCGCGACGGCAAGGCCGTGTTCCGCTATCTCAATCCCGGCACGGTGTATGCCCGCATGTTCTTCGACACCAACGGCGACGGCCTGTGGACCACCGGCATCCTCGACTCCATACAGCCCGAGGAAGTGGCCTATTATCCCAAGAAAATAGAGCTTAAACGCAACTGGGACGTGGAGCAGGACTGGGATATCTACGAGCTGCCCGTCGACCGTCAGAAACCCAAGGCCATCCTTAAGAACAAGCCCAAGTTGAAGCGCGGCGAGAAGAGCGCCGACGAGGAGGAAACCGAGGACGACGATCCGCTGCTCGGCGGCAAGTACAACGGCGTGAACAACCGCCGGAACAACAACCGCAACAATAACAACCGTAACAATAACAACAACATGGGCGGTTTCGGAGGCTTTGGCGGAGGATTCCGCACCAACAATTCGGGCAGTGACACCTTCCGCCGCTGATTCTCCGCGCCCAATATTTCTGATGAATCCGACTCAAACCGCCTTACAGACCTATACCGCGCTGCTCGCCGAGGCCGCCGAGCCCGAGGCATTGCTGCGCTCGTCGGCCGAAGCCGTATCGCGATATGACACAGAGTGGAAGACCGTGGCCACCCGCGGCGAGGATGCCACACAGGCCATGGCCGACTTCCTGCTCATAGCCTCGGCCCACCTCGACGCCCTGGAGATGCACGGCGCGCGCCGCCCCGCCATGTCCACCATGCTGTCGATGCTCATAAGCGTAGACATGTCCAAGGCTGATACCGGCGCGCTGGCACTGCAGTTTGCCGCGCTTCACCGCCGCTTCTTCACAAGCTGTCTCGAACTCGTGGCCGCGAGCGACGGCGACAGCTTCATGGCCGGCCATGCCCGCGCCATCCTGGCCATAGAGGCCGTTCTGTTTGCCGCGGCCGCCGGCGCCGTGCCGCAGGGCGCCCTGTCGCCGATTGACGAGGCCGCATATGCCGGGTTTGCCGCCGCCGCCCGCGCCATTCCGGCCCCCGAACACATGACGGTGCGTCCCGACAGCCCCGCCGAGGCCCTTATCGACATTATGTCGCGCCTCCATGCCATGGGCTCGCAGGATTGAGCTTTAGAATAGCATGATATTTAGAATCGTATAAAAACCCAACGTGGCGACGCCTCACGGTGTCGCCACGTTAGATAATAAACCAATCATTATCACATTCTTGCAATGGAAAAAGTAATTTTCGCTTGTATATGTAAAACACCGTGCGGGCGGGATAGTTGAGTGAAGAATGTGGATTTAACCTTGATTAACCATCATGTGCCTGTAAATTGCACACGTAATGTATTAACTTTGCATCGTGGGAACGGCACAGGCAATTTCCGGGCCGTTTTAACGTTAAAATATATAAGAAAAAAGACTCTAAAAGCACGATAAAAATGGAAAAACCCAAGACAGATAAGCCCAAGAAGGGCAAGACCGCGGGCGCGCCCGCAGATCCCGCCGCCGTGCGCCGTCAGGCTCTCGAGCAGGCCCTCGGCAAGATTGAAAAAGACTTTGGCCGCGGTGCCATAATGAAGCTCGGCGACGACTCCATCGAGGACGTGGAGGTTATCCCCAGCGGCTCGGTGGGCCTCAACTATGCCCTCGGCGTGGGAGGCTATCCCCGCGGCCGCATCATCGAGATTTACGGCCCCGAGTCGTCCGGTAAGACCACCCTGGCCATCCACGCTATCGCCGAAGCCCAGAAAATGGGCGGCATAGCGGCCATAATCGACGCCGAGCATGCCTTTGACCGCTTCTATGCCCAGAGCCTCGGCGTAGACATCAACAATCTCCTCATGGCCCAGCCCGACAACGGCGAGCAGGCCCTCGAGATAGCCGAGCAGCTCATTCGCTCGTCGGCCATCGACATCCTTGTCATCGACTCGGTGGCAGCCCTTACCCCCAAGGGCGAGATCGAGGGCGAGATGGGCGACCGCAACGTGGGCCTTCAGGCACGCCTCATGTCGCAGGCCATGCGCAAGCTTACAGGCGTGATCTCGCGCACCAACACCTGCTGCATATTCATCAACCAGCTCCGCGAGAAAATCGGCGTGATGTTCGGCCCCACCGAGACCACCACCGGCGGCAACGCGCTCAAGTTCTATGCCTCGGTGCGCATCGATATCCGCTCGCGCGCGTCCATCAAGGACGGCGACGACGTGCTGGGACGCCGCGCCCTGGTAAAGGTCGTGAAGAACAAGGTGGCGCCCCCCTTCCGCCGCGCCGAATTCGACATCATGTTCGGCGAGGGCATATCGCAGAGCGGCGAGATTCTCGACCTCGGCGTTGAATACGGCATAATCAACAAGAGCGGCTCGTGGTTCAGCTACAACGGCGCCAAGCTGGCCCAGGGACGCGACGCCGCCAAGCGCACGCTCGAGGACAATCCCGAGCTGGCCGACGAAATCGCAGCCAAGGTGTCCGAGGCCATGCGCGAGGCCGACCGCAATCCCAAGGCCCGCATGGCTGTCCGCAAGGCCGTCGCGGCCGAGGAGAGCGCCGACGAGCCCGCCGCCGCAGCCGCCGAGACCAAGCCCGCATCCGGCGCGCTCGACTTTGACGACTCCGTGGAGCCCGATCCCTTCTCGATTGACGAAGACATGTAACCGACTGTGGACAACGACAGCATATTCCAACGCACGGCGCTCGTAGCCGGCCACGACATGATGGCCCGTCTGCGCGGCGCCCGCGTTTTTCTTGCCGGAGTGGGCGGCGTGGGGTCGTGGTGTGCCGAGGCCCTGGTGCGCACCGGCATTGGACACCTCACCATCATCGACGGCGACACGGTGGCCGTGTCGAACATCAACCGCCAGCTGCCCGCCCTCACCTCCACCGTGGGAATGGTGAAGACCGAGGTGCTGGCCCGCCGCCTGCTCGACATCAATCCCGGGCTCGACCTCACGGCCATACACGGCATGTACACGCCCGAGAACGCCGACGAGTACAACTTTGACGATTATGACTATGTGATAGACGCCATAGACTCGCTGCGGTGCAAGGCCGCGCTGATACTGAACGCTACGGCCTCGCGGGCCACGCTGTTCTCGTCGATGGGCGCCGCGCGCAAGCTCGACGCCTCGCGGATAGCCACCGCCGAGTTCTACAAGGTGGAGGGCTGCCCGCTGGCCCGCGCCCTGCGGCAGTATTTCAAGCGCCGGGAGACCTATCCGCGGCGCCGCTTCAAGTGTGTCTACTCGCCCGAGCGCATAGAGATGCGGCTCGAGTCGGCCGACGGGGCCAACGGCACCTTCGCCCACACCACGGCCATCTTCGGCATGCGCCTGGCCGGCCTGGTCATAGAGGACATTTACCGCAGCACCCGCTGAGCGCCCTCCGCGGGGAGCCGGAAACAGAACGACGGTCGCGCTTCATGTTGATTGAGAAGCGTGACCGTCGTTTTTTACGGTGTGGCGGCGCGTGGCCGTCGGGGTCTTATTCTACAGTCCAGGTCTCGCCGGCGAGAATCATGTCGCGGAGGGTGTTGAAGCCCTTGCGTGCGCGCACCTCGGCCACCTGCTCGGTGAGTGATTGGTCGTAGGTGGGAGCTTCCACGTCGCGGATGACGCCGATGGCCAGAGGCAGCGATTCGCCGTCCATCATGGCCAGCTGCTGGTGCAGGAAGTTGGAGGGCGTATGGGCGTCGTGAACGAGCACGTCGTCGATGGTGTAGCCGTCCTCGCCGATGGTGACGGCCTTGAGGCCGAATCCGTCCTGCACGAGGCCGCGCTGCATGTCGGCGCCGAAAAGCATCTTCTCGCCGTGGCGGAGGTGGATGGTGCGCTCGGCGCGAACGGCGCGGTCGGTGATGGCGTTGTGGATGCCGTTGTTGAATATCACGCAGTTTTGCAGAATCTCGGTCACCGATGTGCCCTTGTGGCGGGCGGCGGCTACGAGAACTTCCTGCGATGTGGCGAGTTCAACGTCGATTGAGCGGGCGAAGAATGTGCCGCGGGCGCCGAAGCACAGCTCGGCGGGGATGAACGGGTCTTCCACCGTGCCGTAGGGCGAGGATTTCGACACGAATCCGCGGGCCGACGTGGGCGAGTACTGGCCCTTGGTGAGGCCGTAAATCTTGTTGTTGAACAAGATTATGTTTATGTCGATGTTGCGGCGCACGGCGTGGATGAAGTGGTTGCCGCCGATGGCGAGGCCGTCGCCGTCGCCCGAGATCTGCCATACGGTCATCTCCGGATTGGCGCACTTGAAGCCGGTGGCAATCGCAGCGGCGCGGCCGTGGATGGTGTGGAATCCGTAGGTGTTCATGTAATAGGGCAGGCGCGAGGAGCAGCCGATACCCGATATCACGGCGGTCATGTGCGGGGGCACGCCCAGCGTGGCCATGGCCTTGTGGAGGGTGTTGAGGATAGCGTGGTCGCCGCAGCCGGGACACCAGCGCACTGATTGGTCGCTCTTATATGAGGCGGCGGTATATTGTTGGTCTTCCATGACTTAAAGCGATATGAGTTGTTTTACATGTTCCACAATCTCGCTCACCTGGAACGGCTGTCCCTGTATCTTGTTGATACGGAGAATCTCCACGCCGGGGAGCTTGGCCTGCAGGTAGTCGGCGAACATGCCGGTGTTGAGCTCGGCCACTATGACGCGTTTGTGAGAGCGCAGGACGTCGAGGGCGTTGGCAGGCAGGGGATTGATGTAGCGGAAGTGTGCGTGTGCCACGGGGATGCCTTCGGCGCAGAGCTCTTCGGCGGCTGTGCGCAGATGGCCGTAAGTGCCGCCCCAGCCTACGAGGATGGTGTCGGCGTCCTTGTCGCCGTAAACCTCGAGGGCGGGAATGTCGTTGGCGATGCGCGCGATTTTCTCGCGGCGTGTGAGCACCATCTTCTCGTGGTTGACGGGGTCGGTGGAAATGGCGCCGGTGTGGCAGTCTTTCTCGAGGCCGCCGAGACGGTGCATGGCGCCTTCGGTGCCGGGCACAGCCCAGTAGCGGGCCAGCGACTGCTCGTCGCGGTCGTAGGGGCGCCAGCCTCCGGCGAGCATCTCGGGAGTGACTTCGGGCACCTTGATTTCGGGATATTCGTCGGCCTCGGGCACGCGCCATGCGCTGGAGCCGTTGCCGATGAACGCGTCGGTGAGCAGGATGACGGGGGTCATGTGCTCCACGGCGATGCGTGCGGCCTCGAAGGCCATGGTGAAGCAGTCGGTGGGGGTGGCTGCGGCCACTACGGCCAGGGGCGACTCGCCGTTACGGCCATAGAGGGCCTGGAACAGGTCGGTTTGCTCGGTCTTGGTGGGCAGGCCGGTGGAGGGGCCGCCGCGTTGCACGTCGATCACCACCAGGGGCAGCTCGGCCATCACGGCCAGGCCGATGCCCTCGCTCTTGAGCGCCAGGCCGGGGCCCGAGGTGCTGGTGACGGCGAGGTTGCCGGCAAACGATGCGCCGATTGCCGAGCATACGCCGGCTATCTCGTCTTCCATCTGTATGGCCTTTACGCCGAGGTCTTTGCGCTTGGCCAGCTCGTGGAGGATGTCAGTGGCGGGGGTGATGGGATATGAGCCCAGGAACAGGGGGCGTCCGCACTTCTGCGAGGCCATGATGAGGCCCCAGGCGGTGGCGGTGTTGCCGTTGATGTCGGTATATACGCCCGGACGGGGCTCGTCGCTCTCGATGCGGTAGGTCGACACCGATGCGTGTATATTGTGGCCGTAGTTGTAGCCGGCCTCTATCACCTTGGCGTTGGCCTCGTAGATGGCGGGCTTTTTGGCGAATTTGTTTTTGAGATGACGCAGGGCGCTGTCGAGGGGACGGTCAAAGAGCCAGCACACCAGGCCGAGGGCAAAGATGTTGCGGCATTTGAGCACGCCCTTGGCGTCGAGTCCCGAGCCTTCGAGGGCGGCCTTGGTCATGGATGTTACGGGGACTTCCACCACCTGGGCCTTTATGCCGAGCTCCTCGAAGGGGCGGTTGGTGGTGAAAAGGGCTTTCTTGAGGTCGGCTTCCTTGAACGAGTCGATGTCGACGATGATGACGCCGCCGGGTTTCAGGAATTTTACATTCTGTTTGAGCGCCGCGGGATTCATGGCGATGAGCACGTCGCAGCGGTCGCCGGGCGTGTGCACGTTCTGTCCCACGCTTACCTGGAAGCCCGATACGCCGCTCAGAGAGCCCTGCGGGGCGCGGATCTCGGCAGGATAGTCGGGGAAGGTGGATACCTGGTTGCCCACGCCGGCCGATACATTTGTGAAAATGTTGCCGGCGAGCTGCATGCCGTCGCCCGAGTCGCCCGAAAAGCGCACTACCACCTTGTCAAGAACTTTTAGGTTGGTTTTCTCTAACATATTGATTTAGGGTTATTTAGCGCGGGGCGCAATCGCAGCCCCGGATGTGTTGGCAAAGGTAGATAATTTTTCTATATAAACCTAATAAAAACGACCCAAGTCATGCCTGAGTCATATTTTGAAGTCGCGCCGGATATGTATGCCTTCCTTCACGGGGAGTGTGAAGGCGGTGAATATGCCGAGGTCTTCGGAATTGTAGCGTATGTGATATCGTTCGGGCCCGAAGAAGTCGAGCACGAATGTGGCCGTGTCCACCGGCGACTGTCCGCGGCCATAGGTGACGCGCTCCTCGATAACCACGTCGAAGCCGGCCACGTTGAGGGCCAGCGACACGGCGCCGGCGTCGGTGATGTCGGGGAGTCCGCGGCGCACGATGTGCACGCGGCGGTTGTCGTCGACGGTGATGTCGAGTGCGGGGCCTTGTCCGCGGCCCTCGTCAGAGGCCGAGAGCTCGCCGGCGGCCATGTGGAGAACGGAGGCCCGCTGACGGCGCGGCAGGGCGGCCACGGCCACGGCGGCGGCCGCCAGCACGGCGCAGATGACGTAGAATTCTATACTTCCGGGCATGTGGTTATTCGCCGGGAACGACGGTTCCCTTCAGTTTGAGCGTCACGCGTGCCGAAGAGCGGGCTTTGGCCCCGCGGTAGCGCACGTTGATGTCGCGGTTGATATTGCCCCGCTGGCCTTTGGGGAGGAATGTGATGACAATCTTGCCCTTCTCGCCGGGGCCTACGGGCTTGAGGGGGTATTCGGGCTTGGTGCAGCCGCATCCGGTGGTGACCGAGAGCACGGCCACGGGCTGCGACGACGTGTTCACGAAGTCGTATTCCCGCACTATGGGGTCGTGAGTGTCGGTGACGGTGCCGAAGTCATACGACCTTACTTCAAATTCCAGGTCGCCTTTCTTGGCCGAGGGGAGCGCCACGGCCAGCAGGGCCAGCACGGCGCATATCAAGATTCTGCGTATCATAGTTTTCATTGTTTTGAGGAGAAATAGCGGTCGAGGATGTCGCGCGCGGCGGTGAACGAGCTGCGGCGGTTGTTCTCCACCTCGCGGTCGAGCCGCTGCAGGGTGGCCGCTATGTCGGGGTCGTTGTAGAAATGCGAGCGCAGCTGCTCGTCGATGGTCTCGTACATCCAGTAGCGGGCCTGCTGGCGGCGCTTCTGTCCGAAGTAGCCGTTTTCCTTGACGAAGGCAAAGTAGCGGTCGATCATGTCCCACACCTCGGGGATGCCCAGCTCGAAGTAGCCCGAGTAGGTGAGCACCTCGGGTTTCCAGCCCGAGGGAGCGGGCGGGAAGAGCTGCAGGGCGCTGCGAAACTGTGCCTGGGCCAGCTGTGTGCGGGGGATGTTGTCGCCGTCGGCCTTGTTGATGACGATGCCGTCGGCCATCTCCATGATG
>CAYNXG010000068.1:0-9579 GCA_964401095.1 uncultured Bacteroides sp.
GATTGAGTTCTTTAAACACATTCACTAATTTTGCACTTGCTTGTTGAGTCTACATCTTTCGTGCCGTGAAAATTTTTTTGGCGGATTCGCGGGGATGTTGTATTTTTGTAGTTAATTGCCAAATTATTGATTCTATGACCGACGACGTTACGAGAATGACTCCCTCGGAGGAGGACGCAATGATAGAAAAGGCTTTTGCCGATGTGCTCGACGGATATCTGCGCAGCAACCACCGCAAGAAGGTGGAGATAATCGAGCGGGCGTTCCGGTTTGCCAAAGAGGCTCACAAGGGCGTCAGACGGCGCTCGGGCGAGCCGTACATTCTGCATCCAATAGCCGTGGCCAAGATTGCCAGTCAGGAGATAGGACTCGGCTCCACATCGATATGCGCCGCCCTGCTCCACGATGTGGTGGAGGACACCGAATACACCCGCGAGGACATAGAACAGCACTTCGGCCATAAGATTGCCCGCCTGGTGGAGGGGCTTACGAAGATTTCGGGCGGTATTTTCGGCGACAAGGCTTCGGCCCAGGCCGAGAATTTCCGCAAACTCCTTCTCACCATGAGCGAGGACATACGCGTGGTGCTCGTCAAGATGGCCGACCGTCTCCACAACATGCGCACCCTCGGCTCCATGGCCCCGAACAAGCAGTACAAGATAGCCGGCGAGACATTATATATATATGCCCCCCTGGCCCACCGTCTCGGCCTGTTCGCCATCAAGACCGAGCTTGAGGACCTTGCCTTCAAATACGAGCACCCCAAGACCTACGAGACCATCTCGCGCAAGATTGCCGAGAGCGAGGCAAGGCGTGCCGCCGTCTATACCGATTTTGCCGAGCCCATAAAGCGCAAACTCGACGAAAAAGGCCTTGTCTACGAGGCCAAGGCCCGCCTGAAGTCGGTATATTCCATATGGAACAAGATGGAGACCAAGCACGTGCCCTTCGAGGAGGTCTACGACCTCTACGCCATGCGCATCGTGTTTGAATGTGACGATCCCTCGCGCGAGAAGACTCTGTGCTGGAATATATATTCTATCATAACCGACCTCTACCGCCTGCATCCCGAGCGTACACGCGACTGGATTTCGACCCCCAAGGCCAACGGCTACCAGGCCCTGCACCTCACCGTGATGGGCCCCGACGGCAACTGGGTGGAGGTTCAGATCCGCAGCCGTCGCATGGACGAGATTGCCGAGAAGGGATTTGCCGCGCATTGGCGCTACAAGATAGGCGAGGGCGACGAGGAGAGCGAGCTCAACGCATGGCTGCGCACCATCAAGGACATCCTCGACAATCCCGAGCCTTCGGCCATCGACTTCCTTGACACGGTGAAGCTAAACCTGTTTGCCTCGGAGATAGTGGTGTTCACGCCCAAGGGCGAGCTGATAACCCTCCCCGCCGGCTCATCGGTGCTCGACGCCGCCTTTGCCCTTCACACCGAGCTGGGCACACACTGCATCGCCGGCAAAGTCAACCACAAGCTGGTGCCCCTGAGCTCGCGTCTCAGTTCGGGCGACCAGGTGGAGATTCTCACCTCACAGTCGCAGACCCCGCAGGCCGAGTGGGCCGAATTCCTCGTCACCGCACATGCCAAGACACGCCTGCGCGCGTCGCTGCGCAAGCTGAGACAGCCTCTGATGGCCAAGGGCCGCGAGATGCTGCGCGAATGGCTCGCCGAGCATAATATACCCGACTCCAATGCCGTGATTTCCAAGATACTCGGCACGTATCACGTGGCCAACCGCGATGACCTGTGCTATCAGCTCGGCAACGAGGAAATAATGCTTGGCGACTTCCTCGTAAAGGCCCTCCGCAAGCCCGCCGAGGCGTCGGGCAACAAGAGCGGCGGCATTATCAGCAAGATTCTGCGCCTTGGCAAGCGCGCCGCCGATACGCCGGCCGACGACACCGAAGCCGCCGCGCCCAGAATCAACCCCAAGGAAATATACACCCTGCGCTGCGACGACCGCGGCAACGCCAACTTCTGCACGGCCGACTGCTGCTCGCCCATCCCCGGCGACGACACTCTCGGATTCATCACCGACGCCGGAAAGGTGGAAGTCCATTCGCTCGACTGTCCGCGTGCCCAGGTGCTCAAGGCCGGCTATGGCCCGCGCATCGTGGCCACACGATGGGAAAACGCCGGCGCCAAGTTCATGGCCCGCGTACACATCGAGGGCATTGACCGTCACGGCATCCTCCAGGAGCTTACTAACATGATTTCAACCCATCTTGCCATCGATATACGCAAGCTCGACATCGAGGCCAGCGCCGAGGTGTTCTCATGCGACCTGTGGGTTAGGGTGGTATCTGTCGATGCCGTTCTCGACCTCATAGCCAAGATTCTTTCAATCGACGGTGTCAAGTCCGCCACACGTATCAGTTGACGACAATGAAACTATCGCTGAAAATTCCCGAAAGCGCGCTGCTGCGCCACATCCTCATGGCTGTGGCCGCCGCCGTGCTCATTGTATGGTTTTATCCCCATCCGCGCAATCATAAGTTTATCTACGAGCAGGACCGTCCGTGGAACTATGCCCAGCTCATCGCGCCGTTCGATATCCCCATCCATCCCGATTCAATGACGGTGAGGGCTATCCGCGACACCCTCGACGCGCGTTTCGTCCCCATCTATACGCTCGACAGCGAGATGGCCGATTCGATCATCGACGCTTTGCCCCGCCGCGGCTCGCACCAGGCTGCGCGCCTTGCCTCGCTGCTGCGCAAGGCGTATAACCGCGGCGTCATACAGGCCGAGGCTGCCGCTGATATACGCAGCGGGCGCCTCCCCAAGGTCCGCGTCCTCGACCGCAACGTCATGTCGGAGGTGGCAACTTCCGAATACACCACTCCGCGCGAGCTGTATCTGGCGCTCGACAGCGCCATGTCGTCGCCCGAGATGCACCGCTACTTCATAGAGGCCGACGTGCACAATCTCCTGCGCCCCAACATCGTATTCAGCGCCGAGGAGAGCCGCCGACATTATGACAACGAATATCAGACACTTACAGCCGACCGTGGCGTAATCCTTCAGGGTCAGGCCATAATAAACAAGGGCGATATCATCACCCCGCAGGACTTCACCAACCTTCGCACCTACGAGGAATTGCTCGACGCACGCCTCAACCACGGCGCGCATTCCACCCTTCTCACATGGCTCGGTCAATTCCTGTTTGTGGCGATATTGCTTACGCTCCTTTCGGCCTACTGCGCCCTTTTTGCACCCGAGATTTATGCCGACATGAAGGCTATGCTGTTCATATTCTCGCTGGTAACCATATTCTTCCTTTTTGCCGCGGGTATGAACACGTTCATCCCCGGCGGGGTGTACATCGTACCCATGGCCATCGTGCCTATCCTGGTACTGGTATTTTTCGATGGGCGCACGGCCCTGTTCACGGCATCGATAGTGGTGCTGCTCATTGCGCCGATAACGTCGTTTGCCCTCGAGTTCATATTCCTTCAGTTCTGCGCCTGCGCTGTCGCCACATATTCGCTGCGCGAGCTTGCCCGACGTTCTCAGCTGCTGCGCACCGCCGGCCTGTGTGCCCTGTCCTACGTGGCCGGTTACTTCTCGCTCGAACTGCTGATGAACGGCTCGCTCGACGGATGGACGTGGCGCATGCCCGCCTTCCTCGGCGCGAATGCCGTCATGGTGTCCATGGCATATATTCTAATGTCGCTTGTCGAGCGCATCTTCGGCTTCGTGTCCGTGGTGACACTCGTGGAGCTGTCAGACACCAATCAGCCGCTGCTGCGCAAGCTTTCGGATACCTGCCCCGGCACATTCCAGCATTCGATGAGCGTTAGCAATCTTGCATCCGACGCCGCCCGCGCCATGGGCGCCAACGAGCCCCTTGTGCGCGCCGGTGCCCTGTATCACGATATCGGCAAGATGAACAATCCCGCGTTCTTCACCGAGAACCAGCATGGTGTGAACCCGCATGACACCCTGCCGCCCGAACAGAGCGCACGCATCGTGATAGGCCACGTCACCGACGGCCTCAAGGCCGCGGACAAGGTGGGTCTGCCGCGCGTGATAAAGGACTTCATCGTGGAACATCACGGCCGCGGACGTGCCAAATACTTCTATTTCAAGGCCGCCAAGAGCTGCCCCGAAGGCGAGATGCCCGATGCGGCGCCATATACCTATCCCGGCCCCAACCCGCAGAGCCGAGAGACATCGCTCCTTATGATGGCCGATGCCGTCGAGGCCGCGTCGCGCTCGCTCAAAGACTACTCCCGCGAGTCGATCACCGACCTTGTCAACAAGATTATCGACGGCCAGATTGCCGACGGCCTTCACGACGATTCCACCCTCGAATTCCGCGATATCAAGCGCATCAAGGCCGCATTCGTGAAACGCCTCATGACAATATATCACACACGTATAGCATATCCCTCCGACACCGACGCTAAATAAGGTCGCCGCTTGGCTGTATGAACAAAAATTCGTAACTTTGCAGCGAAAATTCCAATAGAATGCAGAACATCAGAAATATCGCCATCATCGCACACGTCGACCACGGCAAGACTACCCTCGTCGACAAAATGCTTTTGGCCGGTCACCTTTTCCGTGACAATCAGAACACCGGCGAGCTCATACTTGACAACAACGACCTCGAACGCGAGCGCGGTATAACAATCCTTTCAAAGAACGTATCCATCAACTACAAGGGTACGAAAATCAACATCATTGACACTCCGGGGCACGCCGACTTCGGCGGCGAGGTTGAGCGCGTGCTCAACATGGCCGACGGCTGCATACTGCTTGTCGATGCTTTCGAGGGCCCCATGCCTCAGACACGTTTCGTGCTTCAGAAGGCCCTGCAGATAGGCCTGAAGCCCGTGGTCGTCGTCAACAAGGTGGACAAGCCCAACTGCCGCCCCTCCGAGGTGCAGGACATGGTGTTTGACCTGATGTTCAATCTCGACGCTACAGAGGACCAGCTCGATTTCACCACCATATTCGGCTCGGCCAAGAACGGCTGGATGAGCACCGACTGGGAGAAACCCACCGATAACATCCTCCCCCTGCTCGACGCTATCATTGAGCAGATTCCCGCGCCCACCACTTACGAGGGCGACGCTCAGATGCTCATAACATCGCTCGACTATTCAAGCTATGTGGGACGTATCGCTATCGGCCGCGTGCATCGCGGCACACTCCGCGAAGGCATGGAAGTGGCCCTTTGCCGCAAAGACGGCTCCGTGGTGAAGCAGAAAATCAAGGAACTGCACACATTCGAGGGCATGGGCCGCAAGAAAGTGGCCGAGGTGTCGAGCGGCGACATCTGCGCCCTTATAGGCATCGAGGGATTTGAAATCGGCGACACCGTGGCCGACATAGCCAATCCCGAGCCTCTGCCCCGTATCGCCATCGACGAGCCCACAATGTCGATGACATTCACTATCAACGACTCGCCCTTCTTCGGCCGCGACGGCAAGTATGTGACCTCCCGTCACATCGGCGACCGCCTCACACGCGAGCTCGACCGCAACCTGGCCCTGCGCGTCCACAAAGACCCGCATCAGGATATCTGGACGGTATTCGGCCGCGGTGTGCTCCACCTCTCCGTGCTCATCGAGACAATGCGCCGCGAGGGATATGAGCTGCAGGTGGGCCAGCCGCAGGTTATCGTAAAGGAAATTGACGGCCGCAAGTGCGAACCCGTGGAGCTGCTCACTATCAATGTCACTGAAGAATACTCGTCGAAGATTATCGATATGGTCACACGCCGCAAGGGCGAGATGGTGTCGATGACCGCGCAGAACGACCGCGTGCACCTCGAGTTCCAGATACCTTCGCGCGGCATCATTGGCCTGCGCAACAATGTGCTCACGGCTTCGGCCGGCGAGGCCATCATGGCCCACAGATTCCTTGAGTATCAGCCCTGGAAGGGCGATATCGAGCGCCGCACCAACGGTTCGCTCATCGCGC
Source organism: uncultured Bacteroides sp. (assembly GCA_964401095.1). GTDB lineage: Bacteria > Bacteroidota > Bacteroidia > Bacteroidales > Muribaculaceae > CAG-873. Next base: position 5,948 of record CAYNXG010000068.1, read on the forward strand.
TCGAGGCCGGCACCGCCTATGCCTATGCCATCGACAAGCTCCAGGACCGCGGCCGGTTCTTCATCTTCCCCCAGGAGGAAGTTTACGCCGGACAGGTAGTGGGCGAGAACGCCAAGGACAACGACATTGTGGTGAATGTCACCAAATCCAAGAAGCTCACCAACATGCGTGCCTCGGGCGCCGACGACAAGGCCCGTATCGTGCCTCCCGTAGTGTTCAGCCTCGAGGAAGCGCTCGAATACATCAAGGAAGACGAATATGTGGAGGTTACCCCCAATCATATCCGTCTGCGCAAGATAATCCTTGACGAGCTGGAGCGCAAACGCGCCGGCCGCAGCTAAGGCCTGTCTACCGTCCCCAATATCGATATCCCTGCCATGACACCGTTCACACTAAATATCCGCGGCACGCTTCACAGCTTTGACACGCCCGCCGTGATGGGCATCCTCAATATCACGCCCGATTCGTTCTACGCTCCCTCGAGAGTCGTTACTCCGGGCGATATAGCTGCCGGAGCCGCCCGGATGGCCGCCGAGGGCGCGGATATAATCGATGTGGGGGCCTTTTCCACACGCCCCGGCGCCGACGAGGTCGACGAGGCCGACGAGCTGGCCCGCATTCGCGAGGCGATGCCCGTGGTGCGTGCGGCTGCGCCATCTACGCTGATTTCCGTGGATACATTCCGCGCGTCGGTGGCCCGCGAGGCCGTGGCGCTCGGCGCCGATATCGTCAACGACGTGTCGGGCGGCAATCTCGACCCCGACATGCATGACACTGTGGCCGAGCTCGGCGTGCCCTATATCCTAAGCCACATGCGCGGCTCGGTTAAGGACATGATGGAATACACCGACTACGAGATGGTGACGCGCGACGTGTTGTCGGAGCTCGGCGACCGTCTGCAGCAGCTGGCGCTTCTCGGCGTGAACGACGTGATAATCGACCCCGGATTCGGATTCAGCAAGACACTGGATCAGAATTATCGGCTGCTGGCCGACCTTGAACTGTTCGGGCTTTTCCACAGGCCTCTCCTCGTGGGATTTTCGCGTAAATCGATGATAACCCGCCTGCTCGATATTCCGTCGTCCGAGGCGCTCAACGGCACCACCGTGCTCAACACGCTGGCGCTCGACCGCGGCGCCGCCATTCTCCGCGTCCACGACGTCAAGGCCGCCCGCCAGGCCGTGGCCATATACAACCGCATGAACGAGGCCCGCAAACAGTAGGGCCGGTCATTTTATATTTTTCACCTCTCACCTCCATCCTACACACCCCATGCCCACATTCGGAATAAAAGACATAATCGACATCTTTCTTGTAGCCCTGCTGCTGTATTACATCTACAGGCTTATGAAAGAGTCGGGCACCATAAACATTTTCTACGGTGTCATGGCTTTTATCGTGGTGTGGATAGTGGCCTCCGAGATTTTCGCCATGAGGCTTATAGGCACGATTCTCGACAAGTTCATGAGTATCGGCCTGCTTATCCTCGTCATCCTTTTCCAGGATCAGATCAAGCGCTTTCTCGTAGAGCTGGGCTCGCACAGGCGATGGCGTTTCCTTGCCAAACTCTTCCATCATCATAAAGACAGCGACGCCTCCGCCACCACCGCATGGGTGATGCCCGTGGTCTATGCCTGCATGAGCATGTCGAAGACCAAGACCGGCGCACTCATTGTGATAGAGCAGGATGTGCCTCTCGACAATTACGAGAAGACCGGCGACATCATCAACGCCAACATCAACACCCGTCTCATCGAGAATATCTTTTTCAAGAACTCTCCGCTTCACGACGGCGCCCTCATCATAGCCCGCGGCCGCCTCATGTCGGCCGGATGCATCCTGCCCGTGAGCCATGACAACAATGTGCCCCGCTACATGGGACTGCGCCACCGCTCGGCTCTCGGCATAGCGCAGGCCACCGACGCCGTGGCCGTCGTGGTGTCCGAGGAGACCGGCAATATCTCCATCGCCCACCGCGGCAAGCTCACCACACGTCTCAGCTCCACCGAGCTCGAGCACCGGCTCAATGCCATAGCCATTATGCCCCGAAAATAATATCCCGTGGAGCTCTGCGTGAGCTCCACTATTGATTTTTTATCAGTCCGCGACAGTAATTTGTTGCGGATTTGCTTTTTTTGTGCAAAAACATTAACTTTACGGCCGATATCATTATAAATTGCAAAGCGAATGAAGAAAATTTACTTAATTGTATTAGCACTTTCGGTTGCTCTCCCCTCTGTTGCCTCCTCGCACAGGCAGGCTTTTGTGAACAGAATGGCCAAGGAAAGCGCCCTCCGCAAGGCCGCTGCGCGTGCAGCCGCCGACGAACACAAATGGCGCGTAAAGAGCGAGACTATCTATGTGTGGGAAGACGAGTGGATCGAAGATGCCGATGTGGAGTACACCTACGACGCCGACGGAAACATCCTCACGAACCTTTCAAACTATAGCGACGGCAGCGCCGTGCTCGAGACATTTGTCTATAACGAATACGGCAAAGTGATTTCCACCCTGAAACAGAACGGCAACGCCTCGGGCGAGTTTGTCAACAGTGAAAAGAAAGAGGTTGAATATGACCCCGTGGCGCATAATCTGATTACGTCCAACAAGACTTATCAGTGGCGCAACGACAGCTGGGATTTCAACGGCAACATATATCGTCGCACGGTCAAACGCGACGGGAACGGCAACATAACCTCAATCGAGCTTTTCCTGTATTACAACAACAATTACGATCCCATCGAACGCCTTACCATCACTTATGGTGCCGACGGAAAGGCCGCTGCAATCAAGAACGAACAGCTCGTTTCCGACGGCTTCAGCCTCTACTGGGAGACTTCTGTTGAAATGACCGATATCGTGTGGGACCGTACCGACGGTCAGATTACCGGTGTCAACGACCTTTTCTCGGGCAGCAACCGTATCTCTTCCGCCAAAATCAACGACGAAGGCACTGAAAAGACTGTCACCGCCACATATTATCCAGGCTCCGAGTCGTTCACCACTGTCACCAAGTATATGTTTGAAGATGCACAGGTGGTGGCTACCCGCAACGTGAATGTGCTCGACGCCTGGGGAAGCTATGACCTCGACGATACGGAGGTCTATACCTACGACGGCAACCGCGAGGCATACACCTATCTCGAGAAGCTGCATTACAACGATTTCGGACTTGAGACCCTCGTTTACGCGGCATTCCGGGACGAAGGCATGGAGCCCGATGTAGCGCAGTGGACAGTCGGCACTACGGTAGACGATCCCGAATACGGATATCCTGTTGAATACGTGCTGCAGGACTACGACCCCGATGCCGAAGAATTTATCAACGCTATCCGTTCAGTCTTCCACGAATATGTGGATATGGCAGGGGTAGGGGACGTGATTGCCGGCGACGGCGCAGCCGCTCCCGAATACTTCACCCTCAGTGGTGTGCGCGTGGTTAATCCCTCGGTTCCCGGCCTCTATATCGAGCGCCGCGGCTCCTCGGCCCGCAAGGTATTGATAAAATAATCCCGAAAAATAATGTGCATGAAACAGGCTGTGTCACAGTGTCGTGGCACAGCCTGTTTTGAATCTGGAGGCTGTCTAACAACCAAAGTTAGGCAGTCTCTATTTTATATACAAAATCAGAA
>CAYNXG010000069.1:0-9357 GCA_964401095.1 uncultured Bacteroides sp.
ACTTTGATTTGGATTTCGGTCTGAGTTGAAGGAGTTTATCGAGATAAACGACTGAGACGAAGAACGAAAGACATTCAAAGTTTCGTGCACAGAGGTATTATTCATATTCTTATGTGCTATAATTTCATTAATATTACTTTTGTATTGCGTCTTTTTCGTTAACTCGCTTCTCCTCATCAGTCGTGTAGCTACAGCTACACTCCCTCTGACTCAAAGCGATTTAACTAAAAATCCGCAACCTGTGGGTTCACATTTATTATTAAACAAGCTCTTAGAGCCGGCTACGTTACTTCGCGGCGGTATCGGCCTTGGCGTCGGCTGCGGCGGCCGGCGCGGGCAGCGACGGGGCCTCGTCGACTGTGAGGGAGCTCGACGTGTAAATACCCAGCCCGAAGTCGGCGGTGGCGGTGGCCAGGTGCTCCATGACGGAGCTTTGTATGGCCTCGAACTCGTTCCAGTCGGTGGTGCAGGTGAAGGCGTAGATGTCGAGGGGTATGCCGTTGGCGTTGGGCTCGAGGATGCGCACGAGTATCTGCGCCGTGCTGTTGATGAGGGGGCTGCTCTCGAGATACATGGTGGCATAGGCGCGGAACAGGCCCAGGTTTGTCTCGATGGTGCCGTTGACGGGGCGTATGCCGGGCTGCGCCTCTATGAGGCTGCCGCGCGAGCGGAGACTGTCGACGAAGGGCTTCAGCTCGGGATGGGCGGCGACGGCCTTGTCGATCATGGCGGGGGTGAGGCGCGCCACGGTGGGGAGGTCGATGAGCAAGTTGCGGGTGAAGCGCCGCATGCCGCTGTCCTTCATGCCGCGGTAGTTCTGGAAGGATGTGGACACGAGGGTGTACGGGGGCACGGTGACGATGGTGTTGTCGAAGTTCTGAATCTTCACGGCCGAGAGCGACACGTCTATGACGATGCCGTTGGCGGGGGTGCCGGGCACCACGATCCAGTCGCCGGTGTGGAGCATATCGTTCTGCGACATCTGTATGCCGGCTGTGAAGCCGAGTATCGAATCTTTGAATATCAGCATCAGGGCGGCGGCGAAGGCGCCGAGGCCGGTGAGCAGGTAGGCGGGCGACTTGTCGGCGAGAATCGACACGGCGATAATCACCACCACGGCCCACGAGATGCCGATGGAGATGTTGAGGATGCCCTTGATGGGGAGGTTGCGGGTGTTCTCGTGTGTGTCGTAGCGGAAGAATATGAACCGCGCCACGGCGGCGAGACCTATGCCCACGGTTATGACGGTGTAGGCGGCCACTATGCGCTCTATGACATCGAGCAGGTGGTGTCCGCTGGCAAAGGCGATGGGGATGAAGGCCAGGAACACCGACGGCGGGATGAAGTGGGCGCAGGAGCTTATCACCTTGTGGTCGAGAAGCTCCTGGGCGGCCTCGCTGTGGCGCATGGACACGAACTTGCGCACGGCGCTGATGATGATGTGCTTTATGACCCAGCCCATCATGAGCGACACGATGAGAACGACGATTATATAGGCGACTTCCTCGATGGTCTGCGTGTGGCCGAGGCCGAGAAAATCGAGGAGCGAGTGGATGCGTTGCAGAATCCACGCCCCTATGGCATGCGAGGGAATCAGTTTGTCCATAGTCGGTATATTTTCAGGTATTCGGATGAATGTGCATCTATATAACCGACCCGGCGGCTGATTCGTTCACTCGCGCAGCCTGGAATCGACGATGATGGTGACGGGGCCCGAATTGACCAGCGCCACCTGCATGTCGGCGCCAAACCGGCCGCGCTGTGTGGGGCGGCCCAGGATGCTCGAGGTCTCGTCGATGAACATTTCGTAGAGCCTCACGGCGGTTTCGTGGCCGGCGGCGCGAATGTAGGAGGGGCGGTTGCCCTTGCGGGTGGAGGCGGTGAGGGTAAACTGGCTCACGGCAAGTATGGAGCCGCCGGTGTCGGCCACGGAGCGGTTCATGACGCCGTTTTCGTCGTCGAATATGCGCATGGCGCAGGTCTTGGCGGCGAGGTAGCGACAGTCGTCGTCGGTGTCGCCGTTCTCCACGCCCACGAGGACGAGCAGCCCGGGGCCTATGGCGCCGACGGTGTCGGTGTCTACGGTCACTGATGCCGATGACACGCGCTGGATAACTATTCTCATTGCTGTTGGTCTTTGTTTTCTGTGGCCGGCGCGGCGGCGGCGCGGGTGTCGAAGTAGTCGCGGACGAGCATGGCCCGCGAACGGCCCACGACGGCGGCAAGGTCGTCGAGCGACGCTTCGCGGATGCGTTTTACCGACCTAAAGTGCTGTAACAGAGCGGTTCGGGTTTTGTCGCCGACGCCCTTTATAGAGTCTAACTCGCTGATAATGGCCGCTTTGGACCGGCGGTTGCGGTGATGGGTGATGCCAAATCGGTGGGCTTCGTCGCGCAGGTGCTGCACGATGCGCAGCGATTCGCTGTTTTTGTCGATGTAGAGCGGCACGGAGTCGCCGGGAAAGAATATTTCCTCGAGTCTCTTGGCTATGCCCACCACGGCTATGCGTCCGCGCAGGCCCATGGCGTCGAGGGCCTCGACGGCGGCCGAGAGCTGGCCCTTGCCGCCGTCGACGACGATGAGCTGGGGCAGCTCATCGCCTTCTTCCATCAGGCGGGTGTAGCGGCGGGTGAGCACCTCGCGCATGGACGCGAAATCGTCGGGGCCTTCCACGGTCTTGATGTTGAAGTGGCGGTAATCGCGCTTGGAGGGTCGCGCGTTCTTGAACACCACGCACGAGGCCACGGGATTCGTGCCCTGTATGTTGGAGTTGTCGAAGCACTCGATATGGCGGGGCAGCTCGGTGAGCCTAAAGTCGGCTTTCATGCGCTCGAGGGTCTTTTCCACTCGCTGCTCGGGATGATGCTTGGCCATGTGCTTGAGGTCGTCGACGCGGTTCTGACGGGCGTTGCGGCGCGACACTTCGAGCAGCTTGGCCTTGTCGCCGCGGCGGGGCACGGTGAAGGTCACCTCGGGCATCTCTACCTCGGGCACTGACGACACCACCACCTCGTCGTATTCCACGCCGAGGGTTTCCTTGATCTCGGCCATGGCGTAGGCGAGGAGCTGGGCGGCGCTCTCGTCGAGCGAACGCTTGTAGCGCAGGGTGACGCTGCGCACCACGGCGCCGTTGCGCACGTGCATGTAGTTGATGTAGACGTCGCGGTCGTCGTCGGCCTCGTCCACGCCGAACACGTCTATATCGCGTATTGTCTGGCTAACGATTACGCTGCGCGATCGGTAGTTCTCGAGCAGGCGGTAGCGCTCTTTCAGCTCCTGGGCTTCCTCGAAGCGCAACTCGGCTGCCAGGCGCGACATCTCGTCGCGGAGATAGGTCATCAGCTCGCCAGTGTCGCCCCGCAGAATCTGTTTTATGTGCTCTATGTTGCGGCGGTATTCTTCGGGCGATTGCAGGCCCTTGCAGCAGCCTTTGCAGCGGTGGATATGGTATTGCAGGCACAGCGAACCCTTGTCGGCGGCGAGGAATTCGGGGGTGATGGGGAGACGGCAGGTGCGCAGGGGATATAGCTCGCGTATCAGCTCTATGAGCGTGCGGGCCACGCCTACGTTGGTGTACGGGCCATAGTATTTGGAACCGTCGCGGATGTGCTGGCGGGTGAGGAAGACGCGCGGATATAGCTCGTTGGTGACCACAATCCAGGGGTATGACTTGTCGTCTTTGAGGAGCACGTTGTAGCGGGGCTTGTACTCCTTGATCATGGAGTTCTCGAGGTTGAGGGCGTCTTGCTCGGTGGGCACCACGATATAGCTCATGTCGGCGATGTTGCGCACCAGCAGGTTTGTGCGCAGCACGTCGTGTGTGCGGTTGAAATATGATGATACGCGCCGCTTGAGATTCTTGGCCTTGCCCACGTATATCACGGTGCCGGCGGCGTCGTAGTAGGTGTACACGCCGGGGGTGTCGGGCAGGAAGGATATCTTCTCGCGCAAGGCTTCAGATTTCTGGTGCTTGGACATGTTTGAGTGGAAGAGAGGATGAGTTTATGAGTTGATGAGTATGATGAGTTATGAGTTGATGAGTTGTTTCGAGTTGATGAGTTGTTTCGAGTTGATGAGTTGTTTCGAGTTGATGAGTTGATGAGTTATGAGTTGATGAGTGGGATTTATGAGTTTTGAGTTATGAGTTGATGAGTTGATGAGGATATGAGTTGTGAGTTGTGAGTTTTTACTTATGACTTATGATTTCTGACTTCTGACTTAGTTGTTTAAAATCCCCCGCCGCGGGTTTATGCGACGGGGGTGGTATGGATGCGCCGCGACGGGGCGGCGACGGGGATTAGTACTTGATGAGGGAGGTTACCTCGGCGTCGGCGGGGAGGTTGGCGCGGCCGTTGAGGGCGGTGAGCTCGATGATGAAGTTCACGTAGATTTTCTTGGGGTTCATGCTCTTCACCAGGTTGTAGGCAGCGGCCATTGTGCCGCCGGTAGCGAGCACGTCGTCGTGAAGCACTACGATATCATCGGGGCCGATGGCGTCGCGGTGCATCTCGATGGTGTCGGTGCCGTATTCCTTCTGATAAGATTCGCTCACGGTGTCGGCGGGAAGCTTGCCGGGCTTGCGGGCGGGCACAAAGCCGGCGCCGAGCTCGAAGGCGAGGATGGAGCCGCCGATGAAGCCGCGCGACTCGATGCCCACCACCTTGGTGACACCTTTGTCGCGATAGAGTTGCGAGAGGTCCCAGCCTATGATGTGAAGGGCACGGGGGTCTTTGAACGCAGTGGTGAGGTCTTTGAAGACGATTCCCTTGGTGGGGAAGTCAATCACGTCGCGGATTTTCGATTTGATGTATTCCATAATATAAGTCGGTTGATTTCAATTGCTTATTTAAATTTTGTTCCACGTGGAACAAGGATTATCTATTCATGAGTAACAACAGGATGTTTACGTCGCTGGGCGAAATGCCGGGGATGCGCGATGCCTGTCCTATGGTGGCGGGGCGGTGCTTCTCGAGCTTCTGACGGGCCTCGGTGGAGAGGGCCTTGATGTCGGAGTAGACAAAGCCGGCGGGTATCTTCACTTCCTCGAGGCGGTGGAGCTTGTCGGCGTTGGCGCGCTCGCGGTCGATGTAGCCGCTGTATTTTATGAGTATCTCGGCGGCTCCGAGAATCTCGCCGCGGCGCTCGGCGGGCATGGCCGCGATGTAGGATGCCAGGGCGTCGACACAGCCGGAAAGAAGCTCAATGGTGACGTTGGGACGCATCAGCAGGTCGGCGAGGCGCACGCTCTGCGACAGCGGGGCCGAACCTACGCTCTCGAGCGTGGCATTGACCTCGGCGGCCTTCACCGTGAGGGTGCGGGCAAATTCTATGAACATGTCGCGCGCCATGCGCTTCTCCTCCATCAGGCGGAAACGGCGCTCGTCGGCGAGGCCCACGGCATAGGCCCGCGGGGTGAGACGCATGTCGGCGTCGTCCTGGCGGAGCAGTATACGGTACTCGGCGCGCGAGGTGAACATGCGGTAAGGCTCGTCCACGCCCTTGTTGACGAGGTCGTCGATAAGCACGCCTATGTAGGCTTCGTCGCGCGCAAGCACGAATTCTTCCTTGCTCTGCACGCGCAGCGCGGCGTTGGCGCCGGCTATCAGTCCCTGGCCCGCGGCTTCCTCATAGCCGGTGGTACCGTTGATCTGTCCGGCGAAATACAGGTTGCGCACGAGGCGTGTCTCGAGGGTGTGATAAAGCTGTGTGGGGTCGAAGAAATCGTATTCTATGGCGTAGCCGGGACGGTAGATCTGCACATCGGCCAGCGCGGGGATGGTGTGGAGCGCGTCGATCTGCACCTTCAGCGGCAAAGACGACGAGAAGCCGTTGAGATAGAATTCCGTGGTAGTCTCGCCCTCGGGCTCGAGGAACAGCTGGTGCTCTTCCTTGTCGGCGAAGGTCACTATCTTTGTCTCGATAGACGGACAATAGCGGGGGCCTATGCTCTGTATCTGTCCGTTGTAGAGGGGCGAGTCGGCCAGGCCGCCGCGCAGCACATCGTGGGTTGCGGGCGAGGTGTAGAGTATGTGGCAGTCTTTCTGCTCGAGGAGCGTGCACACCTCGGGGAGGTATGAAAACAGGCTGCGCTCGGCATCGCCGCTCTGAGGCACGGTAAGGTCCCAGTGCACGCTGCGGCCGTCGATACGCACGGGCGTACCGGTTTTCATGCGTCCAGCTGTGAATCCGAGCGAGGACAGCTGCTCCGTGAGGCCGTGCACGGCGGGCTCGGCCACGCGTCCGCCTTCCACCATGGTGCGGCCTATGTGCATGAGGCCGTTGAGGAATGTGCCGTTGGTGAGCACCACGGCGCGGGCCCTGAATTCGGCGCCCTCGGCGGTAGCCACGCCGCGCACCTCGCCGTCCTCGACGATTATGCGGTTGGCATTGCCCTGCCACATGCTGAGGCCGGGCGTATGCTCCAGGATATCGCGCCACATGAGCGAGTACTTGGTGCGGTCGATCTGCGCGCGGGGGCTCCACATGGCCGGGCCCTTGGAGCGGTTGAGCATGCGGAACTGTATGGCATTGCGGTCGGCCACGATGCCCATAAGTCCGCCCATGGCGTCTATTTCTCTGACAATCTGTCCCTTGGCGATACCGCCGATGGCCGGGTTACAGCTCATCTGGGCTATATTGTGCATGTCGAGAGTTATGAGCAGAGTGTCCGCGCCGAGGCGGGCGGCCGCGGCGGCCGCCTCGCAGCCGGCATGGCCGGCTCCTACAACTATAACGTCAAAATCAAATTTCATCGTTAAAAAGTAAGAATGGCGAGGGCATCGTTTTCGTGCGCTTCCATGATTTCGCGCTCGCCCGGGCCCTTGTCATTAATGCCGCAGAGATGCAGTATGCCGTGAATTATGACGCGTCGCAGCTCGCGGTCGTAGCTTTCGCCCACGGCCTCGCTGTTGCTGCGCACGGTGTCGAGCGATATGAACATATCACCGCCCAGCATCCTGCCGCGTGTAGTGTCGAATGTTATTATATCGGTATAGTAATCGTGATTCAGAAATTGGCGGTTGACATCCAGAATCTTCTCATCGTTGCAGAAAATATAAGACACCTCGCCGATTATCCTGTCGTGGCGGCGGGCCACCTCGATAATCCAGCTTTCGATTTCCGAAAAGTCGAGCGCCGGCATTTCGACGCCATCGGCAAGCCATTGAAAGGAATTTATCATCTTCCGTAGATTATAGAGTTTTTGCTTATTACTCCAAGCTACAAAATTAGGAAATTTTTCCGTAAACTGCAAATAGTTTGTCGCTTGCCCATGCTCGCGGAGGGCCCCTGAGACAGAGCCGGCGCCCCTTTTTCCAAAAGGGCGCCGGAATTTTATGTTAAAATATGGCTTATAATTCTTATGTTCAACTGTTTACGGCGATTTCAAGCCTCTGAGAATCGAAAATTCGGCTTCGCACGGGGAGTCGTGCGTGAATTTCGGCGGGAAAACGGGCAAAAGTTCCCTACCCCACCCCGCTCAGTGGAGCATGGATTTCAATCGGCGCGAACGCAGGTAGCGGCGGCGCGCGGCATAGGCGCTCTCGATAGTCTTCCGCTCGTCGAGCGACGCATGGCGGGCATAGGCCGCCGCCAGGATGCGGAAGAAGGAATCGTCGTCGGTGACGGTGCGGAAATTCTCCATAAGCTTGCGGCGCGAGGTGACGCCGAACTCCATGCGGTTGATGTCGACAAGATACAGCTCATAGTCGCGGCTCTCGCCCACGCGTCGGCGCAGGATGTTGCCCTGCGAAAAATCCTTCATCCACACGCCGGCCTCGTGGAGGCGGGCCATGAGTCGGCCCAGGCGGTCGGCGAGCATCTCGCGGTCGTCGTCGTCGTCGATTACGCGCAGGTCGCGGAAGCCCTCGAGCTGAAGGCTCAGGAAGTAGCTGTCGGTGAATCGGCATCCGTGGCCACGCTCGATATAGGCCAGGGGCTCGGGCGTGTCGAAGCCCAGGCGGCGCAGCTTCACGGCATGTTCAAAGGCGCGGCGGGCCTTGCTCTTGCGCAGGTTGCCGTAGACATAGCGGTTGATGAGGTTGGGACGGCGGAACGCCTTGATGTTGATCTGGCGGCCACAGCGTTCAAGTCTTGTCACGCGGTTGCGGCCCTTGTAGATGTCGACGGCGTCGGCCGGCATACCGTCAGCCAGAATTTCCCCAACCAGCACACGTACATCCTCGGCCCACGGGGCAACGACTGTATTAGCACTCATTATTATATATACTGAGAATAGAATTATAAAACTTGCTGTACGAGAAACCCGAGCGATAAGCCTTGCCGGCATTGTCGCCGATGCGGCGGCGCAGATCGGGGTCGGTTATGAGCGAGCGCAGCGCCGAGGCCAGTGCGTCGGGGTCGGCGGGCGGCACGAGCAGGCCCGTCTCGCCCTCGTCAATAATCTCGCGCTGGGCGCCGTTGTCGGTGGTGATCACAGGCAGATAGCGGCTGAAAGCCTCGAGAATGGTGAGGCCGAATGGCTCGCGCCACACCGAGGGGAACACGCCTATGTCAGCGCGTGCCATGCGTGCGGGCACGTCGGTGCAATATCCGCTCCACACGATGCGGTCGTCGATGCCGAGCAGGGTCGACAGGGCCACCACGGGCATTACGTCGCGGCCGCGGCCGGTGCCGCACACCTCGAGCTGCCAGTCGAGGTCCTTGAGCGTTCCCAGGGCGCGCACCAGCTCCTCGAGGCCCTTCTCGGGGGTGATTCGTCCGGCGAAGATGAGGTTGACGCTGGGGTCGCCGCTGCGCTTGTCGCGGCGGTCATAGGGCTCCAGGGCGAGGCTGTTGAGCACCACGTGGAGCTTGGAGCGATTGACCTGCGGACGCGATGACAGGAATTCCTCATAGGCCAGGCGCGACACGAAGATGATGGCGTCGAGGCCGTCGTAGATGCGCAGGTGATGGGGGTCGGTGCCGGCCTTCTTCACCAGGTGGCGGGTGGCCACGATGCGTATGTCGGCGCTGTTGCGGGCCATGCGGCGGGCCGCGATGGCGGTGTATGCGTCCTTGAAATTATGCACGTGTACCACAATGGGCCCGTCGATGCGCGACAGGTGCGACGACAGCCTCACGGGCGACAGCACGTCCCACACGCCGCCCAGGCGCATGGTGGTGACGGGAATTCCGGCGTGCTCGAAGGGCTCGCGCACAGCCTTGATGTTGCGGGCGAATATCTGCACTTGGTGTCCGTCGGCCCTGAGGGCCTTGCACAGGTCGAGGGTATAGCGTTCACCGCCGCCCCACTCCTTGTTGGACACGAGATGTATGACGTTCATTTACGTATTAAGAGCTTACTTAGAGCTTGTTTAATAATAAATGTGAATCCACAGGCCGAAACTTTGATTTGGA
>CAYNXG010000070.1:0-9205 GCA_964401095.1 uncultured Bacteroides sp.
CTTGTTGTCGGTGAGGTGGCCGTCGTCGAGCACCTGCAGCAGGATGTTGAACACGTCGGGGTGCGCCTTCTCGATTTCATCGAAAAGTACCACGGAGTAGGGTTTGCGTCGCACGGCTTCGGTGAGCTGTCCGCCCTCGTCGTAGCCTACATATCCCGGAGGCGCTCCGACGAGTCGCGACACGCTGTGCTTCTCCTGATATTCCGACATGTCGATACGCGTCATCATGTTCTCGTCGTCGAACAGATACTCGGCCAGGGCCTTTGCAAGCTCGGTCTTGCCCACGCCGGTGGTGCCGAGGAATATGAACGAGCCGATAGGACGCTTGGGGTCGTTGAGGCCGGCACGCGAGCGGCGCACGGCGTCGGCGATGGCGCGGATGGCCTCTTCCTGGCCCACGACGCGCGAGTGGAGCTCTTCCTCGAGGTGGAGCAGCTTTTCCTTCTCGCTCTGTACCATCTTGTTAACGGGGATTCCCGTCCAGCGCGACACTACGTCGGCGATGTCGTCGGCATCCACTTCCTCTTTTATGAGAGCCTTGTCGCCCTGCATGGCTTTGAGCTGTTCCTGAATCTCGGCGTTTTCCTTCTCCTTGGTCTGAATCTTGGAGTAGCGTATCTCTGCCACGCGGGCATAGTCACCCTCGCGTTCGGCGCGCTCGGCCTCGAAACCCAGCTGCTCGATGTCAATCTTGTTTTGCTGGATGCGGTTGATGAGGTCTTTTTCGGCCTTCCATTTGGCGGAATATTCCTTTTCCTCGTCGCGCATCGATGCTATTTCCTTTTCAATCTCGCGCACGCGGTCGTCCATGCCTTCGCGCTTGATTGCCTCGCGCTCGATTTCCTTCTGGGCTATGCGGCGGCTGATGTCGTCGAGGGCCTGGGGTACGGAGTCAATTTCGAGTTTCAGCTTGGATGCGGCCTCGTCGATGAGGTCGATGGCCTTGTCGGGCAGGAAACGGTCGGTGATATATCGCTCGGAAAGCTGTACGGCGGCCACGATGGCCTCGTCGCGGATACGCACCTTGTGGTGGTTCTCGTAGCGCTCCTTGAGGCCGCGGAGGATGGCTATGGCGCTGAGCTCGTCGGGCTCGTTGACCATCACTTTCTGGAATCGGCGTTCGAGCGCCTTGTCTTTTTCAAAATATTTCTGATACTCGTCGAGGGTGGTGGCTCCGATGCTGCGGAGCTCGCCGCGCGCCAGAGCCGGCTTGAGGATGTTTGCGGCATCCATGGCGCCCTCGCCCTTGCCGGCACCGACGAGGGTGTGGATTTCATCGATGAAAAGGATGATTTCGCCGTCGCTCGACTGTACTTCGTTTACGATTGCTTTCAGCCTTTCCTCAAACTCGCCTTTGTACTTCGCACCGGCCACCAGAGCGCCCATGTCGAGCGAATAGATCTGCTTGGTGCGGAGATTCTCGGGCACGTCGCCGCGCACGATGCGGTGGGCGAGGCCCTCGGCTATGGCTGTCTTGCCGGTGCCCGGCTCGCCGATGAGCATGGGGTTGTTCTTTGTACGTCGGCTCAGAATCTGCAGTACACGGCGTATTTCCTCGTCGCGGCCGATAACCGGGTCGAGCTTGCCCGAACGTGCGCGTTCGTTGAGGTTTATGGCATATTTCGACAGAGCGTTGTAGGTCTCTTCGGAATTCTGATCGGTGGCTTTCTTGCCTTTGCGCAGCTCCTCTATGGCCGCCTCGAGCTCCTTTTTGGCGAGGCCGGCATTTTTAAGGATTGTCGAGGCCGGAGAGTTTACCTCGAAAATCGCCAGCAGCAGGGCTTCGAGAGCCACATACTCGTCGCCTTGTTTCTTTGCGATATCAAGGGCTTTCTGCAACACGTCGTTAGCGGTGCGGCTCAGATAGGGCTCACCGCCGCTTACCTTGGGGAGCGCGGCAATCTCGCGGTCAATTTGACCGGTGACTCCTGCCATATTGGCTCCTATTTTCTGAAAGATGAACTTTATCAGCGAATCACCTTCGTCGATCACACCCTTCAGGAGCACGACGGGCTCGATAGCCTGTGCACCCGCCGCCCTGGTAATCTCGACAGCCTTCTGTATGGCTTCCTGAGATTTGATTGTGAAATTGTTGAAATTCATGGACGAATCGTTATGGTTGTGCCCGGGATTGTGTGGCCACTCTCCCGCGGGCATGGGTGAATGTTAAAACTGAGTTATTTTTATATAAAAAGAACAAGCCTGATAAAACAAGTGTTCACTTGCATCGTGCAAAACCTGTGCCAACTGACGATATGTCACTTTTCTGTCCATTTCGAGTTGTACACCAGTATGTCGTGTACCGTGTCGCAGTGTTCCTCGAGGCGCGGCTGCAGGGTGTCGGCGGCGGCCTTGTCGGTCATGCGCAGGTCGGCATAGCGGTCTTCGCCGTTGATGAATGTCAGCAGCTTGCCGTCGGGGGTGGCGCAGTCGACCGTGAGGGCGGGATTCTTGGCCGGGTCACGGCGGTATAGCGGCCAGTAGCCGCAAAGCACAGCCTCGCGCTGTTCGACAATCGAGTGGCTCATGCCGGCGCGTATGCCGTGGTTGATACACGGACAGTAGGCTATCACTATCGATGGCCCGGGATGGGCGTCGGCCTCTACAAGGGCGTCGATGGTCTGCTGATAGTTGGCTCCGAGCGATACCGATGCCACATAGGTGTCGGGATATGTCATGAGCATGCGTCCCAGGTCTTTCTTGTAGGTGCGCTTGCCGTCGGCCGAGTATTTCGCCATGGCGCTGAGCGGGGTGGCCTTGGAGGTCTGTCCGCCGGTGTTCGAGTAGCATTCGGTGTCCATCACCAGGATGTTTATATCAACATTCTGAGCCAGTACGTGGTCGAGGCCGCCGAAGCCTATGTCGTAGGCCCAGCCGTCGCCGCCGATGGCCCATACGCTCTTTTTGGCAAACATGTCGCTGTGGGCCAGCATATCGGCCGCTCCGGGGCTGTCGGGTGCGGCCTTCAGGGCAGCTATGGCGGCAGCGCCCTTCGCGGCCGATGCCGCGGCGTCGGCGCGGGAGTCCAGCCACTGCGACAGGGCGTCTTTTACGGCGGCTGACGTCGACGGGTCGGCCACGGCCTTCGCCGCCAGCGAGGCAAGGTATTCGCGGCGGTGGGCCACGGCCACGGCTATGCCGTATCCGTATTCGGCATTGTCCTCGAACAGCGAGTTGCCCCACGCCGGGCCGAGGCCGTGACGGTTAGTGCAATAGGCCACGCTGGGATAGTTGGCGCCCCATATCGACGAGCAGCCGGTGGCGTTGGCTATTATCATGCGCTCGCCCATGAGCTGGGTGAGCAGCTTCACATATGGAGTCTCGCCGCAACCGGCACATGCGCCCGAGAACTGGAGCATCGGCTCGAAATACTGCGAGCCGTTTATGGTGTCGCGCGGCACCAGATTGTCCTTTATCGATACGTGCCCGGTGGCATAGCCCAGCATAGGCACGTCTTCGGCCAGGCGCGTGTCTATAGGCACCATGGTAAGGGCATGGCCCGGGCATATTACGGCGCATGAGCCGCAGCCCGTGCAGTCCTGCGGATATACCTGTATGCGATATTGCAGGCCGGCGAGGGCCTTGCCGTGAGCGTCTTTGGTGACAAACGCCGCCGGGGCCGCGTCTTTCTCGGCCTTGTCGAGCAGGAAGGGGCGTATGGAGGCATGGGCGCACACCAGCGAGCACTCGGTGCACTCAACGCATTTCGACGGGTCCCACTGGGGTATCATGTCGGCAATCGTACGCTTCTCGTATGCCGTTGTGCCGAGCGGCAGGACGCCGTCGGGGCTGAACGCCGATACGGGCAGCGAGTCGCCCTCGAGATGCAGGCACGGGCGTGCCACCTTTTCTACAAATTCAGGCACGTCGGCTCCCGTGTCAGTCGTGGCGGTGTCGGCGGCCGACGCCCACGACTGCGGATAGTCGATTTCCGTTATGGCGCCTTCCACGCTGCGCAGGGCGGCTATGTTGTTCGCCACCACCTTGCCGCCTTCGTGCATGTAGAGTTTCGAGATGTATTTCTCAAGGGCATCGAGCGCGTCGGGGTAGGGGATAATCTGCCGCAGCTTGAAGAATACGGCCAGCATAATCATATTGATGCGCACGCCGAGGTCATGCTGCGAGGCGATGGCCAGGGCGTCGATGTTGTAGAAGCGGGCCTTCTTGGCGGCGATGGCCCGGCGTAGCGATGCGGGCAGGCGGGTGTCCATGTCGGCGGCGCTCCACGACGAGTTGAGAACGAACGTGCCGCCCTCGGCGAGGTTGTCGACCAGCTCGAAGCGCGAGGCATACGCGCTCTTGTTGCAGGCTATGTAATCGGCCGATTCAATAGAGTATTCATGTTTTACGGGATTCGGACCGAATCGCAGCTGACTTATGGTGAAGCCGCCCGATTTTTTCGCGGAATATTCAAAATAGGCCTGCGAGTACAGCCCGGCGGCCTCGGATATGATGTGCGCGCCGGTCTTTGTGGCGCCGACGGTGCCGTCCGAGCCCATGCCGTAGAATATGGCGGCCGTGGTGCCGGGATGGCTTATGGTGAGCTGCGGGCCGGTCTTGAGCGAACGCCGCGTCACGTCGTCGTCGATTCCGACGGTGAAGCTTGTGACCGGCTCCGATGCGGCGAGATTGTCGTACACGGACTTTACCATGGTGGGATCGAAAGCCTTGGAGCTAAGGCCGTAACGTCCGCCTACGACCTTGATGTCGCGTCCCGAGGCATGCACGGCGGCCACTACGTCGAGATACAGCGGCTCGCCTTCCGAGCCGGGCTCCTTGGTGCGGTCGAGCACGGCGATGCGTTTCACTGTCGGCGGCAGAACGTCGAGCAATGCCTTGGCGTCAAACGGCCTGTAGAGTCTCACCTTCACGGCGCCGTATTTGCCGCCGCGCGCGTTTAGATAATCGGCCGTAAGCTCCACCACCTCGGCCGAAGAGCCCATGCTGATTATTACATCCTCGGCGTCGGGCGCGCCCACATAGTCGAAAAGCCTGTATTTCCTGCCGGTCAGCGCCGACACGTCGTCCATGGCTTTCTGCACTATCGCCGGCAGGGCGTCGTAATATCTGTTTGCGGCCTCGCGGTTCTGGAAATACACGTCCCAGTTCTGGGCCGAGCCGCGCAGGTCGGGGTGCTCGGGATTCATGGCGCGGCGCCTGAACTCGGCTATCTCGCGGCGCGGGAGCAGCGGGGCCAGCTCGTCGAATGACGCCACGTCGATAGTGGCTATCTCGTTGGAGGTGCGCCAGCCGTCGAAAAAGTGGAGGACGGGCACCGAGCCGCGTATTGCCGCGATATGCGCCACGATGGCCAGGTCGTGGGTCTCCTGCACCGATGCCGACGACAGCATGGCGAATCCTGTGGCGCGGCAGGCCATCACATCCTGATGGTCGCCGAATATGCTGAGGGCATGGGTGGCCAGCGAGCGACACCCCACATGGAACACGGCGGGCAGCAGCTCGCCGGATATCTTGTACATGTTGGGAATCATAAGCATGAGGCCCTGCGAGGCGGTGAATGTCGTGGCGAGCGCTCCGGCCGCGAGTGCGCCGTGGGTGGCTCCGGCCGCGCCGAGCTCCGACTCCATCTCGCGCACCTGCATGGGCGCGCCCATCAGATTGCGCAGACCTGCGATATTCCATTTGTCGGCTATCTCGCCCATCTCGGCCACAGGCGTTATGGGGTATATGGTGGCTACGTCGCTGAAGGCGTAGGCTATGTATGTGGCCGCGGTGCAGCCGTCCATGCTTTGTCTTTTCATATCATGAGGGGTATAAGTATAATAATAGAACACTCGCCGGGGGCGGGAGGTTCAGCCAAAAACACGCCACCGCCGCGGGCGCGATGCCGCGGCGGTGGCGTGAGTATAGGTCTTTAAATCAGATTAATACGGGAACATCTTGAGAGCTACGTCCGTAAGCCATATCCACAGCGGGCAGAAGCCCATGAACAGGATGGTGGACAGAGCCAGCGACGAGGTGCCGGTGGCCACATAGCAGTTGTAGCGGCTGGCGATGATAATGCCCGAGAAAGCGGGAGGCAGGGCGCCGCAGACAACCAGCATCTTAAGATTCAGCGGGTCCATGTGGCAGCAGATACCTACTACAAGCAGGGCGAGAGGCATGACGATAAGCTTGAGCACCGAGCCCATTATGGCCTGGCCGTTGATGGAGATTTTCACTGACGACAGGGTGATACCTGCGGCGAACACGGCTACAGATGCATTGGCACCCGAAATCAGTGAGAACGAAGGATCAAGATAGCTCGGCCATTTCAGACCGCAGAGCACCAGGATAACGGCAAGGATAGGCGCCCAGGCCACAGGTTCCTTGATGGCGTTGATCACAGGTTTCCAGGGATTGGGCTTTTTGCCCACCTGTGCGTTTTGCTCGGCGCGTCCGGCATTTATCAGCGCCAGGCCGATAGGAATACCGATGGCGTTTACCTCGATAGCCACGATGGCTATCACGAGGCCTACACTGGCCGAGTCGCCGAAGATAGGCTGCAGCACGGCGAAGCCGAGGAAGCCGATGGTAGGCGAACCGCTGATAAGGGCAGATACGGCGGATTCGGCCACGCTGTCCTTATAGAAAATCTTGAACACGTAGTACACCATGAAGAAGCAGGCGATGAGGACGACAAACGACACGATTGTCAGTTTGACATCAACGCTAAGCATTTCTCGGTTGGCCTTTACGATCGAGATAAAGAGGGCTGCCGGCAGCGCGTAGTTAAGCACGACCTTGTTGAGCGTGCGTGCGTTCTCGCCTGTGAACGCCCCTGTCTTGCCCGAATAGTATCCGAGCAGCATAATTACCAAAATAGGTACTATGGCATATAGTATTATATGTTCCATAAAACAGGACTTTAGATGTGAAACGTCTGTAAAAACTGGGATTTCGGAAAAAAGGAAAGCCACATGACGGCCAAGTCGCAGCCATGCGGCCCGAGTGCTTTATACGGTGATGTCCTGGAGGGGTGCGGGATTGAGATAGCCTATGTGGCCCGATTCCTTGCCCGAGTCGGCGGCAAGCTGCACGTCGATTACCGTGGGACGTCCGGAGGCGATGGATGCCTTGAGAGCTGTGGCCAGCTCGTCGGGGGTGGTTACATAATAGTTGTCGGCTCCGAATGCTTCGCCGAGCTTGTCATAGCGCGCGTTGATGTCGAGGGTGGTGGGGGCGGGATCGCCGTTGCCGCTCATGTTGACACCGATGCCGTTATAGATGCCGCCGTTGTTGAAGATCACGACGGTGACAGGCAGTTTGAAGCGGCAGGCCGTGGAGAAGTCCATGCCCGAGAATCCGAATGCCGAGTCGCCTTCGATTGCCACGACTTTCTTGCCGGTGGAAGCGGCGGCGCCCACGGCCGAGCCCATGCCCATGCCCATGATGGCCCATGTGGCACAGTCGATACGGTGGCGGGGCAGCGACATGTTGATGGTGTCGCGGGTATCGTCGAGGGTGTTGGCGCCTTCGTTGACAAGGATTACGTCGGGGTTGGCTTCAATTATAGGCTTGATTACGCCGAGGGCCGTCCAGTGGGTCATTGGCGAGGCCGTGGCGGCGTCCTTGAGCCGCTGGGCGAATTTCGCGTCCTTCGTGACGCTCTCGTCCTGGAGCTGCTTGACCCATGCGGGGTCGAGGCTCAGCTTGTAGGACGGCAGGGCGTTGATCATGGCCTGCAGGGTGCTCTTGAGGTCGCCTACGACAGGCGCGGCGATAGGCACGTTGCAGTCGATTTCCTGCGGGTCGATGTCGAGCTGTACGAACTTAAGGTCGGGATTCTTTTCCCATTTGCCGTGTCCGCGCGACAGCAGCCAGTTAAGACGGGCGCCTACGAGAACAACAACATCGGCCTGCTCCATGATGGTGGAGCGGCACGACAGGGCGCTGAGCTTTCCGTCGTCGGGCAGAAGGCCCTTGGCCATTGACATGGAATAGTAGGGGATGCCTGTCTTTTCCACGAGTTCTTTCATCTCGTTTTCCACCTGTGCGTATGCGGTGCCCTTGCCGATGAGGAATGCCGGACGTTTCGCACCGGCGATGAGCTTCATGGCGCGGTCGAGAGCCTCGGGGGCAGGCGGCATGGACGGAGCCACGTCGACGGGCGTGTAGAAAAGTTTCTCGGCCTCGGCACGGTCAATGATAGCGCCGAGACAGGGAGTGGTGATATCAAGATATACACCGCCGGGACGGCCGCTGAGGGCGGCGCGGAAGGCGCGTACCACAGCCGTGGGGATGTCCTTGATGTCATTGACGCGGTAAGCGGCCTTTACGAGCGGCTTGGCGATGGCCAGCTGGTCGAGGCCTTCATAGGTGCCTTGCTGCAGGTCGATGGGCTCGCGAACGCTTGAACCCGAAATCTGCACCATAGGATAGCAGTTGACGGTGGCGTTGGTGGTGGCGGTGAGGCCGTTGAGGAATCCGAGCGACGATACGGTGAGCAGCACGCCCGGGGTCTTGGTCAGGTAGCCGTGGGTCTGCGCGGCCATGCCTGCATTCTGTTCATGACGGAAACCGAAGAATCTGATTCCCTGTTCCTGGCATATATAAGCCACCTCGGTGACAGGAATGCCGACGAGACCGTACATCTCCTTGACACCCATCATTACGAGCGAGCGGGCCAGCACCCACATACCCGTCACCTGATCGGGATATTTGGGAGCGGCGGCTCCGGTGGCATTGTTTTGTGTTGTAGACATATTCTTATGGTTGAATTTGAAGCTGGGGAGAGTTTTATGGCGCTCTCCCCGTCTTCGGTTTTTAGGTTAGATTACTTCTTTGTCTCTGTTGCCGGTGCGGCAGGCTTGGGCATCGGGGCCGTTGTGCCGTTGGCCTTGAAGCGGGCCAGGTCGTCGGCCGAATATCCGAGCGAAGTCAGGATTTCGTCAGTGTTTCCGCCAAGAGTAGGACACGGGCCGTAGGTAGGTGTATAGTTCGACAATGTGAACGGGCAGCCTACGGTGACGAATTCGCCGATCTTGCCGCCTTGCTCGATCTTCACGAGGGTGTTGCCGTCATAGAGGGTCTCGTCGGTCATGATTTCCTTGGTCGACAGTACGGGAGCGCAAGGCACGCCGTAAGGTGCGAGAGCCTTTACAACCTCGAATTTATCCTTGTCGATACAGAACTTCTGGATACGGTCCCATACTTCCTGTTTGTGGCGGTCGCGTGCGTCGGCCGTGTTGAAGTCGGGATTGGT
>CAYNXG010000071.1:0-2412 GCA_964401095.1 uncultured Bacteroides sp.
ACAGAGTTTTTCAAACATTTTCGCTAATATTGCATTTGCCCTTGGACTCTTCAGCCCTTGGCCTTGGACTCTGCCCTGCGAAACTTTTTTATAAAAACTTTTGTTATTTCAAATGAACGTGCTAACTTTGCACCCGATATGACCTCCCACGCTTCCCGTAGAACAGCGCACCCGGGGAGGTCTTCGAGTTTTTATATGACACCTCCCCACAAAATCAAATATCATAAACAACCGCTGACTCTTGAACAACAAGTCCAGCGTTTAAAGGAAAGAGGCCTCGTTTTCGATGATGAAAACGAGGCTAAAGCTTATCTTTTCAATATCAGTTATTATCGTTTGCGAGCCTACACATATCCATTTCAAGACAATTCGGAAGGCTCCAATCATTGCTTTCTGCAAAGCGACCTGCTATTCAATGACTTCATTGACTTGTATTGTTTTGACCGCAGACTCCGTTCCTTGATTTTTAACGCTATTGAAAAGATAGAGGTTGCCGTGCGTACCAAAATAGTACAGGTCTACGCTGAATCCACACATGACAGTCATTGGTATGATGATGAAAGCCTTTACCGTTATCCTATTGATGACTTGCTCAATCATATTGAAGCGGACGTAGAACGCAGCAACGAAGATTTCATCAAACACTACAAAGCCAAGTATGATGAGCCACCAATACCTCCGAGTTGGATGGCTTTAGAAGTAGTTTCCTTCGCAACCCTGAGCAGGCTCTTTCAGGCTCTCAAATCTGATAATCGCAAGCAGTTCATAACCCGGCAATTCGGGCTTAAGAAAGTAAGCATTTTGGAAAACTGGCTTCATGCGATTTCCAATCTGCGTAACTGCTGCGCACACCATAGCCGCGTCTGGAACCGCCGTTTTATGGTGAGCGTCATCCTTCCGTACAATACCATCTATCCGTTTATGGATAGAGCCACCATACAGAAAATTCATACCAACAAGCTCTTTGCACAGCTCTCTTGTATCGCTTATATTCTCGACATCATCAGTCCCGGTAGCGATTTCAAGAAACGCCTCAAAGAATTGCTTAAGTCCGACTGTCGCTTGCTCGACCTTAAGGATATGGGCTTCCCGGCTAATTGGCAGTCGCTCCCTGTATGGCGTGAAAAATAATCTGACTTAATGCCCCATCAATAGGCCGCACCAAATTAATTACGGCGCGGCCTATAACAGCTGCGGAATGGACTGGGTTACGATATAGTTCCTGCCTTCCATTGTATTGTATAGTCTGTTG
Organism: uncultured Bacteroides sp.; assembly: GCA_964401095.1. GTDB lineage: Bacteria > Bacteroidota > Bacteroidia > Bacteroidales > Muribaculaceae > CAG-873. Next base: position 1,253 of record CAYNXG010000071.1, read on the forward strand.
TCGATGCTTGCGAGTCCGGCATCGGTGCATCCATACTTCTCCATAATCTCCGAAGCTTTTCCAAGCTTTAGATACACTCTGCTTGATGTGCCTCCCTCTTTTTTGCGGAAGCCCTGCATGATATAATATCGGGGGTCTTTGCCCTTTCTGATGTCTAAATACATAAAATTACAGTTAGAACACGGTAGAACAAAGGCACAAAGAAAAATTGACTCCACAAAATTTAAAGCCAATTATTTACAGATTATTTTTGAATCAAGCTCCCAAACTCCAGAATATTGTCAGATTTTTTTCGTAAATTTGCCGATTGAAAAAAATGTAACATCACAATATGAGTTTCTTCAAGAGCATATTTTCACGCGAAAAGAAACAGACCCTCGACAAGGGTCTTGAAAAGACGAAAGAGGGCGTTTTCGGACGCCTCAAACGCGCGTTCATGGGCCGCAAGACCATCGACGACGACTTCCTCGACGAGCTGGAAGAAATATTCATTTCCGGCGACGTAGGCGCGGAAACAACTCTGCGCATCATCGAGCGTATACAGGCGCGCGCCGCCCGCGACAAATATGTCAGCGATGGCGAGCTCAATGACATGCTCGTGGAGGAAATCACACAATTGCTGGCCGAAAACAACAACAACGTTTCGGAAGACGGCAAGTTCCGCATCCCCGAAGGCAAGAAGCCCTACGTCATCATGGTAGTGGGCGTCAACGGTGTGGGCAAGACCACAACCATAGGCAAGCTCGCCTACCAGTACAAGGAAGCCGGATACAGCGTCATGCTCGGCGCGGCCGACACCTTCCGCGCAGCCGCCGTTGAGCAGATTGACGAATGGGGACGCCGTGCCGGTGTGCCCGTGGTGAAGCAGCAGCTCGGCTCCGACGCGGCCGCCGTGGCGTTCGACACCCTGTCGTCGGCCGTGGCTAATGGCGTTGACGTGGTGATTATCGACACGGCCGGACGCCTGCACAACAAGAAAGGACTCATGGACGAGCTTACCAAAATCAAGCGCGTCATGGAGAAGGTGGTGCCCGGCGCGCCTCAGGAAGTCCTGCTTGTCCTTGACGGCTCCACGGGACAGAAGGCCTTTGAGCAGGCACGACAGTTATCGGCGGCCACTCAGGTTACCGACCTCGCCATCACAAAGCTCGACGGCACAG
>CAYNXG010000071.1:2422-9078 GCA_964401095.1 uncultured Bacteroides sp.
TCCCGTAAAATACAGTGGCCTCGGCGAGGGCATAAAGGACCTGCAGGTATTCAACAAACGCGAATTTGTAGAAAGCCTGTTCGGCAAACGGTAAGAGATGAAATCGCGGAAAGTCAATATAATCACGATGGGGTGTTCCAAAAACCTCGTCGATTCAGAACGTGTGCTCAAGATGCTCTCCGACGCAGGCCTTGACGCCGTGCACGATGCCGACGGATTTGAAGGCGGCACCGTGGTGATAAACACCTGCGGCTTCATCGGCGACGCCAAGGAGGAATCCATAAACACCATTCTCGAAGCCTGCCGCGCCAAGGAAGAAGGCACGGTCGACCGCGTGTTTGTCATGGGCTGCCTGTCGCAGCGCTACCGCGATGACCTGCCGGCCGAAATACCCGAGGTAGACGGCTGGTTTGGAAAATTCGACTGGAAAGCCGTGGCCGAGGCCGTGGCCGGCACGCATCTATGCCCGGCGTCCGAAGCCGACGCCCGCATCATCACAACCCCCTCCCACCACGCTTATATAAAGATAGCCGAGGGCTGCAACCGAATGTGCGCTTTCTGCGCCATTCCGCTCATCACCGGACGCTACCGTTCACGCCGCCCCGAGGATATCGTGGAGGAAGTCCGCGGTTTGGTGAAACGCGGCGTAAAGGAATTCAACATAATAGCCCAGGACCTCTCCAACTATGGACGCGACCTCGGAGCCGAGGCCGGCGACCGCCCGTTGGCGGCGCTGCTCGAAGCCCTTTCAGATATTCCCGGCGTGGAATGGATAAGGCTTCATTATGCCTATCCTGCCGATTTCCCGTATGAAATATTGCCGGTAATGGCATCGAGACCCAATATCTGCAAATATCTCGACATAGCCCTTCAGCACATCGACGACGGAGTGCTGGCAAACATGCACCGCCACATCGACGGCGAGGCCACACGCCGGCTGCTCCACCGCCTGCGCAGCGAAGTGCCCGGCATACATATCCGCACGACTCTGATGGTCGGCTTCCCCGGCGAGACCGAGGAGGCCTTCGAGCGTCTCGTCGACTTCGTTAAGGAGCAGCGCTTCGACCGCATGGGCGCCTTTGCCTACTGCGAGGAAGACGACACACGCGCCGCACGTGAATTAGAGGACAACATCCCCGAGGACGTGAAGCAGAGCCGCCTCGACAGGATAATGGAGCTGCAGGAAGAGATTGCGCTGAGCCTCAACCGCGAGAAAATCGGCAAAACCATGCGTGTGATTGTAGACAGCGAGAACGACGATTATTATGTGGGCCGCACAGAATACGACTCGCCCGAGGTAGACCCGGAAGTGCTTATTGAAAAGGCACGCGTACTGGAAACGGGCAATTTCTATGACGTTGAAATCACCGACGCCATGCCCTTTGAACTTATAGGCCGCCCTGTGTGAGCATTTTTATAATTGCTGATGAAAATCAACGATAAGATCAAGACCAAAGCAGCCTATCTGCTGTCTGCCGGCCACAGCTTCGCCATCTACCGTCTGCCCGACCATGCGCCCAAGCTTGTGACCGCCTCGGGCAAGCACGACTTCTACATCACCCCGTGGCGATACAGGTTCGCCGACAGCATCTGCATTGATGACACAGCCTCGGGCACGCCCGCGCCTCTGCCCGATGCCACTCCGCGCGACTTATACCTCGAACGCGTGGCCGCCCTGATTGAAAAGCTGAAAGGGCGCGGCATGGCCAAGACCGTCATCTCACGCGTAATCGCCGGACGCACCCCCGGACTTGATGTCATTGACGCCGCCGAAAGGCTCTGGAATGTGTTTCCCGCCACATTCGGCTTCCTGTACTATACACCGGCTACAGGCTGCTGGCTGGGCGCGAGCCCCGAAAAACTGCTCGTGACATTCGAGCCCGACCATTTCACCACCCACGCCCTCGCAGGCACCGTGGGAGTGGAGGACGAATGGGACGTGAAAAACTATCAGGAGCATCAGATGGTGGCCGACTACATCGCCGACAAGCTGCGCGACATGAACGTGAAATTCTCAGACGGAGGTATGAAATCGCTGCGATTCGGCAATATCAAGCATTTGTCCACGCATTTCAACGGACGGTTCACCAATCCCTCCGTGCAGGCCGTGGAGTTGCTCGACCGCCTGTCGCCCACCCCGGCACTCGCAGGCTGGCCCTGTAAGGAAGCCATCGATGACATCAATGACATAGAAGACCATAACCGCGGCTGCTACGGCGGATATCTCACCGTCAACACGGGCCGCGCCTCATACAGCTATGTAAACCTGCGCTGTGCTGCCATTGACCCTGTCACAGGGCGCTGGGCCGTCTTTGCCGGAGGCGGCATAACACCCAAATCCGACCCCGCCACCGAATGGCGCGAGACGGAAGCCAAGGCCGCCGTGATTCTTGAAATTCTGAATAACCGACACACCGACTGAATTGCGCAATCCTCTCCATCTTTTTCTAATAGTATTTGCCGCATTGGTATTCCTGGCTATCATGTCGATATGCCCTTGGAGCAGATGGACCAACGGCCACCTCAAAGATTTCAATCTCAGGGGTGAGACTGTCACGCCCGAAAGTACGCCGGCCGCCGACTCGGCCATAGCCGACAATATCGACCCCGAGCTGACCCGTTTCACAAAAGAATTGCCCCACGACACATTGCAGGCCGCCAAGGAGACCGCCGACACTCTGCCCCCGGTGCCTAAAGATTTCAAAGCACCTGTCAGCCCCGACGGCGTGGTGCTTATTGAAGACTACACCCCCGATGCCTCGGGCCTGAACCGACTGAAATCTACGCTGCAAAGCGGCCACAACCGGCTGGTGCGCATAGCCATGGTGGGAGACTCATATATAGAAGGCGACATCCTGGCCCAGGATATACGTGCCGGTCTTCAGTCGCGTTTCGGAGGCAATGGCGTGGGCTATGTGGCCGCATTCAGTCATTTCCCCGGATTCCGCAACTCCGTGCACCAGGCGTCCTCGGGATGGGAGGATTTTGAAATACGCGGTATGAAGGCTGACGACCCCATGCGCACAATTCTCGGCACATACCACAAGGCGCGGGCCGGCGCCGACGTAAGGCTACGCGGATCCGTGAAGCCCGACCACGTTCTGGGCTGGGACAAGACTCGCCTGATATTCCGCGCTCCCGCCGACGGCACCATTACCTTCTCGGGCCCCGACAACAGCGCCAGCCCCATGCAGGTGAACGGCTCTGACGGGCTGCAATGCCTGGAGTTTGACGCGCCCAGCAGCGACATCCGCATCACCACCGACATCGTGGGGCTCGACGTGCTGGGCCTATGGCTCGAAAGCGACAAAGGCGTGTCGCTCGATGACATATCGCTGCGAGGCAACAGCGGCGTGAGTCACCGCAAGCTGTCGGCCTCCACCACCCGCGACATGCGCCGATGGATCGACTATGACGTTATCATCCTTGAATTCGGCATGAACGCTCTGTCGGCTCAGCAGAAAGACTACTCGGCCTACGGCAGGGGCATGGTGGAGGTTATAAACAACCTCAAGGCCCTGTATCCGTCGGCACAGATTATCGTCATGGGCGTAGGCGACCGCTGCCACAAATCAGGCGGCAACATAGTGTCGCTCCCCACCCTTCCCGCCATGATACGCGCCCAGCGCGAGACAGCCCGTGTCACCGGCTCGCTGTTCTACGACACCCGCGCGGCCATGGGAGGCGACAAGGCTGCCCTCGACTGGCATAAACGCAAACTGGTCAATTCCGATTACGTGCATCTCAATCACAAGGGAGGCCGGGAGCTGGCTCTCATATTCCTGAAATCATTAGACAAATCTCTCCAATGAAGAAGACATCAATACTGCTGTTACTCGCTGCCGCATCGCTCGGCACGGCGCATGCCCAGGACGACAACACACAGGCATCCCTGCGCGAGAATCCTGAAATTGAAGCCGCAAAGGGCGACGTATATGTGGCACCCGCAATAGCCTATCCGTCATATATCGACACGGCGGCCAACCATATAGATATGAACGGCGCCGACTGGAGCGAGCTGGCCGCCACGCTCGATGCCGCGGCAAACGGCCGTGTCGACATCGTGCACATCGGCGACTCGCACCTGCAGGCCGACATGGGCACCGCCGTGAGCCGCAACCGCCTGGGCCGACATTACGGCGATGCCGGACGCGCCCTCATAGTCCCGTTCAAGCTCGCCGGCACCAACGAGCCCGTCGACTATGCCGTCACATCGTCGGTGCCGATGACACAGAGCCGCCTGCTCAAGACGCCGTGGCCGACGGCCATGGGTTTTACGGGAATCGGCATCTCGCCCGATTCCGAGAAGTTCGACCTCTCGATATCGGCACGCGTACCTTTCGACTCTCTCACGGTCTATTACAGCGGCAAGGGCCTCGTGCCTGATACTACGGTGGCTTACCGCACAGTTGAAGACGGCATACTGTCGATATCGCTGCCCGACACCACATCGTCGCTGTCAATGTCATTCACCGCCCCGGCCGGCGTGGCGCTGCACGGGTTCAACCTGCTGCGCGGCCATTCGGGCGTGGCCTACCATGTCATTGGCAACAATGGCGCCACTTATGGCACATATAACGGCGTGGAAGGCTTCGCCGATGATATCTCACACTTCAAGCCCGCGCTTATAATAATCTCTCTCGGCACCAACGAAGCATTCAACACCACCTCCAACGAAGAGATGCGCAGCTCCATGGAGACCCTCATCTCCGACCTTCGCCGCGCCTGCCCCGACACACCGATGCTGCTCACGACTCCCTCGGAATGCCAGCGCAAACTGAAACGCCGCAGAGGCCGCCGTCGCCGCGCACGCGTCACATATCAGGTGAATTCAAATGTCAAACGCATGCGCGACGTCATTATCGGCGTGGGCCGTGCCGAAGGAATACCCGTGTATGATTTCTACAACGTGGCCGGAGGCACAGGCTCGTCGTTCAACTGGCTCAATGACAAAAATCTGAACACCGACCGCATCCACATGACTCGCGACGGCTATACCATACAGGGACATCTGTTCACCGATGCCCTTGAGGAAGCGCTGTCGAATGCACGCAACAAGAAAGTGAAATGACTGAATTTTTAAACACTTTCGATTTCAGATCGTTCGGCAGCTCGCTGCTCTATCAGGCCGGCGAACCGTTGTTGTTCAACACCGGGCTGTTCTTCGTGCTGTTCCTGGCTTTCATGGCTATCTACGAAGCCCTGCGCGGACGCCCCGACCTCAAGATGGCGGCCACCATATTGTTCTCGGTATATTTCTATTACAAATCGAGCGCGGAGTGCTGTCTCATTCTCCTTGGCATATGCCTCAGCGACTACTCCCTTGGGCGGTGGCTCGGCAGCTGCAACAATCCGCGAATGCGCCGCGGCATCGTGGCCCTGAACGTCATAGTCAACATAGGCATGCTGATTTATTTCAAATATTTCAACCTGCTTGCATCGACATGGGCACGGATGCACGACACCGGCTTTGACGCCCTCGACATCATCCTGCCTGCCGGAATATCATTTTTCACATTCCGATCCATCAGCTATATTGTCGACATCTACCGCCGAGAGATAGAGCCCGAGCGCAATCTGCTGCACTATGTGTTCTACCTCACCTTCTTCCCGCCGCTGCTGGCCGGACCTGTCGTGCGCGCCAAGGACATGCTGCCGCAGATTAAGGCTAATCCATCGGCCACCCCGGCCATGGTGGGCGAAGGCCTGTTTCTGATAATGACCGGCCTGGTGAAAAAGGTAATCATTGCCGACTATATCTCGGGAAATTTTGTAAACCGTGTTTTCGACAATCCGTCGCTCTATTCCGGCTTTGAGAACCTTATGGGCTGGGTAGGCTTCACCATAGAGCTTTATTGCGACTTTTCAGGATATTCCGACATGGCCATCGGCCTTGCCCTGCTCATGGGCTACCGCTTCAAGGACAATTTCCGCGCGCCGTTCAAGGCTCAGAATCCGTCGGAATTCTGGCGCCGCTGGCACATATCGCTTTCTACATGGCTGCGCGATTACCTCTATATCCCTATGGGCGGCTCGCGCAAAGGCCGCGTGCGCACATATCTGAATAATTTCATAACGATGGTGATAGGCGGCCTGTGGCACGGAGCCGGCTGGATGTATCTTCTGTGGGGCGCATACCACGGCGTCATACTGGCTGTGCACAAGGCGTTCAAAAACGTATGGCCCGTGCCCGACGCCCTGCGCGGCACAGCCGTATTGCGCGCGATAAATATATGTGTCACTTTCTCGCTCGTAACGGTGGGCTTCGCTATCTTCAGAGCCGACTCGCCCGAGACCCTCATGGCCATGGTATCGCAGATTACAGGCGACTTCCATGCCTCGGTGGCTCCGCAGTTTATCGAAAGCTACATGCTGATTGTTCTCGCCATCGGCGGCGCGCTGTTCATGCACTACACTCCGCGGAGCTGGACCACCGGACTGTGCGAGGCCTACTCGTCCACGTCTATCGTGGTGCAGGGATTTATGCTCGCCATAATCCTGTTCTTCGTCATTCAGGCCCGGTCATCCGACCTCGTGCCGTTCATTTACCTGCAATATTAAAACCGGCTCTTAGCCCCTTTCCACAATTGGAGAAAGGGGCTAATCGAGTAGGAGGTAAACACTAATCGCAGGTGTTTATCTCCTGCTTTCGTGTT
>CAYNXG010000072.1:0-9053 GCA_964401095.1 uncultured Bacteroides sp.
AGGAAGCCCTTGGAATCGAGGTAACGACGCACTTCCATGGTCATGCGGTGGCGCAGCTCGAGATTCGAGCGCACGGGGGTGCGGCGCAGGTCGAGATATCTGTAGCGCATGCGCAGGTCGTCGCCGCCGTCGGTGTCGTCCTCAATGGTGAACGGGGGCACCTCGCTGGGATTGAGCACTGTGAGCGAACGCGCAATTATTTCGATATCGCCTGTGGGGAGGTGGGGATTCTTGGCTGTGCGCTCGGCGACTTCGCCATTCACCTGTATCACAAACTCACGTCCGAGATGATTGGCGGCATCATTGAGCGCGGCATCATCCGAATTGTTGAACACTACTTGAGTAATACCATAGCGGTCGCGCAGGTCTACAAACGTCATACCGCCCATTTTGCGTACGCGCTGCACCCAGCCGGCCAGCGTCACGGTCTTGCCGGCATCGGAGAGGCGGAGCTCGCCACATGTATTGGTTCTGAACATGTTATATCTTTTGGATTAGATTGTTTTTCGATTTAACGAGCAAAGGTAGTGATTTTTTACGAGTTGCGGAGCAACATTTTGCAAATAATTGTCTCACGGTCAAAAATCCATGGATCTGTATCTGTTTAGCCGTGCCAGAGCGAGGTTATACCGATATTCCGTATCTATGAAATTGAGACGGGCCGAGGTGTATAGATTCACCTCGTTAAGATACTCAATGACCGTAAGCTCGCCGCCGTCGTAGGCTTTGGACAGAAGCTGAAGATATGAATTGTCGCCCGAAAGCGCACGGTAGTCTTCCAGGGTGCCGGCAAGTTGCAGCGCCGATTCGTACAGGCCGGCGTTCTCGGCGGTCTGTGTTATCAGACGGTCATCGGCGGCATCCGCCACGGACATGGCCTGCAGGCGTGCGGCCTCGCGCTTCTTGTTCTGCGAGAACGAGGGGAGCCTGAGGCTTACGCTGAGGCCGTTGAAATGCTGTGCCTCCTCGAAGGCATGGCGATAGACTACGGCAAATGTGGGCCATGCATCAAGCTTTATGGCCTTGCATTGCGCTGATGCGGCCATATTCTCGGCGTCGCGCATCGCATAAAGCAACGCGTCGGTATCGGGACCCGGGGCCACACAAGCCTGCACGGGATATGACAGCCACACCTCGCCGTCTTCGGGCAACGTGGCGCCGAGGCCCTTGAGCTGTGCCTCGAGCGAGGCAATGTCGGCGTTGATATCGGAGAGCGTACGGTCATTGTCCATCACCGCGAGACGCATCTTGCGGAGGTCGAGAATGGTGGAATTACCGCGGTCGAACGATGTCTGAGTCAGGCCGGCTATTCGCGCCAGGTTGTCGCCCAGCTCGGTATAAAAGCGGCGGCGAGCCTTTGCGTTGATGATGTCTATGACCAGCTGTTTCACGGCCAACGCCTTGTCGGCCTTTACACCGAGGAGCACCATACGGGAGGCCTCGGCCTTTAGCGATGCGGCCTGTGACCGTGCCTTATACAAACCAGGGAACGAGAATTCCTGGGTGACACCGATATTCCATTTCTTGTCTGACGAGCCCGATGCCCACAGATGCTCGAATTCCACTTCGGGGCCTTCGAGCGTGTTCTCGGCACGCGCGCCTGCATAATCGGCGTCAATGGCAGCCTGCTGCGACAGGATGTCGCGGTTACCGTCCACCACGGCCGAAATCATATCGCGGAAGGGCGATTCGGCGTTTGCCGATAAAGCCGCGAGCGCTATAAGGGGAAAGATTATATTTCGTTTCATTGTCAGAAGAATCTTGTTAACCGTGTTTTTTGTTTATCAGACGGTAAACGGCGGGTACTACGAATACATTGAGTATGGTTGAAGTGACAAGTCCGCCGAGAATCACCGTCGCCAGGGGAGCCTGTATCTCGTTGCCAGTCTTGTCGCCGTTTATGGCGAGAGGAATAAGTGCAAGAGCCGAGGTAAGGGCTGTCATGACTATCGGCAACAGACGGTCTGACGAACCTATGGCTATGCGCTCGTCGAGCGACACGCCGGAATCGCGCAGCGAATTGTAGCGGCTTATCAGCAGCATGCCGTTGCGGGTGGTGATGCCCAGCAGGGATATGAAGCCGATGATGGCCGGGATGTTGAGCTCGCCGCCCGTTATGACGAGAATGAGGATGCCGCCTATAAAGGCAAGAGGGATGTTGAGCAGAATCACCAACGACTCGGCCACGCTCTTGAACTGGGCATAGAGAAGCATGACGATTACCAGCAGCGCACAGAGCGAGGTGAGCAGCAATGTGCGCGAAGCCTTGGCCTCGCTTTCAAACTGGCCGCCGTAGCTGATATAGTAGCCTTCGGGAAGGGTCACATTCTCCATGATGTGCTCGCGGATATCATCGACGGCTCCGCGAAGGTCGCGGTCGTCCACATTCGCCGAAATCACCAGGCGGCGCTTCACGTTCTCGCGGTTGATCGTATTCGGACCCGAGAGAGAGACAATCTCGGCGACTTCAGACAGGGGCACGGGGCCTACGTTGGAGTCGATAGTCAACTCGGGAATCGAGGCAAGCGTGGAACGCGAGGCGGGATCGGCGATGAGAGTTATGTCGTAGGGCAGACCGTCCTCATAGACCTGCGACACCTTGCGGCCCGCGATGGCCGTGGAGACGGCGCTGTTGAAGTCGGCGATGGTGATGCCGTAACGGGCCAGAAGCTCGCGGCGCGGACGAATCACCAGCTCGGGCCGCTCGACCTGCTGCTCGAGGTTTACATCCACAATGCCGTCAACGCCGCCCATGACGCCCTTGATCTGCGAGCCGAGGGCATACAGACGCTCGAGGTCGTCGCCGAAAAGTTTCACGGCTATCTGCGCCTCGGTGCCTGAAAGCATGGCGTCGATACGGTGGGAAATAGGCTGTCCGATCTCGACATTAACGCCGGGAATATCGGAAAGCCGCTCGCGAATCTCGCGGGCCATGGCGTTGCGCGAACGTCCGTCGAGAGTGTACGGCACGTCAAACTCACTTACATTGGGGCCGAAGGAGTGTTCGGCGAGCTCGGCGCGTCCGGTCTTGCGCGACACAGTGTTCACCTCGGGAATCGACATCAGCACCTTCTCTACCTCGCGACCAATCTTGTCGCTCTCCTCGAGCGATATTCCGGGGAGGGTGGCGACGTTGACGGTGAGCGAGCCTTCGTTGAACGGCGGCAGGAAAGAGCGTCCGAGAGTAAAGAACAGACCGGCGGCGACGGCAAACAGGATGCCGGTGCATATCAGCAGCGCCTTTGTACGGCCGAGGCACCAGGCAAGGGCGCGCTCATATCCGGCACGCATCTTGCGGCTCAGCCAGGGCTCGCGCGACAGCTCTTCATTGTCGGCTTTCCTGTCGCTGAGCAGATAAGAGCACAGCACGGGAGTGAGCGTAAGCGCCACGACAGTGGAAGCTATCAGCGCCACGATGAACGCCACGCCGAGAGGTATCAGGAGCCTGCCTTCCATGCCCGTGAGGAAGAACAGAGGCATGAAGCTGGCAATAATTATAAGCGAGGAGTTGAAGATAGGCATACGCACCTCGGCAGAGGCATCGAACACGACCTTGACAGCCGGACGGCGGTCTTCGGGCGGCAGACTGCGGTTCTGCCGCAGGCGATGGTAGACATTCTCGACATCGACAATGGCATCGTCGACAAGCGAACCGATAGCGATGGCTATACCGCCGAGGCTCATGGTGTTGATCGTATAACCCATGAAGTGGAGCACAAGCACGGCCACGATGATTGACATAGGCAGGGCTATGACGGATATAATCGTAGTGCGCAGATTCATCAGGAAGAAGAACAGCACGATTATAACGAAGAATGCGCCTTCGAGCAGAGCCCGCTGAAGATTGGAAATCGAGGTGTCGATGAAATCGGCCTGACGGAAAATTTCCTTGCTTATCTTCACATCTGACGGCAAGGTCCGCGCGATATCGTCAAGCTCGGCATCAATCTGCTCGGTGAGCCTGATTGTACCTACCGCCGGCTGCTTGGTGACGGTGACAAGCACGGCCGGGTGTGTATCCACCGACGCAAGGCCAAGCAGAGGAATGGCGCCTGCGATGGTGACCTCTGCCACATCGCCCACCTTCACCACGCCGCGGGCGTCGGAGCGCACAACAGCGGATTCGAGGTCGGCGACAGACGACGTGTTAATCTCGCCCTTGACGATATACTCGTTGCCATAATCATAAATGATACCGCCGGTGGCATTGTCGTTAATACCTTCCACGGCAGCCTGTAGCTCGTTAAGTGTCACGCCATAGGTCTTCATCTTGTCTGGCGAGAATCTTATCTGATATTCCCTGGCCTCGCCGCCCTGTACCGACACCTGCGACACACCGCCGATGGCAAGCAGACGGGGACGCACCACACGGTCGGCAATGGTGCGCAGATCGAGCATGGTAGTGGTTGAATCGGCGGTAAGCCCAATAATCATCATCTCGCCGAGGATGGACGACTGCGGCCCCATCTGAGGGGTGCGCACAGTGGCGGGAAGCTCCTCGGAGACAAGTGCAAGCCGCTCGGACACCGTCTGACGGGCTATGTAAATATCCGTATTCCAGTCAAATTCGACATTGACGACAGAGAAACCGGTGGTTGAGGACGAGCGCACACGACGCACGCCGGTGGCACCGTTAACAGATGTCTCGATGGGAAAAGTGACAATCTTCTCCACCTCCTCGGGAGCCATTCCGGGTGCCTCCGTCATGATGGTCACCGTAGGCGCGTTTAGGTCGGGGAAGATATCCACCTCGGTGTGCACGAGGGTATAGCATCCGGCTATCAGTATGATGGCGCTGAGGACAAGGACGCTGAGACGATTGACCAGCGACCAATGTATTATCTTGTTAAGCATGGCTCAAGCATTACCGGTTAATGACTGTGGGAATGTCCTGCGGGAACGGCACCCGACGACTGTGCGAGTTTCACGGCCGTGACACCTCCCGACACCACGTTTTCGCCGCCATGCAGGCCTGAAAGAATCTCTACGCTCTGGCCATCATTGTTGCCGGGCTCGACGAGCACCTTACGATAGCAATCCTCGTCGAGGCGCACGAACACGAAGAACGAGCCCTGCTGCTCAACCAGCGCCGACAGCGGTACGGTAAGCGCCGGGCGCGGGGTGCCGTCGTAGAGATAAACCTCCACTGCAGAGCCGGGCATAAGAGTGCCGTCATTGCGCAGCGAGAATGTAACTGGGACATAGCCCGAGGCAGCTCCAGCGGCGGCCTGGCCGGCATCAACGCGACGGCCGTCGAGCTCGCTGACAAGAACGGAATTCTCGGCATAAGGAGCCACGATGCGCGCGTCTGACGCTCCAGACACGCTTTTATAAGCCTTGAACGGCACATCGGCACGCAGCACAAGGCGCCCAGAGGCCGAGACAGTGGCTATGGGCGTACCGGTGGCCACGTATGTGCCCGTAGCTACGTCGAGCGATGTTATCACACCCGATATGGGGCTGGTGGCGCGGCCCGAGGCGGCATTGCCGCTATACATGGCCTTGGCACGCTCGTATGCGGCCTTGGCAGCATTGTACTGGGCGAGGGTCACAAGGCGGTCGGCATACAGGCTCTCGACCCTCTCAAGCTCGGTCTTGGCGGCGTCGAGCTCCACCTTCGCCGCGCGGTTGGCATCGCCGCCGCTGACGGCATCGGCCTTGACGACTGCCACGGTCTGCCCCGTTCCGACACGGCTTCCGGCCGATATGCCGCGGCCGAGGGTTACGATACCCGAAGTGGGAGCGGACACGACCGCCGAGCCTTCGGATGCGGTGGACAGCGTACCGCTTACCTTAACCACACGGCTGAACGGGCGGAAAGCGGCTGTATCAGTCGTTACGCCGAATCGCTCGGCAACTGCCGGTTCAAGAACAATGACATCGGCATCGTGTGCTTTTTCAGCCGCGGAGGCCTTTTCATTCTCGCCTGCATGGCCGTCGTGGTCATCGTGATCAGAATGGTCATGGGCTTCATGGTCATGAGATTCGTGTCCTTCATGGCCTTCGCCGCCTTCATGCCCGTGTGCGGCGTGTTCATGGTGATGATGGGCCAATTCGTTGGTCTCGTGCTTGCATGCACCGGCGGCCATCATCGCGACAGCAAACGCCAGGATATATGTATACCGTTTTTTCATATCGGAGAATCAGTAAATGTTCAAATAACTATGCAAAGTTACAATCCGGATATAACACCGACATTATATTATTATGAAATAATTTTGCAAGGCAAAGGTACAAATTTTCGTCGGCCGCCCCAAACGGGTGTGAAAATTTCCGTAATTTTGCACGAGATAAAAACTTTAAAGTTTTGCTGTTTGTTGCAAAAACAGATACATTTCAACTATTCACCACATGAAGCGCCACGCGATTCTCACATTATTATTAATTATCTTGCAGTCTATATTCCTCAACGCATCCGCGTCCGAGCCGCGACAGTCGGTAGGACTCGTGCTGAGCGGCGGAGGAGCCAAGGGCATAGCCCATATCGGCGTAATCCAGGCCCTCGAGGACAATGACATACCTATAGATTATATCACGGGCACCTCAATGGGCACGATAGTTGGCGGCCTGTATGCGGCAGGATATACCCCCGACGAGATGATGGACCTCATACTGTCGAAAGGATTCTCCTACTGGTCTACCGGCAAGATTGACCCCGAACTGATGTATTATTTCAACCGCGACGAGGTGTCGCCGGCGCTGTTCTCTCTGCCGCTCGGCCGCAAATCGGCCGCGGCCGACTCGGTGCAGCAGTCGCTGATATCACCTCAACCGATGAGTTTCGCGTTCATGGATCTGTTCTCGGCATATACCGCCCAGTGCGGAGGCGATTTCAACAAGCTGTTCGTACCGTTCAGATGTGTGGCATCGGATGTCGCGGCCAAGCGCAAGCATGTCTTCCGCAGCGGCAACCTCGGCGACGCCATACGCGCGTCGATGTCGTTCCCGATTGTGTTCCAGCCAATAACCATTGACGGCACGCTGTATTATGACGGCGGTATATATGACAACTTCCCCGTGGATGTCATGCGCGAGGATTTCGCGCCGTCGATTATGCTGGGAATAGACGTATCCACCGAGGAGATAGGTCCGCAGACCACCCTCATGGATCAGATAGAAAACCTGGTGATACAGAATAACGACTACGAGCTGCCCGCATCCGAGGGAATAAAAATAAGACTCGACCTCAACGAATTCTCGCTGCTCGACTTTCCCGCCGCCAAGCGTATATATAAGGTGGGATATGACCGCACCATGGAGATGATGGACTCGATCAAAAGCCGCATCAAATCGCGCATGCCGGCCGACACGCGAAGAGTGCAGCGCAGGGTATTCAAATCGCGCACACCGTTCACACGGTTTGACAATGTGAACGTTTACGGCGCCTCGCCCCGGCAGAACGAGTACATCCGCTATCTTTTCATGCCCCGTCACAACGAGGACACGATAGGCATCGACCGCGCACGCGGCGCATATTACAAGGCATTGTCCTCCGACAAGTTCAAAGACCTTTACCCGCAGGCGGTATACAACGATTCCACCGGCCTGTTCGACCTGAATCTCAAAGCCACGGTAAAGGGGCCGTTCAGTGGCTCGGTGGGCGGCTATATATCGTCGTCGACAAGCAGCTATCTCTATCTTTCGGCCGATTACTCCACACTGAGCTTCCGCAGCCTCAATCTGGGCCTGCGGGCTTGGATAGGCCAGACGGCCATGGCGGGAATGCTTAACGGACGCATATACCTGCACACGGCGCTCCCCTCGGCCATCGGCGTACAGGCCGTGGTGAGCCGCGAGAAATTCTACGAAACGGAAAAAATGTTTTTCGACGCGCGGCAGCCGACCTTCATAGTCAGTCATGAATATTTCGGACGTCTGATGTGGTGCATAGCCACGGGACGCCTCGGCAAGCTCGACATTGGCGCCGGCTACGGGGCCACGCGCTCGTCATACTATCGCAACAACAGGCTGGCAAGCTATGAGGAAGGCAAACTAAGCACCGACTATAACCTGGGGCAGGTGTTCGTGAGATATTCGTCATCGACACTCGACTCGCCCAACTTCCCCACCTCGGGCAACGCCTACACGGCCACGGCCATGGGCGTCAAAGGCAGCAACCACACCGGATGCTTCAACACCACGAAGACTGCAAACACCCACCCCGAGTGGCTGCAGCTGGAGATCAAGACACGCAACTATCCCTCGCTTGGCAATCACTTTACGCTTGGAATCGAGACCGATGTAATGCTGTCGACCCGCAAGCTGCTGCCCACTTATAGTGCGTCGATAACATCGGCCCCGTCTTTCAGCCCCACGCCCGCGTCGAACAATGCGTTCCACCCCACCCTGCGGGCCAACAGCTTCGTGGCGGCCGGCATCGTCCCGGTGTACAAGCTGAGCTCGGGCCTTTCGGCACGCGTTGGCGCACACTTATTCATGCCCCTGCGCAAGATAGCCGACGGCGGAGAAGATACGGCGCATTACGGACGGTGGTTTTCCAATCCCGAGCTTTATACGGAAGCCGACGTGACATATCAGTTCCCGTTCAAGGCCTCGCTCACAGGATATGTGTCTTACTCCACCACTCCGGGCTCGCGGTGGAGCGCCGGCATATCGTTCGGCATATACATCATGCCGCCCAAATTCCTGCGCTAAGACCGGCGGTTACCGTTTTTTGTAATATTACCGATTTTTCGTAAATTTGCCACGTCATGAATAAAGCCATCCTATGCGGCTTCGTAGGAGCCGACCCCACGATACGCTATGCCGACACGCGCGCGGTGGCGGAGTTTCCGCTGGCCACACGCGAGCCCGCACGCACCACGGCCAACGGCACGCGCATAGCCGAACGCACCGAGTGGCACCGCATCGTCATGTGGGACGCCAACGCCGAATTTGCCGAAAAATATATCCGCAAAGGCACGCGCATGCTGCTTGAAGGACAGCTGCGCACACGCGTGTGGGAAGACCGCAACACCATCAAGCACTCGGTCACCGAGATATATGTGTCGAATTTTGAAATATTGCCCAAAGGATAAAATCTATTTTTTGCA
>CAYNXG010000073.1:0-8736 GCA_964401095.1 uncultured Bacteroides sp.
AGAAGCTCAAACCGCTCGGCCGTGGATTGCGAATGTCTCAGCATTGAGGCACGCACGCGGTCGAGCGATTTGCGTTGCATGTCGCCCGATTTGCTGTAGAATTTGTCGGCATAGCATACGAGCTTTTCAAGCTTGGTCTCGGGCATAAGACGGCGGTCGACGGGCAGGGGAAGGTTCATGGCCTCGATATCTTCGGGCGATATTCCGGCTCCTGTGTGGCGTTCGGCCACGCGTGCCGCCCATTCGGGAGCTCCTTCGCCGCGCAGAAGGTCGGCTCCGAGAACGCCATGGCACAGATAGGGCTGTGTGCCGTGACAATGTATTCCCGGGGCATCCGTGAGGAATATGCCTATGTCGTGCAGCATGGCCGCGGCTTCTACCGTTTCAGGGTCAAGGCCAAGCTTGCGTTTCTCGTTAATATCGAGTGCCAGGTTTGCCACCGAACGCGAGTGGCGCTCGAGGATGCTGCGCAATTCGGGATTGGAAGAATAGTATTTGTCGTAGAGAGCTGTGTAATCGTACATGGATGGTGTGAGGTAAAAGCGATTCCCGTGATTGTCGCCGCCATGGCAGGCAATCACGGGAATCATTTTTTTCAATAATATTTGATGAAATATTAGGCGTTTATAGATTCCACGATTGTATTCCAGCCGTGTTCGTCGGGATATTCGCCGAGGCGCATGGCGCTGAGACGGTCATACAGAGCGGTGCATATCGGTCCGGGCTTGCGGTCGGGCGAAATCACATAGTCGCGGCCGGTGTCGATGTCGCGGATAGTGCCGACGGGCGATATTACGGCAGCGGTGCCGCATGCGCCGGCTTCGGTGGCTTTTTCAAGCTCGTCGACCGTGACGTGGCGTTCCTCCACCTCGATGCCCATGTCGCGGGCAAGCTGCTGCAGGGCGCGGTTGGTAATGGAGGGCAGGATAGAGTCGGATTTGGGGGTCACATACTTGCCGTCGATGATGGCGAAGAAGTTGGCAGGGCCACATTCGTCGAGATACTTCTTCTCCTTGGGGTCGAGGAAGAGCACGGCGGAATAACCCATTTCGTGGGCATGGTGCGATGCCACGAGCGATGCGGCATAGTTGCCGCCGATCTTGAATCGGCCGGTGCCGCGCGGAGCGACACGGTCATACTGGCGCATGATGCAGATGTCGGTGCATCCGAAGCCTGTCTTGAAATACGGGCCGACGGGAGTCACCATGACAATGAACAGATACTCGGATGCGGCACGCACACCAATCGACGGTGTAAGGCCAATCTCGAGAGGACGGATGTATAACGAAGCTCCGGAACCGTAGGGCGGGATGAAGCGTTCGTTGAGCTGGACAGCCTTGATACACATTTCGCGGAAGAGCTCAACGGGAATCGGCTCCATCAGGATACCTTCGGCCGACGAGCGCATGCGCTCGGCATTATCCTCGAGGCGGAAGATGCGGATCTTGCCGTCCTTGCCCCTGAAAGCCTTGAGACCTTCAAAGATTTCCTGGCCGTAGTGAAGTGTAGTGGCGGCCATGTGAAGATCGATTTTGTCGGATTGGCTCACTTCAATCTCTCCCCATTTCCCGTCGCGGAACGTGCAGCGCACGTTGTAGTCGGTGGGATAATATCCGAAAGGAAGATGTTTCCAGTCAATGTCGGGTTGGTTCATTTTGTCAGGTAGAATTTAATGTGTGTTAGCTTTACCGCAAAGTTGACTATTATTTTGGAATCTACCAAATATTAGCTCAAAAAAAAATCGGATTGTGCAATATTATGCTTTGAAGAATCTTGAGAAAACCGCAATCATGTCGGCGTGGTCTGAGAGCGAGGCCGTTTCGCGGACTGAGTGCATGGCCCAGATGGCCGCTCCCACGTCGACGCCGCGCAGAGGTATCTGCGAGGTGAGGATGTTGCCGAGTGTCGAGCCGCCCGCCACGTCGCTGTGGTTGACAAAGTACTGGCAGTTGACACCGACCTGCTCGCACAGTGTGCGGAACACGGCGGCCGAATCAGCGTCGGTCATGTACTTGCAGTTGGCGTTTATCTTGATTACAGGGCCGCCGCCGAGGGTGGGGTGGTTGGTGGGGTCTTGCTTCTCCACATAGTTGGGGTGTACGCCGTGGGCATCGTCGGCGGAAATCATGAACGATGAGGCCACCGCACGCATATAATCCTGCTCCGAGCCGGATTTTGACAGCACTATCCTGCGCAGGATATAGTCGAGAATGGGCGAGCCGGCACCCTGTTTGGTGCCCGAGCCGGTCTCTTCGTTGTCAAATACGGCCATAACGCGTGTGGCTTCGGAGGGCGTGTCGGCTGTGTCGAGTATGGCGTTGAGCGACGCATGTACCATGGACAGGTCGTCAATGCGGCCCGAGGTTATGAATTCGCCGTTAAGCCCTACGACCGACGCGCGGGTGGTGTCGAAGAGCGAGAGGTCATAGTCGAGAATGTCGCCGGGCTTTATTCCGAGCTTCTCGGCCACCATGCGGCGGATGAGGCCGCGGTGGTTTTCTTTCTCGGGGAGGCGTCCCAGCACGGGCAGCATGTCCTTTTGTTTTGACAGCGGGTTGCCCTCGTTCACCGCACGGTTGAAATGTATGGCGAGGTGGGGAATCGTGAGGAGGTGACGGTCAAAACGCACGAGGCGGCTTTCAGGGTGGAGCGCGTCGGACGAGCGCAGGATGACGCGGCCCGCAATCGACAGCGGACGGTCAAACCATGTATAGAGAATCGGGCCGCCGTAGACCTCGGTGTTGAGCTTGACGATATTTCCGTCGCAGAGAATCTCGCAGTTAGGCTTGATGCGGAATCCGGGCGAATCGCAGTGCGAGGATATAATCTTGAACGGCGCGTGAGCGTTGCCTGTGCCCACTATGAATGCGAATATCGCCGAGCCGTTCTTTATGACATAACGGCGGTCGCCGGGGCGCAGGTCCCATTCGCCGGCCATGTCGAGCTCGGTGAATCCGTGGGCCGACAGCATGTCGGCTATTGTGCGTACTGCCCAGAAGTTGACGGGCGAGGCGTCGAGAAACGCCGCAAGGTCTTTGTAATCGTTCATCGGTTGTAATATATTGAATTGAGCGGACGCATTACATTGCAAAGAGTCTGAGCCCAGAAAATAGAGAAATCGTCTTTAACGGCGGCGACAGCCGATTGAATGAGGTCGTCGGGCGCGTCGCGCACGGCTTCGAGAAAATTGAAGAATACCTGGAAAAGGTCGGCGAGGCTTTCCGATATGCCGGCTGCGAGCGGAGTGTCGGAGTATTTCATGTCGTCCTCGAAGACTTCGAGGTATGTGTCGTCCTCGCCGAGCAAAGCCTGTAGCGAGCGTCGCACGCTGTCGTAGGCATCCTCGTCGAGCGCCGGCTCTATATAGCCTTCGTCGAGGGCACCGTCGGCAGTGAGGTCGGTTGCCGATATGTATATGCGGGGCAGTAGCCTCAGCATGTCGGCGATGAAGGCGCGCGGCTCGGCGGCGGATGCGTTCTCGAGTGCGGCGCAGTATTCATTGCACAGGGCAATGAAGGCAAGGGTATTGTTGGTCACTTATTAATGTATAGTTTATGGTCAGATATGAATTTGGCAACGCCTTGAGGCACAAAGTAGGTCATGTCGCGTCCCTTGGCTATCGCCGCACGGATAAATGTGCTGGAGATATTCACCATGGGGGCGTCGACCACTTCCATGCCGTCGACGTGTCCCGGGGGAATGGGATATCCGGGCCGTGGATACACGATTACGCCGTATTCCTCGAGAATTCGCTGCGGCTCTCTCCAACGGTCGAATATGGCCCAGTTGTCCGAGCCGATTATAAGCTTGAAGCGCTTGTTGGGATATCGGGCCGCCAGCACGTCGAGGGTGTTGATGGTGTATGACGGCACTGGCATTGACAGCTCAATGTCGCATACGTCGATTTTGCGTGCACCCTTGATGGCGAGGTTAAGCATCGTGAGGCGCTTGGTATCCGGAATCAGCGAGGCGGGATCGGTCTTGAGGGGGTTGCGGGGCGACAGTGTGAGCCACACGGCATCGACATATCCCCACTGCGACAGGTACGAGGCCAGCATCATGTGGCCGTTGTGCAC
Source organism: uncultured Bacteroides sp. (assembly GCA_964401095.1). Classification (GTDB taxonomy): domain Bacteria; phylum Bacteroidota; class Bacteroidia; order Bacteroidales; family Muribaculaceae; genus CAG-873. Next base: position 4,077 of record CAYNXG010000073.1, read on the forward strand.
GGGGTTATACGAGCCGCCGAGGATTCCCACCGTCTGTCGGTTTTCAGCAGGCCGGTCTGTAGTCATGATATGAAATTCTCTATTATTGAGGCTGTTTCCATTATGGCATCGTCGAGGCGGTCGTTGACCACGCAGCGGTCGAACTGCGGCGCGAAACCAATCTCGTATTCGGCGCGTCCCACGCGGGTGTCGATCAGCTCGGGCGTGTCAGTGCCGCGGTTTTCCAGGCGTCGGCGCAGCTCGTCGACCGTGGGCGGCTTGATGAAGACCGTGAGGGCGCGGTCGCCGTAGATTTTCTTGACGTTAAGGGCGCCCTTGACGTCAATGTCGAGGATAATGTTATGTCCGTCTTCAAGCTGGCGGTCGATGCCGCGGCGCATTGTGCCGTAATAGCGTCCCGGATACACTTCCTCCCATTCAATAAAGTCGCCGGCGGCTACAGAGTCCCTGAAATCCTCGGTTGACATGAAGTGATAGTGTACTCCGTCTTCTTCTCCGGGACGCGGCGGGCGGTTGGTGGCAGATACGGAGAAGGACAGGTCGAGCTTTCCTTCGTCGAGAATACTGTTGATTATTGTAGACTTGCCGCAGCCGGAGGGTGCTGAAATTACAATAAGTTTTCCGGTTGTCATTTTGGTTTTGAGTTAGAGCCAGTTGATATTATGTGTTCATTGTATAGCTGTGTACAAATTTATGCAAAACCGCGATATCTACCAAACATGCGACGAATAATTTTTTTAAAACTATGTGCAATCCGTGCGCAGGATGGCCATATATATAATATATGTGAAGCGTGTGCATGAAGGTGAAGGCATTTTTAGGACTTTTTGGCCAACATTTACGCATAAAGGGCTATATAATTTAACGAAAAAGTGCTAATTTTGCACCAAAATTCAGCCACATGCAGATTGGAAACATCGACTTGGAAGACCGTCCGGTGATGCTCGCTCCGATGGAGGACGTCACTGATGAATCGTTCCGCTTGATTTGTAAGGAGATGGGCGCTGACATGACTTATTCGGAGTTTGTCAGTGCCGATGCCCTCATTCGCAATATCCAGGCCACAACGCGCAAGCTGAATATCGCCGATGGCGAGCGTCCCACGGCAATACAGATATACGGCCGCGAGGTGGAGCCCATGGTGGAAGCCGCAAGAATCGTGGAGCAGGCGCGCCCCGACATACTCGACATTAATTTCGGCTGCCCCGTGAAAAAGGTTGCCGGAAAGGGCGCCGGCGCCGGTATGCTGCGCGATATTCCAAAGATGCTTGAGATAACCGAGGCTGTCGTGAAGGCGGTGAACCTGCCTGTGACAGTGAAGACCCGGCTCGGCTGGGATCATGAGTCGAAAATCATTGTCGAGCTGGCCGAGCGCCTGCAGGACTGCGGCATACAGGCAATAACCGTCCATGGCCGTACACGCTCGCAGCTCTACACCGGCGAGGCCGACTGGGAGATGATTGCCCGTGTGAAGGAAAATCCGCGGCTCCATATCCCTGTGATAGGCAACGGCGACATCACCTCGGCGCCAAAGCTTATGGAGGCGTTTAACCGCTATGGCGTTGACGGCGTCATGGTGGGCAGAGCGTCGATAGGAGCTCCGTGGATTTTCAGGGATTTCAGGCGCGCGCTCGACGGCCTCGAGCCCGAGGAACTGGCGGTAGCCGAGAAATTCGCGTTGATACGCCGACAGATTCGCGAGAGTGTCGACCGCATCGACGAATATCGCGGAATCCTGCATATCCGCCGCCACCTGGCCGCTTCACCGCTGTTCAAGGGCATTCCCGATTTCCGCGCCACGCGTATCGAGATGCTGAGAGCTTCGACTCTCGCTGAATTGAATGTCGTGCTCGACCGTGTAGAGCATGAGATATTTCCCACACTGTCATCACACAAATCATCCGATAATATATTAAACGACATGGCCGGCTGACCGGCAGATACCTATAACCAAATAAACAGATATATGCGACTTAACGTATGTAGTGTCATATTGTCCCTGTGGGCATTGCTGTCGCCCGCGGCATCCATGGCCGGCGAACCTGCCGACTATAAACTCGAAGTAATGGATTTCACGGAGCTTAAGGTTACCGATAATATAAATGTGGATTACCATTGCTCGGCCGATTCGGCCGGATGGGCTTATTTTACCTGTCCTCCCGAGGTGGCGTCGATGCTGCTTTTCTCCAATAACAAATCGTGCCTGCACATCCAGGTTGCCACCGACGGCAATCCTGTCAGCGACCTGCCCACGCTGCATGTATATTCATCATCGCTGGCCAAGGTGGAGAACGCCTCAGACTCCACGCTGCGTGTGCTGTCCAATGTTCCGGTCGATAAGTTCTCGGGACGTGTGGTTGGAAACGGCACGCTCGTAATAACCAATGCCGATGCGGGCAGGCTTGACGCCTCCATCGCCACCGGCAAGGGACATATCATAATCAATAAGGGCAAAGCCCGCAAGGTGAAGCTGTCGAATGTGGGCACGGGACCTATCGAGGCCGGTGGCCTGGTGGCAAATTCCGTCAAGGTGATGCTCCTCGGCACGGGCGATGTGGACTGTACCGCCACCGAGAATCTTTCAATCTACGGTGCCGGCTCGGGCAAGGTGTATTATTCCGGAAATCCCGCCAAGGTTACCAATCGTTCTCTGGGGGTGAAGGCATTCCCCGTAACTTCGCGATAACAGCCGCCGATGGCCGAGCCTACGCTTAAAAGCCGCACTGCTGGGACGCTGAAGTGGAATCTCATTGACCGCCTCGCGTCGCAGGTGCTCTATGCCGTCACGGGCATAGTGCTGGCCCGGCTTCTCAGTACCGAGGACTTCGGTCTTGTAGGGGCCGTCCTTGTGTTTCAGGCTTTTGCGTCCGTTCTGGTCGACAGCGGATTCGCTTATGCGCTGCTACAGCGCAAATCGCCCACGCAGACAGATTATTCCACCGTGCTGTGGTTCAATCTCGCCGTGTCGGGCTTTTTATATGTCGTTCTGTTCCTGTGCGCCGATGCCATAGCGTCGCTTTTTGGCGACGGGCGTCTTGTGGCTCTGTCGCGCGTCATGTTCCTGTCGCTGATTCTCAACGCATCGTCGATAGTGCAGGTGAACCGTCTTATGAAGAAGATGGACGTAAAGATGGTGGCCATAAGCAACACCGTCGGACTTGTCGCTGCGGGAATTACCGGAATTTGGCTCGCGGTGTCGGGCTATGGCGCCTGGGCTATCGTGTGGCAGACGCTGACGCTGGCTACAGTCAAATCGGCCCTGCTGTGGATTACGCAGCGGTGGCTGCCTTCGGCCGAGTTTTCATTCAAGGCTCTGAAAAGTTTCTTCGGCCTGGGGTCGAGAATGATGATGACATCCTTTCTGAATACGGTATTCCTCAATATATATTCAATCTTTATCGGCAACCGTGCCGGCCTTGGCGCCCTCGGCTACTACAGCCAGGCCGACAAGTGGAGCAAGATGGGGATTATGTCGCTGTCGCAGGTGTTGACCTCGTCGTTCCTTCCCACGCTGTCGGCCGTGCAGGACGACCGTGAACGATTTCTGCGCGCCTGCGCGAAGATGAACCGTTTTACGGCTTATTTTCTGTTTCCCGCCATGCTGGGGCTCATGGTGATGGCCACACCGATGTTTCACGTGCTGTTCGGCGAGAAATGGGATCCGTCGATTATATTGTTCCAGCTGCTGCTGCTGCGAGGCGTCTTCACTGTACTGACGGGGCTGTATAACAATTTCCTGCTGTCGCAGGCGCATGCACGTACCATCATGTGGATGGAAGTGCTGCGCGACGGCGTGGCTCTCGGTGCGCTTTTTATCACGCTCCCTTATCTTGCCTGCGAACGTCCCGGCAATGTGGTGTGGGGCCTGGAGGTGTTGCTGTGGGGACAGCTTGCCGCCTCGGTAGTGGCCTGGGCCGTGACGCTGTTCTGTACGTCACGGCTGCTTGACGTGCCGGTATGGCGTTTCATCACACAGCTGCTGCCATATCTGAGCCTGACATTTGTAGCGGTTATCGTAATGCACTTTGCCGCCCATGTGATAGATAATGATTTTGTGGCTCTGACGGTGCAGATACTGTTGGCGCTTGCAATCTATATCGGCGGCAACCGCCTTGCCGGCTCACAGATTCAGAAGGACGTGCTGGGACAGCTCCGCCCCGGCCGTGCGAAAGTATAAATGTCGGAAGGAAGCAATCGCTTCAATAAAAGTTGGTGTGACACCGTTATGGTTCGTAAAATCTGCCTACATTAGCTGCCTCAATTATTGAATTTGGTCTATGCCGCTATATGTCGCAAATGTGTGGTTAGACAGTTGTAATGATTATCTATATCATCACATATTTGAAATAAACCATTCTTTATCAGGCGCATCAGAAGCTTCAATTTTATTTTTCAGTCGGAGACGACGCATATAGAAAGTTTTAAGCTGAATGTCCATCAACACACATATCGTCCTTGCTGACAAGCCGGAATACAGATATATCAATAAAGTCGTTTCAGCATCTGAAAGCTGCGGTATTTGTGCCTTTATCCGCAAAATTATCCCATCACAGAATTCATTTAAAAGTTTTTCATATTTAGAAAGTTGTTCCGGAGACTTTAATCTAACGTGAGTTCGACGAAATTTAAATAGCTGAAAAATTGGTGATTAGCGATAAAA
>CAYNXG010000074.1:0-8676 GCA_964401095.1 uncultured Bacteroides sp.
CGACTTTTTCGTCGGGAAGACCGATAATGGCGGCCATGGTGCTGGGAGCGGCCTCGCAGGCCTTCTGCATGGCGTGGGCACGGGCCGATACAAGGCGCAGGCCGTCTTCAAAGTCGAGGGCGCCGGCGGCCACGAGTGCTGAGAATTCGCCGAGCGAATGGCCGGCGGTCATATCGGGGGCGAAGTCGGGCTCCGACATCGCGCAGATTACAGAGTGGAGGAATACAGCGGGCTGAGTGATGTCGGTGCGGCGCAGGTCTTCGTCGGTGCCTTCAAACATCAGGTCGGTGATGCGGAAGCCGAGGATATCGTTGGCCTTCTCGAAAAGCTCGCGGGCTTTGTCATTGTTGAGGTAAAGGTCGTGACCCATACCTACAAACTGCGCGCCCTGGCCGGGAAACACGTATGCTTTCATTGCTATAAAGTCTTAAAGGTTTATAAATTTGGGCGCAAAGTTACAAAATTCCGCCGGATTTTGTGTAACTTTACACTCAAAATACCAAACCAACCATTCCCTCTTACCCTAAAATGACTTCTATACTTGTCTCCATACCTGTTTTCCTGGGCAATCTGCGCGGGATGCAGCTTGTAATCGTCATACTTGTGATATTGCTGCTTTTCGGCGGCAAGAAAATTCCCGAGCTCATGCGTGGACTCGGCAAGGGCATACATTCGTTCAAGCAGGGCCTTGCTGAGGCCAAGGACGAGATAAACAAGCCTGTGGAGAATACGACCGACAAGGCCGGTAAAGACGAATCCAAAACCAACGGCAGCGCGGATAAGGAGTGACAGCCGAACAGCCGCAACAGACCATCTGGGACCATCTCGACGCCTTGCGCGGCGTGTTGCTGCGCATCGCCGCCGTCGTGGCCGTGCTGGCCGTGGGCTCGTTCTGCGCCATGCCATATATATTCGACAATGTGGTGCTGGCTCCGTGTCGCCCGGATTTTCCGTTCTACAGACTTCTCGATTTCATATCGTCGCACAGCATGCTGCTCCCCGAGGGCTTTGCCGCCGAGCGCTTCGAGCTGCACCCTGTCAGCCTTGAGCTGGCCTCGCAGTTTTTCATACATATCTCGGCAGCCTGCTGGACCTCGGCGGTGCTCGGATTCCCCATCATCATATATCTTCTGTGGAGCTTCGTGGAGCCGGGGCTGTACGACCACGAGAAGCGCGGGGTGCGCCGGGCGTTTTTATTCGGCAATATAATGTTCTATGCCGGTGTGGCCACAGGCTACTTTGTGGTGTTCCCGCTGGCGCTGCGCTTCCTGGCCACATATCAGCTGAGCGGACAGATAGAGACCCTTGTGTCGCTCGACTCGTATATGGATAATTTCTATACCTTGATTCTTGTAATGGGTGCCGTGTTCGAGTTGCCCCTGCTGGCTTGGCTGCTGGGGAAGATGGGATTCCTCACCCGGGGCTTTTTCAGCCGTTACCGCCGCCACGCCATTGTGATACTGCTCATTGCGGCGGGGCTTATCACTCCCACCGGCGACCCGTTCACACTCTTTGCCGTGTTCATCCCGATATATGTCCTGTGGGAATTCAGCGCCCGCCTGGTGCCTCCCGCAGCCCCCGATACCGATTTACCCGATACCCAGCCATGAAAACTATCCGACTTGGCCTTTTGCCCAAGGTTCTCATCGCCATAGCCGCCGGCATAGGTGCCGGCTATGTGCTGCCGCTGTGGGCCGTGCGATGCTTCATTACGTTCAACACAGTATTTTCCGAGTTTCTCGGTTTTTTGATTCCCCTGCTTATTGTGGGCTTTGTGGCTCCGGCCATCGCCGAGCTCGGCGCCAAGGCCGGCAAGATGCTTGTAGTCACCGCCCTGATAGCCTATCTGATGACGTTCGGCACAGGCATGCTTGCCTATTTCACGGCGTCGACATCCTTCCCGCTGCTGATATCCGCCGATTCATACGTGGCGGCGTCGGCCGAGGCCGGGACAGCCGCGCCCGCGCCTTACTTCGCCATGGAGATTACCCCGATGTTCTCTGTCATGACGGCCCTGGTGCTGGCCTTTGTGCTTGGCCTCGGAGTGGCGCGCTGCGGAGGCACTGGTGTGCTTAAAAACGGCCTTGACGACTTCCGCGGAGTGATACGCTGGGCCATAGGCCGTATAATCATTCCTTGCCTGCCGCTCTATATATTCGGCATATTCCTCAACATGACCGTCTGCGGCACCGTGGGCTCCATCCTGTTTACATTCTCAAAGATCATACTTGTCATCTTTGCCCTGCATGTCCTGGTGCTCGTGCTCCAGTATCTGCTGGCCTCGGCGTTCTCCGGCCTTAATCCTTTCAAGGCTCTGTGGACGATGATGCCCGCCTATTTCACGGCGCTGGGCACGCAGTCGTCGGCGGCCACAATCCCTGTGACTCTGCGTCAGACCGTGGCCATGGGCGTTGACAAGGACGTGGCCGGCTTTGTGGTGCCGCTGTGCGCCACCATCCACATGTCGGGCTCTACGCTCAAGATTGTGGCCTGTGCGCTGGCGCTCATGCTCACTCACGGTCTCCACTATGACGCCGGGATGTTCGCCACATTCATCGCCATGCTCGCCGTCACAATCATTGCCGCTCCCGGCGTGCCCGGCGGCGCCATCATGGCCTCGCTGGGACTGCTCAGCTCGGTGCTCGGCTTCTCCGAGGCCGACAACGCGCTGATGATAGCCCTTTACATAGCCATGGACTCATTCGGCACGGCGTGCAATATCACCGGCGACGGAGCCATTGCGCAGATAGTGGCCCGTATTTTCGGCAAAAAGACCACGCCGCCCGCGGCCTGATACCGGTGCGCACAATACCGCACAATGCCGCCACCCGATGCCGCCACAGGCTAAAATGAAAATAATTTTTCTGTAGCTCTTTACTTTTGCGTATCTTTGCACCTTGAAAACAAGTTTTTGATGAAATTCAAGATAGACTCAACCGTACAAGGCTCCAACGCGCGTGCCGGTGTGATAACCACCGACCACGGCGACATACCCACTCCCATATTCATGCCGGTGGGTACCCTTGGCGCCGTCAAGGGCGTGCACATGCGCGAGTTGCGCCACGACATAGACGCCAAGATCATTCTCGGCAACACATATCACCTGTATCTGCGTCCGGGCATGGATATCATACACCGTGCCGGCGGCCTGCATAAATTCAACGGCTGGGACCGACCCATACTCACCGACAGCGGCGGTTTCCAGGTGTTCTCGCTCAGCGCCAACCGCAAGCTCACCGAGGAGGGCGCCCACTTCCGCAGCCACATCGACGGCTCGCGCCACCTGTTCACACCCGAGAAGGTGGTGGACATTCAGCGCACCATAGGCTCGGACATAATGATGGCCCTGGACGAGTGTACCCCCGGCACCGCCGACTACACCTATGCCCGCAAGTCGCTTGAGCTGACCAAGCGCTGGCTGCAACGCGGATGGAACCGGTTCAAATCCACCGAGCCGCTGTATGGCCACTCGCAGGCTTTCTTCCCGATAGTGCAGGGCTGCACATACGCCGACCTGCGCCGCGACTCGGCCAAGTTTGTCGCCGACCTCGGCGCCGAGGGCAATGCCATCGGCGGCCTTGCCGTGGGCGAGCCCACCGAGGTGATGTACGATATGATCGAGGTATGTAACGAAATACTGCCCGCCGACCGTCCGCGCTACCTCATGGGCGTGGGCACACCCGCCAATATCCTCGAGGCCATCGACCGCGGCGTGGATATGATGGACTGCGTGATGCCTACACGCAACGGCCGCAACGGCATGCTGTTCACCCCCGAGGGCACCATGAACATGCGCAATCTCAAATGGGCCGACGATTTCAGCCCCATCTGGGCCGACAGCCCCTGCGAGGTCGACCGCGTGTATTCGCGCGCGTATCTGCGCCACCTGTTCATCTCCCAGGAACTCCTGGCCATGCAGATAGCCTCGATACACAATCTCGCATTCTATCTGTGGCTCGTGCGCGAGGCGCGCCGCCACATCGTGGACGGCACTTTCCCCGCATGGAAGAAAGAAATGGTGGAAAAATTGCAAAGAAGACTCTGAGACGTGTTCAAGATTCTCGACAGATATATTATCAGAAAATTCCTCGGCACCTATATCTTCGCCATAGGCCTGCTGCTGGCGATTGTGGTGATGTTTGACGTCAACGAGAAGTTCGACGCCTTTCTCAAGGCGCCGCTTCATGCCACGGTAGTGGACTATTTTGTGAACTTCCTGCCGTATTTCGCCAATCAGTTCTCGCCGCTCTTCGTCTTCATCGCCGTCATATTCTTCACGTCCAAGCTTGCCGGAAACAACGAGATCATAGCCATGCTGTCGTCGGGCGTCAGCTTCGGGCGGCTTATGCGGCCCTATATGCTGTCGGCCCTGGTCATCGCTGCATCTACATGGGTGCTGGGCGCATATATTATCCCTCCGGCCAATGTGAAGCGTATCGACTACACCAACACGTATGTGAAGAACAAGCGTGTCGACTACGGCTCGAATATCATGCTCATGGTGGCGCCCGGTCAGATAGCCTACATGAGCCGCTACGACAATATATCGAAGAACGGCAACCGCTTCTCGCTGGAGTCTTTCGACGAGGACAAGCACCTTGTGTCGCGCCTCACGGCGCAGACCATCAGGTGGGACACACTGTATTCATGGCGTGTTTACGACTATGTGATACGCGACTTCAACGACGGCCGCGAATTCATCCGCAACGGCCGCTCTCTCGACACGGTGATACCCTTCGAGCCACGCGACTTCCTCATAGCCAAGAACGACCATGAGAAGATGACCACCCCCGACCTCTATAATTATATCACCCGCCAGCGCGACCGCGGCGTGGCCAATATCAAGTCGTTCGAGGTTGAGTATCACCGCCGCTACGCCATGTGTGCCGCGGCCTTCATCCTCACCGTCATAGGCATGAGCCTGTCGTCGCGCAAGGTCAAGGGCGGTATAGGCCTCAACATAGGCATCGGCCTGGCCCTGTCGTTCAGCTACATCCTCTTTATGGCCATCACACAGAGCTTTGCCTACAGCGGCCTCACCTCTCCCATGATAGCCATGTGGATTCCCAATGCCATTTACGCCGTCATAGCCCTGGTGCTTTACCGCAAGGCGCGTATGTGACCCGGCCGCCGGCGCGTGAAAAATAGTGGATTTTTTTTGGAAAAAATGGCGGGAGTTACAAAATTATTGCTAAATTTGCACCGTATACGCAAAAATACTAATAATAAGTAAAACCAAAAAGACATCATGGCATACGTAATCACCGACTCATGCGTGGCTTGCGGCACCTGTCTGCCCGAATGCCCCGTTGAGGCCATCTCTGAAGGCCCCATCTACGTTATCGACCCCGACACATGCATCGAATGTGGCTCTTGCGCAGCAGTTTGCCCCAACGACGCTATCCTTCCCCCCGCATGATAGAAGCGTTATAACGTTTAAAAAGATTTACGGCTTCCGGATTTCTCCGGGAGCCGTATTCTTTAATGGTTTGTTGTTAAACAATTAATCTCGTATGATGTCCTGCAGGGCCTCGTGGTCGCTGTGGTGTTCCGACGGCGTCTCTCCGTCCTCGCGGTTGGAGATGTAGCGGTCATAGTAGGCCAGGATGAGCGTGGTGAGCGGCAGCGCTATGATGAGGCCGATGAATCCGAGCAACGTGCCCCATACCGACAGCGACAGCAATATGATGGCCGGGTTGAGGCCCATGGCCTTGCCCATGATTTTTGGCGTGAGGAACAGGTCCTGAATACATTGCACTATGATGTAGACGGCCATGCAGCTCCACCACACGTTCCAGAACTGCAGGTGCGAGTTGGCCGTGTAGACGATGCACAGTAGGGTGGTGGGGATGATGGATATGAGCTGGAGATAGGGCACCATATTGAGCAGCCCTATGAAGAGGCCGAGGATAATGGCCAGCGGCAGGCCCACTATGAGGAAGCCTATGGCAAACAGAATGCCCACGGTGAGGGCTACGAGAGCCTGGCCGCGGAAATAGTGGTTCATGCTGTTCTTTACGTCGTCGAGCACCGAGAAGGTGGTGTTGCGATAACGCGGGGGAACCATGCGGCGCATGCCGTGAAGCAGTTTCTCGTAGTCGAGCATGATGAACACTATGTATAACAATGTTATGAACCAGTTGAATATGCCGAGAATCAGCTCGAGGCCGCCGCTGAGCACGCCGCCCACGGTCTCGAGTATCGAGCGGAAATCGTGGCGGGTGAATTCGCGTGAGATCGTCTTGAAATCGATTGCCTCGCGCAGCCAGTCGTGAACCGATGCGGGAATGAACGGTATGGGGCCTCCCGAGCCGTTGGCATAGCGGCTTATGAGCTCGCCCACCTGGTTCATCTCGGCCATAATCGACGGCACGAAGAACAGACATAGCGACGCGAATACCAATATGACCTCAAACAGGGTGACAAATACGGCCACCAGGCGCCCTTTGAGGTGCAGTATGCGCCTGTTATACTGTACGAAAGGCTCGAGGATATAGGCTATGAGCCACGCCACCAGGAACGGCAGCAGCACCGCGCTGAGAAGGTCGATCACCCACACGGCGCCTATGATTGCCGCGAGGGTGATGAGCATGCGCACCACGCGGTCGAATGTATAAGGGCGGCGATAAGAGCCGCCTCCGGATAAGGTTTCAGACATTTTTACATAATTTAAGCGCAAAAGTACTGATTTTTTGCTAATTTTGTCAATTAAAACAGAAGATAGATCGCTAAAACCCGATTATTTTGACAGTTACGAGCTCAAATTTTATCTATGACAGCCCCGCGGCGTCCCCGAATCAGCAATTATAAATAATAGAAATATAAAATCGTTATCATGCAAGAAAAAGTAAAAGTGTTACTCAACGACCATGCGTGGGCCCGCTGGACCGCGCTGGTGCTCGTGGCGTCGATGATGTTCTTCGCCTACATGTTTGTCGACGTGATGTCACCTCTGCAGTCGCTTGTCGAGACTCAGCTGGGATGGTCGCCGGCCGCCTTCGGCTATTATGCCGGTGCCGAGTATATACTTAATGTGTTCGGCTTTCTGATTCTCGCCGGTATAATCCTCGACAAGATGGGCGTGCGTTTTACGGGCGTTCTGTCGGCGTCGGTCATGTTTGTCGGCGCGTGTGTCAAGCTTTATGCCATAAGCGATCTGTTTGCCGGTTCGGCCCTCGACGTGTGGCTGAGTTCGTGGTGGACCGACATGCCCGGCAGCGCCAAGCTCGCCGCATTGGGCTTCATGATCTTTGGCTGCGGCTGCGAGATGGCCGGCATCACGGTGTCAAAGACCCTCGCCAAGTGGTTTGAAGGCCATGAGATGGCCCTGGCCATGGGCCTCGAGATGGCGCTGGCCCGTGTGGGCGTTTGGGCTATCTTCACCCTGTCGCCCCGCGTGTCCACATGGATGGGTGAGCCCTCGGTGGTTACTCCCGTGGCCTTCTGCACGGCCCTGCTGCTCATAGGTCTCATCTCCTACATCGTATTTACCTTTATGGACACCAAGCTCGACCGCGAGATTGCGGCCTCCAAGCCCGGTGCATCCGGCGCGGACGCCTCCGACGAGGAATTCAAGATTTCCGATGTAAAGAACATCCTTACCAGCAAGCTTTTCTGGGTGATCGCCCTGCTTTGCGTGCTCTACTACTCGGCTATCTTCCCCTTCCAGCGTTACGCCACCAACATGCTCCAGTGCAACCTCGGCATGGACGCACAGGCTGCCGCCGACATTTTCCGCTGGTTCCCCATCGGTGCCGCCGCTCTCACACCCCTGCTGGGCTATTTCCTCGACCGCAAGGGCAAGGGCGCCTCTATGCTCGTGGCCGGCGCTGTGCTCATGATTGTGTGTCACCTCACATTCGCCCTCGTTCTTCCCGTCTATCCCGAGACATGGCTGGCATTTACCGCCATCATAGTGCTGGGCGTGTCGTTCTCGCTGGTCCCCGCCGCTCTGTGGCCTTCGGTGCCCAAGATTATGGACGCCCGCTATCTCGGCTCGGCCTACTCGCTGATTTTCTGGGTGCAGAACATCGGCCTGGCACTTTTCCCCATTCTCATCGGCAAGGTGCTGGTATGGTCGAATCCCGGTATCGATGACCCCATGAAGTATAATTACACCGTGCCCATGCTGCTGTTTGCCTCGCTCGGTGTGCTGGCTCTGATATTCGGCCTGTGGCTCATCGCGCTCAATGCCCGTCACCACTACGGCCTCCAGGAGCCCAATATTAAGGACAAGTCCATCGTCGAAGAAGCCGAAGTAGCCGAAGGCGACGCATAACCATCCGTCAAAGTTTTACAACCGCCTGCCCGCGTCATCCGATGCCGGCAGGCGGTTGATTTTTATAGACCGATGCTCCCCCGGCGTATGGCACTTACATATACAATATAAAAGACTGGCGATATAAAAGAACGTCCTCCTGCGGCGAGAATGCTACAGGAGGACGTTTTATATTTTTATGTCAAAGGCTGTAATCAGCTCTTCATGCGCTCGAGGTATGAACCGTCGCGGGTGTCGATGCGAACCTTGTCGCCGATGTTTACGAAGAGAGGTACACGCACCTCGGCGCCGGTCTCTACAGTGGCGGGCTTGAGGGTGTTGGTGGCGGTGTCGCCCTTTATGCCGGGCTCGGTGTAGGTGACTTCGAGGATTACGGATGTGGGCATCTCGCAGGTGAG
>CAYNXG010000075.1:0-8566 GCA_964401095.1 uncultured Bacteroides sp.
GCGGCTGCAAGACAGCCAAGAGCGCAATACGCTATATGCACCTGCTCAAAGCCCGTCACGGAGCGACTATCTCCCAAAACATATATGAACGCCTCCAGTTCGAGGCAGCGAGAGAGGCTTAATGCCTCTCTCGGCTTTCTCCCCCAAGTCTGACCCTCAAACACTGAACGACGATGAAAGAATATATCTGCTACACAAAACAAGGTCATTGGACCTTTTATGCCGACAACGACATCGAGGCTATGCGACTCGCTTTATTCTACTGTTGGCGCGACGGCGAGGAATTCGAGCGTGTGGAACTCGGCAAATACTCCCACACTTACACTCTCCGCATCTGTCAGATTGACAAAAACGGCTCAATACAAACCATATAATTCCCGAAACAATGAATACAAACTACGAAATGCCTTACTCGTTCATCTTCACTGATGAAGAACTTTGCGACCTTTGGAGCTATTACCGTCGCATCTCTCAGATTATCCGCTGCGTCGAGGAACGCCACAGCATCGTTATCACTGACGCGGAAGTACACGCAGGGGCGCACTTCCGGGCTCGCGTACTTCTCGCCGAGGCTCAACGCCGCGAGTCGTTGCAGGGCAACGCCCTCATGCCGAGCGGCTGACCCTTCGGGGTTGCCGCTCGTGCCGTGTCTTTTCCGTGCCTATACACACAAAGTAACTTTGTCCTGAAAAAATCATCAAACGTGGCACACCGAATTACATATAAGCCTTCCGGCATTATCCTTTCCTCCGCTATCGGCGATATCGGTATAGAGGTCGATGGCTCATACGTCGATGTAACGCTGACCGCACCCGGCAACATCGTTATTCTCTCCGAGCGTTACTACGCCTACGGCAGCAGGGTTACGCTCTACGACATCGCCACTCTCATTGAGGCAGAAATGCGTAATGCAGGTTACTCCGTCGCTAACTTCACGCTCCGGGTCTTTACCGACACCGTCGGCAACAAGGCTGACTCGTGGACGCTCCACGTTCTTTACTGCGACCGTTACGCTATCGGCAATGACATTCCTAATTTCCTTCTCGAAAATTTCCTCACAACGCTTCCTGTCCGTCGGCTTGCTTTCAACACCGGCTCTCCTTCGACTGTCTCGTTATCGTTCTATGCCGAAACCGGGGAGAGTCTGGAATACTCCGTACATTACCGCTTTTGCAAGCGCGACTCCGACGCTCTTTATTCCCACTCCTTCATTATGCAAGGAGGCAGTACCGCATCGGCTCCCGGCATTTATCAGATTGACCTGCCTATGGCTTCAATCATTGCCGATGCAGCCTCTTTCGCCACCGCAAGGCTCGGCGAAATCTCGCTCCTGTCATTTATCATACGTTGCGGTCAACGCTCTCTTACGTTTTTTGTTGACTACTCGCTCGAAGACCGCGAGACTTTCTTCTTCCGCAACTGCTTCAACGTATGGGATTATGCCGCCGTGCCTGTCTTTGCCACCGCAAAAACTGATGTTGACCGCTCTACGGCAATCATCAACGGCACTTCCCAATTCTACGACCAGTCCGTTACCAAGAAATATGAAGTCGAAGCCGGACCACTCACTTCTGATGAAGCCGAGTGGATCGACCAATTATTTACCGCCTACGACGTTTTCCGCATCGAAGCTGACGCAACCAATCCCGATGACCCTTATTTGCTCGCGCCGGTGCTCATTACTGATTGCACCTGCGAGATGCAGAGCGGCGATGAAAAACTCAACATCGCAAAATTCACTTGGCGATATGCCGACAACCGCCCTGTGGTGCATTTGTCAGCCTCGCCCGGCATATTCACTTCTCCCTACAACATTGTTTTCTCCTGATGGCTCGCTCGATACACATATCAACCGCTCGCACTATGCTCAACAGCGGCGACCCTGTCGATATTTCCGTTTGGAAGTCCGACGGCTCTATTCTCGAACTCCGTAACTGTATCTCCCTGCGATACAATTTTTACGGAGGTTGGCGCAACGTCAAGTTGCTTTCCTCCGGCGAATGTCGCAAAATCCGCGATTGCTGTATCTTCCGCGTCAACGATTGCGAGGTATTTCTTTGATATGTCGTTGAAAATATTTAACTTTGTACTACAAAAAAAATTCATAAATGAAAATAATCATATCCGTACTTTTATCAATAATTGGGTGTGTGAGTATTTATGCTCAAACTCCAAATGATAGCCTTAAACAAGCCGCTGCTATTGTAGATGGTTTGTTCTTCGATAAATCAGTTCCTACTGAATCTCTTATTCCCGGCAATTCAACAATGGCTGTTCTCAAAGATCCGGATGGAGCAATGGTTATAGCTGTATATTTACCCGATGGTTTTGTTTTAGAAGATTCAATGAAAGCTAAAGCAATTCCCGCAAAGAGTGTTAAGTACAGTGATACGTTACTACGCGATTATAATGGACGTAAACCTCAAACTGTAGGTGTTTATGGAGGAATTGGAGTTAAGGTGGGAGAACCCTTTATAAATTTTGAATATTCCGATATTAACAATAATATATGGAATAACGAGAAACTAAAAAATAAAATATTTGTCATTAATCTTTGGCAATCCGAGTGTGGGCCTTGCAGACGAGAAATGCCAATACTCTCCCAGTGGAAAGAAAGATTCCCTGATGTTGTCTTTCTTTCAGCCTCTCGCCATAATGAAGAAGAAATCCTCCCGATTGTAACACAACATAATTTTACGTGGACCCATCTTCAAGAAGCATCGGATTTAATTGCTCTCGTTAGACAAGAAGGGTTCCCTTTGACTATCGTTGTTGATAAAGATGGTATAGTTCGTTTTGCTAAAGTTGGAGCCTCAGAAGAGAATCAAGCAGAGGCAGTCGCGGTTATTGAGGAATTATATCAATAATAGCGTCTTTTCGCAACCGTCATAGAGTCCATAACTTCGCTGCATAAATCAGCAAGTTATGGACTTCTCTTTTTCCGACCTCAATTTCAACTCCGTTGAAAACCTGCCCGGCTTCGAGGCTCGCGCAGCGTTTACCGTCAATTCCGCCTCCGTGTTCCGCGAGGATGTGGATATTGTGCCTACCGTCGTGGACGATACACTCTCTTACATTCCTTGGGGCGGCGACAATCAAATGCCTTTCGACTTGCTTTCGCTCGTCGAGAAAGACGAAACTTTGGCAACCTGCCAATGTTTCAACGCCGAAGTCTGCTACGGTTCGGGGCTGCAATATTGCGCCACCGAAGCCTCCGCATCTGTCAGGAGTGCCGTTGAGGACTTCACTCTCGAAAACGACCTCGCCGCTTACTTTCTTGGCATTTGTCAGGACTTCAAGCACTTTGGCTTCGCCGTGTCAGTGCTTATTCTCAACGAGGACGGCACAAAGATTGTGCGCCTGTTGAGAAAGGAAGCCTGTTATTGTCGCTTCACCCCGGCTGACAAGCACGGTCGTATTTCCAAAATCCTTTACGCCAACTGGCGAAAGTCTATCTCGTCGCGCAGCGACATCGAGGAAATCGACCTGCTCGACCAGACTTCGCCCTGGCGAGATCTGCAAGACAAACTCGCCAAGAAGTCGAAGTGCCGGAAATTTGCGATTGTATCGCGCATCCCGACCGTGGATAGCACATACTATCCAATTCCGTATTACGGCGCGTTGTTCCGGGGTAAGTGGTACAACATCAAGCAGCTTATCGGCATCGCAAAGGAAGCGAAGCTCAAAAACTCCGCTCCCATAAAGTACCACATCGAGGTCGGCGCAAAATACTGGGAGAGCATTTTCCGTGCCGAGGGCATCACCGACCGCCGCAAACAACAGGCGCGTATCGTCGCCGAGAAACAGCAGATTCTCGACTTCCTCACCGGCGCCGAGAACAGCGGCAAAGCCTGGTTCTCGACTTTCTACGTCACGCCCGACGGCAAGGAACAGCACGACGTTGTAATCAACAAGATTGATGACAGCAAGGAGGGCGGCGACTGGGAGACCGACATTCAGGAAGCAATCAATATGATATGCTTTACTATGCGTGTGCATAGTAATCTTGTCGGTTCAGTGCCGGGCAAGGCGCAGACCAACAACAGCGGCTCCGACAAGCGCGAGCTTTACACCATAGCCCAAGCCCTCCAAAAGCCGTATCACGACCTGCTCTTTACCGTTCATCGCATTATTATCCGCTTCAACGGTTGGCAGGGCGTACATCCTGAAATCCCGTTTATCCAACTCACTACGCTTGACGAACACCAAGACGCCAAGCAGGTAAAACTCCCAAATTCAAATGAAACTGATAACAACTGAGGCACAACTTCGCGCCCATATCCCAAACATCATCGCCTCGGTCAAAGGCGAAATCCCCTTTATCGAAAGGCTTACGCTCTTTCTCGACCTCGCCGAAGACTGGGTCAAAACGACTTTCACATCTGAAAGTACGTTTAACACCATTTGCGGATATACCGACAATAACAATATCAAGATATTGTGTTCGCGGCTCGTCGTGGCCGACGCTTTGCGCCGGGCTATTCCCTCGCTCGACATCGTGCTTACTCCTAATGGCTTCGGAGTTGTCAGTACATCAAATCTCGCTCCGGCTTCCAAGCCGCGTGTCGATAGGCTCGTCGGCTCTATGCTCGCACACCGCGACGATTGCATCGCCGCTTTGCTCCCCGAACTTGTCGGTGCAAGCAAGTGGCTCGCTTCGCCACAGGCTCAATTCTTCGGAGCAACGCTCTTTCCCGACTTCTCGCTCATCGAAGCCACCGCTCCGATTCAAGGCTCGAAGTGGGAGCGTTATCTGGAACTCCGCTCACAGGTCGTAGACCTTGAAGCCTCGTTAGCCGAAGAATGGTTTTCGCCCGAACTGATGTCAGCACTCCGCTCCGAAAATCTGCGCGGTGATCTGACCGAGAATCGGAGTGAGATTGTCAGGCAGATAAAAGCGCAGGTCGTAGGCTACCTGCGGTCGGGGTCGTTCAGCTCTCGCCGACTGGCTGATATTGTGAATTACATTCGGCTCAACGAGAGCGATTTCAAGGAGTGGCACGGGTCGAAGACAGCGGAATTGTTCGCGCCGCCGGTGTTCCGCAACCGCAAAGAAGCAAAAGGTTACTTCTTTTGAGGCATACAGCAGTCGGTGAAGCGAAGCCGCAAGGGGCATTTGTCGGTCATACCGAAAAGTCGTGCAAGCGAGAGCAGAGTGGAGCTTGCTCCAACTATGCCGAGCGCAGCCGACTTTGCACCATGTGAATTGGAGTTATGGCACGAAGCACTGATTTTCCTTTGCAAAGTTAGGCCGCCAACTCACCGCTCACTAAATACAAGTGTGCGCTCCGCGTTTCCTCGGTTTTCACTACGCTGCAAACGCGAGATAAATATTTGTTCGGGTTCAAACAGCTTCCCACTTGATTGCACGTAAAATCAAAAGTGCTACGGCACATAACTCTAAATCAATTCGATATGATACAATCCGACAAACGCCCCAAACAGAGCGACTTCGCAAATCTCACCGACTACTCGCTCAAATGCCCCAAAGGGTTAAAGACCTTCTTTGCTTTCATTGGCTTTACCGACTTCTCGCGCTGCCTCCTTGCAAACATCTTCGCCCCGAACCGCACAGCCGCGCTGCTTATCGCTCTCAACCGCTTCGCCGACTGTTCAGAGTACATTAGCCAAGTCAGCCTCTACGAGCGCGAGAACTGAACGACCCGACCCGAAAGCCTCACCGAGCAATCGGTGGGGCTTTTGTTAGATAAGGCAATATTCAGGTGTAAAATCCGTTATTTTATAAAATTACATCACAATGAAAAACTTCATATTTATTCTCCTTATTCCATTGCTACTTTCGTCATGTTCTAACAATGACGAGCCGGTGCCCGATGTTTATTCGCAAGTTGCAGAAATATCCAATGGCGAATCTTCGCAAAATATTTACTACGATGATTATGGTCGTGTTACTGAATATGTCGTTACTTTTCGCGATGAAACCATAAAATCAACCTACACCTATATTTCTGATGATTTAATCAAAATCCACACGGAATATACCATTCACGGTTTTCTGAATGGAGCAGATGCAGTAACAGAGTATGACGATGAGTTTTACTTGGAAAACGGACGGGCTAAATATTGCGAAGGGATATATAGCTCAAACAGATTTATCGACGGCACATTATTGCAGAAAAAATATAAACATGAATTTATATATACATCTGGCAATCATCTGAATGTCATAAAGAATACCGAATGGAATAAAAAAGGGGATTCCTGGGCTTACGATAGACCTTGGTCTTGGGATATCTACTATATATGGGAGAATGACAATCTTGTTTCTGTTGAGGATTGTAACGGCTATCAAACGCCACAATATATTTATAACTACTCCTATTCTTCAATATCCGGCGTTCAGAATATTTTGGCTGTTTATTATGGTAGATTTCAATATTTCCCATTACAAATAAAAGGATATTTCGGTAGCCAGTCTCAAAATCTAATAATAGGGATAGAGAATATTCGCCCCGATAATCCAACAACAAAGACTTCATACGAGTACAACATCCACGACAATAAAATCACCGACTACACAGAAACCAGAGGAGGAAACACAACCAATTACTCTGTAAGATGGGTTGAGTAAATCCCTGTCTTTTCCCCATAGAGTGCTTTACCGTACTTTCGCAGTACGTTAAAGCACTTTTTATATGCAGACAATCTCGATTAACTTCATCGTGCCGCAGGGCTGGCACGAGCTTTCCGATAAACAGCTCCGCTACGTTTATCAACTTGTCGCAGCCGACTATGCGATGGACGAAATCAAAACCTTATGTTTGCTCCGTTGGAGCGGCACAAAGGTTATAGGTCGGCAAAACAGCGGGGCTTACCTTCTCAAAAAAGGAAAAATCCTTTTTGAAGTTACGCCTCTCACCATCGCGGAGCTGCTGCCGCATCTCGCTTGGCTCGGCTCTATACCGACCGTGCCTGTCAGAATCTCCAAAATCAACCGACAACACGCACTCCCGGCTGACTTCTCCGAAGTGCCGTTTGAAACATTTATTATCTGCGATAACCTCTATCAAGGCTATCTCCAAACGCAAGACGATAACCTGCTCGACCAACTCGGCTCAACGCTCTATGGCAAGTCTATGACTTTCAAGCCATACGAGCGCATCAACATCTTTTACTGGTTCGCCGCGCTCAAAGATTCGCTCGCAAACAAATACTCCGAGTTCTTCCAACCCACAAGCGATGCCGCCACCGGCGGCAATCTTCTCGGCTCGCCCGCGCTCTCGGTCGAGGACGCGATGAATGCACAAATCCGTGCGCTCACCAAGGGCGACGTTACCAAGGAAGCCGAAGTGCTCGCTCTCGATACGCACCGTGCCCTCACGGAGCTTAACGCCCAGGCAAAGGAATACAAAGACTTCAACGCCAAGTATGGAAACAAGTAATCTCAACGGTCGATGGAACGCGGCGGCTTTCTTTGAAAACCTTACCGCAACCAACCGCCTCGCCCGGCAAGAAGGCTTTACCTTCTGCCGCGTGTCGGGGCTCGATGGCTTCGAGGAAGCGGTCAACGAGGCGCAGACCCAAACCGCCTTCGTCTGCGTAAGCGATATAGCCGACGGATATACCGAGTTGAACAACACGCCGCGCACCCGTCGCGTCAAAACCGTGTTTTTCGCTATGCGCCACGCCGCCGAAGATATGGCGGCTCGCGCCGAGTGTATGGAAATAATGCGCGAATTGTTCCGGCAATTCATGTCGCGGCTTCTCCCTGAAAAGGTCAGGTTAGAGCAGAACTGCATCTACCTCGACCCTCGAATATCGTTCAACGAGATAGACCGATATTTTTTCAACGGAGCAGCCGGGGCTTATTTCCAAATCGCCATCGACGTGTTTACCGATTTAAGATACAACCCCGATGAATGGAACGGATAAAGCGCAGGTTGAAGCCCGACGTAAATACGTCCGCGCGTTCAACAGCACAATGGTTAAGATATGGCGCGAGCAAATCGCACTCCTTGGTGTCATAGACACAGGGGCGCTTTACCGCTCAACCGTCGGTGTGTCGCTGACTGCCGACGGCAAATTCATCGACATAACGCTCTCGCAAGCGTTCAACACCTACGGTCTATTCGTTGACTATGGCACAGGGCCCAATACTCCGCGAGGCAACCCCGGCGACATTGGCAGAGCCAACGGCCGCAAGCGCAAGCGGTGGTTCTCGCGCAAGTATTTCGCATCGGTAATGAATATTCAGGAGTTCTACGCAGACTCTCTCGGTCAAGAGTTCTGCCGTGCCATATCCAACGCCCTCAATCCCGACATTATGCGCCGAAGCGTAACTATGTAATTGCGTTCATTGTTATATCTTTGCTCTGCAAAGCCTCGACGAAAGTTTGAGTAGGCTCGCTCCATTGGGGCGAGCTTTTCGTGTCTTTTCATACCCTTATTGGTAGCCATAACTTTGCTGCAAACAATCAGCATAGTTATGGCTATCGACACAAAATCACTCACCCAAATAATTACCGAGTTCCGGGCACTGCAATCCAAGGACGCAGTTTCGCCCGAAAGCCTCGGCTACATCTTGCAGCGCATAGTCGATTTGCTC
>CAYNXG010000076.1:0-8336 GCA_964401095.1 uncultured Bacteroides sp.
CGACGTTGTAGGCGTGCGCGAGAAGTCAAAGTCGCTCGAAGTAATCACCGACGCCCTCGCAGGCTTCAACCACAGCAAATATCCCTGGATTGAATGGGACGAATCGCTCAAGGCCGGTAAATTCCTCCACCTTCCCGAGCGCGAGGACATCCCCGAAAATATCAAGGAACAGCTCATCGTCGAGCTCTATTCGAAGTAATAATCCATAATACATCAAGATCCATGGCTATTTTAGCATTCCAGAAACCCGACAAGGTGCTCATGCTCGAAGCTGACAACTTCTACGGTAAGTTCGAGTTCAAACCCCTGGAGCCCGGCTATGGCATCACCGTGGGCAACGCCCTGCGTCGCGTGCTTCTCAGCTCGCTCGAAGGATATGCCATCTCTTCAATCAAGATCGATGGCGTTAAACACGAATTCGATACCATCCCCGGAGTGAAGGAGGATGTTACTAACATCATCCTCAACCTCAAGCAGGTAGACCTCAAACAGACTGTCGAAGACACCGACTTCGAGAAGGTTACCATAAACGTTTCGGGAAAAGATGTATTCAAGGCCGGCGACATAGGCAAGGCTCTCTCGGGATTCGAGGTAATGAATCCCGACCTTGTCATCTGTCATTTGGATCACAACGCAAGCTTCAACATCACTCTGACTATCAACAAGGGCCGCTCATGGATTCCCGCCGAGGAAAACGTGACCCCCAACGATGACATCGATACCATTGCGATTGACTCGACTTACACGCCCATAAAGAACGTCAAATACACCGTTGAAAACTTCCGTGTCGACCAAAAGACCGACTACGACAAGCTCACCCTCGAGATCACTACCAACGGTTCTATCCTCCCCAAGGACGCCCTTAAGGAAGCCGCCAAGATTCTCATTTACCACTTCATGCTCTTCTCCGACGAGAAGATCACCCTCGAGGCTCAGGAGACCGACACCAACGAGGTCTTCGACGAGGAAGTGCTCCACATGCGCCAGCTCCTCAAGTCAAAGCTCGTGGACATGGACCTCTCGGTCCGCGCCCTCAACTGCCTCAAGAGCGCAGAAGTAGAGACCCTGGCCGAGCTCGTTGTTTTCAACAAAACCGACCTCCTCAAATTCCGCAATTTCGGCAAAAAGTCGCTTACCGAGCTCGAAGACCTGCTCACAAGCCTCAACCTGTCGTTCGGAATGGATATTTCACGATACAAATTAGATAAAGAGTAACTCCGATGAGACACAATAAAAAATTCAATCACCTTGGCCGCACCAAAGCTCACCGCGACGCACTGCTGGCCAACATGACAATCTCCCTCATCCTCCACAAGCGCATCTACACCACCCTGGCTAAAGCCAAGGCCCTCCGCATCTACGCAGAGCCCCTGATCAACCGCGCCAAAGAGGACTCCATGGCCAACCGCCGCCTCGTCTTCGCTCACCTCCAGAGCAAGGAAGCCGTCAAGGAACTCTTCCAGGAAGTGGCACAGAAGATCGCCGACCGTCCCGGCGGCTACACCCGCATCCTCAAGACCGGCAACCGCCTCGGCGACAACGCCAAGACATGCTTTATCGAGCTCGTAGACTACAACGAAGCCATGCTCAAGACGAAGGGCGAGGCCAAGACCAAGTCGACACGCCGCTCGCGCAAAAAGGCCGCTCCCGCTGCCGCCGCAGCTCCCGCAGCCGAAGAACCCAAGGCAGAATAAACCTTCTACATACGCCGCAAAGCGCCCGCTCACGGATCCCTCCGAAAGCGGGCGCTTTTGCATCATCCCGCCGCCCCGGCGACACCCCGTTGTGCCAAAAATCATTAAAATGCAGCCGCCTGTCGGGCCTATTTGAAAAAAAATGAGTATCTTTGCGTATCAATAACGTATTTATACAAATATTGCCCGGCGTAGACACAATTAAACACACATTATGACGGGTAAAAACTGATTCAAGGATTGATGGACGTCAATAAAGTGCTTTATATTTCGCAAGAGATTACACCCTACCTTGCGCCCGACTCGCTCTCTACCTTTGGCCGCATGCTGCCCCAGGGTATCCAGGAACGCGGCATCGAAGTGAGGACTTTCATGCCCCGTTACGGTTGCATCAACGAGCGTCGTAACCAGCTCCACGAAGTTATACGCCTCTCGGGGCTCAATATCGTGATTGACGACACAGACCATCCCCTCATAATCAAGGTCGCCACCCTGCAGCCCTCGCGCATGCAGGTCTACTTCATTGACAACGATGACTACTTCCTGCGCCACACCGCCGAAGGCCTCGAGACCGAGACCCACTTCGACGAGAACGACGAACGCTCGATATTCTTTGTCCGCGGCGTCCTCGAGACAGTGAAAAAGCTGCGCTGGATACCCTCAGTCATCCACTGCACCGGCTGGATCACCGCCCTCACCGCCCTCTACCTCCGCCGCATGTATTCCGAAGACCCCACATTCGCCGGATGCAAGATAGTGTACTCGCTCTACAACGACCCCTTCGAGGGCACATTCGACAGCCGCATGCAGGAAAAACTCAAGCTCGACGGATTCACCGACGACGACATAAAATCGCTCCTCGGCGCCCCCGTCGACTACAAGATGCTCAACCGCATCGCCATGGACTATGCCGACGCCATCGCCGTCAGCTCGGCCGATGTTGACCCCGAGCTCGTCGAATACGCACGCGCCACAGGCAAGCCCCTTCTTGAATATCCCGGCGAAGAAAACTTTGTCGACGCATACCGCGACTTTTACACTTCGCTCTAAAACCCCATTCGATGAAATCGATTCTATATGCGTTTTTGGCATGCATGGCCGCAGTTCTCGGCGTAGCGTGCAGCGACTCATCCACCATCGGCAACTCCCTCGCCGACGAAAGCATTACAATTGTCGTAGACAGCAACTTCACGGTCTCGGGCAAGTCGGTGCCCAATCCCGTGGTGCAGTCGCGCACCCTCAGCCAGCTCATAGGCTCCGTCCAGGCGAGCGGCTTCGGCTCCATCAACAGCGACTTCGTGGGCCAGTTCATGCCCTCCCTCGCCCTCGACACAGTATCCGTCAAGGCCGAGCAGATCGACTCCGTTAAGCTGTTCATGCAGACCGTCCGCGGCGAGTTCGTAGGCGACTCACTCGTCCCCATGGGCCTCGAAGTGTACAAGCTCACCCGCGACCTCCCTTATCCCATCTACTCCGACTTCGACCCCGAAGGCTACTACAACCCCGACGAGAAATTCGCCTCCGCCGTCTATACCGCATCCACCCTCAACGAGCCCGACTCGGTCAAGAAGCTCACCAGCCTCTACCTGGCCATGACGCTCCCCGTCGACTTCGCCCGCGACATATTCCACGCTTATGAAGCCAATCCCGCCGTCTTCAGCGACCCCGCGGCATTCTCCTCCAAGGTGTTCAAAGGCGTATATATCCGCTCGTCCTACGGCTCGGGCCGCATCACCGACTTCACCACCACATCCATACGCTTCTACTACCACAAATCGGTCTACAACACCGACTCGGCCCGCTATGAGACCAAGAACTACTACGGCGACTACATGGCCATCACCCCCGAGGTGGTAGTGAACAACACCATACGCTACGACAAGGCACAGTCGCTCGTCGACATGGCCGACGCCGGCGACGCCGTTCTCGCAGCCCCGGCAGGCTACGAAGTCGAGATGCGCTTCCCCGCCCCCGAGGTGCTCGCATCCTATGCCCGCTACGCCGACCGCATACGAGTGCTCAACACCCTCACCCTCACCATCCCCGTGGAAGATATCGAGAACGACTACTCAATAGCGCCCCCGCCCTACATCCTCATGGTGCTGAAGAACAAGAAAGACGAATTCTTCGCCGAAAACTCCCTCACCGACAATGTAACCTCGTTCTACGCCCCCTACAACGCCACGACGAGAAGCTACACCTTCAGCGGCATGCGCGCATATATGCTCGACCTCCTCTCCAAAGAAAACCTCAGCCCCGACGACTATACATTCGTAATAAGCCCCGTCCAGGTCAACATGGAAGCCTCGGCCAACAGCGGCTACGGCTCCCAGGCGATGGTTGTGTCGAGCATAGTTCCCTACGTTTCCAAGCCCGCCATGGCAAAAATTTTGCTCGACAAAGCAAAAATCACGCTCACATTTAGTGCCGGAAACAAGAATAATTTGTAACTTTGCAACGCAAAAGCGGCAAGTCCGCTTCTCAAGGCCGCAATAGCTCAGTTGGTAGAGCATTTCATTCGTAACGAAAAGGTCGTGGGTTCGAGTCCCACTCGCGGCTCAAAAACAACCCCTCAACTCATTGTAGCTGAGGGGGTTCGTTTTTTATCATGTAGCCAATGGGCTGCAGGTTCAGCAATAAAGTCATTCCGGCAGGAGGTTGTTGGCACTGCGCCCTCCCTCTCCACTGTTGCGGAGCATTCCTTTTGAGATAAGGTCGTTGATGTCAACTCCTTATGCGGGAGATTAATGAATTGCGGAGAAATGCACAAGTAATCGCCGCAAAAATGCGGTGATTGTTGGCGGTTTTCTCCGCAAGCTTGTAGTTCCGGGAGGCTGCTATTGGGATAAAGCCGGCGCAGGCCGGCTTGAGGGTGTCAGGCCGGCCTGCGGTGGGTGTGGATTGTTTCCGTGGTTATTTGTATTCCTTTATCTCTATTTCGCCGTTGAGAGCTTTGACGCCGTTGGTGGCCAGGGCCAGCATCTCGTTTTCGCCGGGATACACGGCTACAGGCGCTATGAAGCCGATATATTCTTTGAGGTGGCTCACCACATAGTCGGAGTATGCCACGCCGCCTGTGAGCAGGATGGCGTCGACATGGCCCTTCAGAGCCACGGCCGAGCCGCCTATCCACTTGGCTATCGAGTATATCATGCCTTTGAGCACCAACTCGGCGTGTTTGTCGCCGTTCTTGATGTTCTCCACGATGGCGGCCACGTCGGTGGTGCCGAGATGGGCAGCGAGGCCGGCGTTGCCGCTGATGCGGCGTTTAAGCTGTTCGCGGGTGTATTTCTGCGAGTAGCAGAGGTCGATGAGCTTGCCGGGGGGCAGCGAGCCGGCGCGTTCGGGCGAGAAGGGGCCTTCGCCGTCGAAGGCGTTGTTGACGTCGATGCAGCGGCCTTTGAGGTGCGCGCCCACGGATATGCCGCCTCCCAGGTGGGCTATGATGAGGTTGAGATTCTCGTAGCGGGTCTTGTGCTCGGCGGCATAGCGGCGGGCTATGGCGCGCTGGTTGAGGGCGTGCCATGTGGTGATGCGGGGCATTATCGGCGAGCCGGATATGCGTGCCACATCAATCATCTCGTCCACCACGCCGGGGTCGGCGGTGAGGGCGCGGCAGCCGGGTATGCGGCCGGCGAAGTCGTGGGCGATGCGGCATCCCAGGTTGCAGGCGTGGTTGCGCATGGGATGTTCAATCTCGTCCAGCATTATGTCGTTTACTTCGTATACGCCGCCCTCGATGGGCTTGAGCAGGCCGCCACGTGCCACGATGGCATCGAATTTCATGGGGATGTTCTGCTTTTCAAGCGATTTCAATATCAGGTCGCGGCGATATTCAAACTGGTCGGACACCAGCTTGAAAGGCGCCAGCTCGTCTACCGAGTGGCGGATGTTCTCTACAAACACGGGATTTGTGTCATCAAATACCGCGATTTTGGTTGAAGTTGAACCGGGATTGATCGTGAGAAGTCGCATCACAAAAATTTATGTTAGGTAGTTTTTCTTTATAGTGAATCAGAGGTGACTGCCGTCCACGGAGAGGCAAGCCATGGCCAGGCTGCAGAGCTTCGAGCGAATCGAATCGCCGCGCGAGGCCAGCACCACCGGTGCCTGTGCGCCTGCGAGCATGCCGGCGTTTGTGGCGCCGCCAAAGCAGGTTATGGTCTTGTAGAACACGTTGCCTGCCTGGATGTCGGGAAACAGCATGGCGTCGGCATTTCCGCATACGGGCGATTCGATACCCTTGATTGCGCCCGATTCCGGGTCTACGGCTGTCTTTACGTCCATGGGGCCGTCGATTATGAGTTTGCCATACTCGCCGTGTGCGGCGCGTTCGCGCAGCTCGGCGTAGTCGAGTGTGACGGGGAATTTCTTGCTTGTCTTTTCCGTGCAGTGGAGCATGGCTATGAGCGGCTGCACTATGCCGAATTTGTGGCACAGGTCGGCCATATAGCGCACCTGGGCCTCGCGCTGCTCGAGGGTGGGGTAGGGTATCACGGCCACGTCGGTGAAGAACAGCAGCTTGTCGCGCTGCGGAATCTCGGCCACCGTCAGGTGGGTGAGCACGCGGCCGCGGGGCAGTATGCCGTTTTCCTTGTCGAGTACGGCGCGCAGCAGGTTGTCGGTGTTGATAAGGCCCTTCATGAGCACGTCGGCCTCGCCGCGGCGCACGATGGCTACGGCGGTGCGTGCGGCTTCGTCGGGGTCGGCGGCGGCCACTACGGTGGCGCGGCCTTCAAACCGGGCCGCAACGTCCTTGAGGTGAGCGTTGTCGGGGTCGCCGACAAGTATCAGGTCGGCTATGCCCAGGTCGGCGGCCTGCGATATCGCTCCGCATGTATGGTCGTCGTGGGGACAAACTACTGCTACTTTAGCCCGGCGGCGTCCGGGAGTGTTGAGGTGAGAGAAAAGGCTCTCGAAATTGCGGATGGATTGCATACTTTATCGAGTTTTGTGCAAATTTCGTAAAAAATATGCAACCCTGCAAAATGTTTTACAACATGCAAAACCGCCTTGTAACAGTATTGAAATAGTGAGTTTATCGCGGTTTGCGCGACAAATACCGAGAATTGTTAATCAAAAACGGCCGCATAGCTTACAAATCGTAGCCTGGCGGCCGCCGTTCACCTGGCCGAGGTCTCGTTTTCAACGGCTTTCGGGGCTATATTTTTGCGCGGTTTTGTCTTCAGAGGGTCGAATCCGTTGCCATACACGCTGCGTGCCTCCGACTGTATGATGTAGGCCGTCTCGTCGATTCGGCGCACTATCTCGTAGATGCGGTCGGCGTCATACTGCCTGCACCACACGATCAGCAGCGTGCGGCTCTCGCCCGTCCAGAAGCCCGTGCCGCCTACGGTGGTGACGCCGCGGCCCGATTCGTGGGTGATTCTGTCGGCTATTTCCTGCCAGCGGGGCGACAGGATGAGAAACTGTATCGTCTGTTTGTCGAGGTTCACTATATAGTTGGCCAGCAGGGAGTAAATGATGATTGACGCCCAGCCGTAGAGAATCGTCTGCACGCGTTGCTGTATGCGAGCGTCCATATCGCCCTCGAAGGGCAGGAAGAACGAGCACGTCACGATGGCTATGTCGATAATCATCATGGTGCGGCCGATGCTGATATTGGATTTCTTCTCGAATATCGCCGCCACGATGTCCGTGCCGCCGGCTGATCCCTTGTGGGCATAGTACAGGCCTATGCCCAGGCCGCAGATGGCCGAGCCCATCAGCACGCTCATGGTGGTGTCGGTAACGATTGGCGGCCGCGAGGTGAAATATCCTTCTATGGCGCCGATCATGCCCGAGAGGATTGTGGCGCCGAAAACGGTGCGTACCACGAATTTGCGGCCCAGGGTGCGAAACCATATCAGCAGCATGGCTATGTTTGTCACATACATCGTGAAGGCCACGGGCACCGTCTCGCCCGATGCGAAGAACACGAGCGACGAAAATCCGGCCATGCCGCCCACGACTATCTGGTGGGGGAGGATGAACACCGTGAATCCCAAGGCGTATATTGCCATTCCGGCCACTATGATGAGATAGTCGCGCACATCGGTGTGCGCATAGAGGCGTATTGTCTGCATTTTCGTTGTGATGTCGGTTTTTCAGGTATGGATTTCAGGGCAAAGGTAACAAAAATCCTCAATACGCAAAACAGGCCGCGCCCCTAAAAAATCGAGGGGCACGGCCTGCCGTGATATCCTTGGCGGAATCAGAGCTGCGAATCGGGATTGAGATTGGCGGCTTCGATGTCCTTGAAGTACTTGTAGGTCTGAACCTGGAGCTGGGCGCAGGCGTCCTCGTCGGCCACGATGATGGCTTTGGGGTGCATCTGCAGGGCCGAGATGGTCCACATCTGCGATATGCCGCCTTCCACGCCGTGGTGGAGAGCCTGGGCCTTGTTGTGGCCGTTGACGATGAGCAGCACGCTGCGGGCGTCGCACACGGTGCCTACGCCTACGGTGAGGGCGGTCTTGGGCACGAGGTCTACGTTGTTGTCGAAGAAGCGCGAGTTGGCGATGATGGTGTCCTGTGTAAGGGTCTTCATGCGGGTGCGCGAGCTCAGCGACGAGCCGGGCTCGTTGAATGCGATGTGTCCGTCGGGACCTACGCCGCCCAGGAAGAGGTCGATGCCGCCGT
>CAYNXG010000077.1:0-8266 GCA_964401095.1 uncultured Bacteroides sp.
ACACGAAAGCAGGAGATAAACACCTGCGATTAGTGTTTACCTCCTACTCGATTTTACCTTATGATTCCTCTCGGCACGCACCCCCCGATATGTTTTTGAACATTTTTTGAGGCCGATTATAAATATTTTTAAGTTATAAATTATAATTATGTGGTGAAATTACGGAAAAAGTTGTAATTTCGCCCCGTAACTTTGTTGTCGTACCATGAAGACACTTCTTCAGATTAATACTAATGTTGGCTGGAACTCTACGGGACGTATTGCCGAAGAGCTCGGGCGTAGGGCTATTGATGCCGGCTGGAGAAGTTATATAGCCTATGGACGCAGGGTCAACGGTACGCCTCAGAGCGCCTCACAGCTGGTAAGGGTGGGGACTGCGGCCGATATAATGCTTCACGGCCTCGATACCCGCATCTTTGACCGCCACGGCCTTGCATCGAAGGGCGCTACGCTGAAATTCATAAAGCAGATCGACGAGATTCATCCCGATGTGGTGCATCTGCATAATGTCCACGGCTATTATCTGAATTATCCGGTGCTGTTTGCCTATTTGGCGCGCACGGATGTTCCGGTGGTGTGGACGTTTCACGACTGCTGGCCGTTTACGGGACATTGCGCCTATTTCGACATGGCCGGATGTAACCGCTGGCAGACGGGCTGTCACCACTGCCCGCTGAAGCCTCATTATCCCGGCTCGCTCTTTGCCGACCGCTCGCGTGCCAATTATTTGCTGAAGCGCGATACGTTCACCATGCTCAGGAATCTGCATATCGTCACCGTGTCGGAATGGCTCAGCGAGGTGATGTCTCATTCTTTCCTGAAGGATTATCCGCGCTACGTGATCCATAACGGCGTGGAAATTCCCGACATAAGGCCTCACAAGGAACCGCGGCCCATAGTGCTCGGCGCCGCATCCAAGTGGGACATGCGCAAGGGTCTCAACGCGTTTGTGGATATACGCTCACGGCTGCCGCGCGACTATCGCATGGTTCTTATAGGCCTGTCGCCGACACAGATTTCAAAGCTTCCCGCCGGTATCGAGGGCCTGCCGCGAATCGGCGAGCGCGAGGAGCTGCGGTCATGGTATGCGCGCGCGTCGGTGTTCGTGAATCCGTCGCTCAGCGAGAATCTGCCCATCACAAATCTTGAGGCTCAGGCCGTAGGCACGCCGGTGGTGGCCTTTGACAGCGGAGGCATGCGCGAGACGGTGTCGCCGCGCTCGGGCATCATGGTGGCCTGCGGCGACATGGACGCGCTGGCCGGGGCCGTGCGACGTGTGGTGGAACATCCCGAAATATACTCTTATCGCGAGTGCCGCGACCATATATCGCGCAATTTCAACCGTCAGATCAACTACAGGTCTTATATCGACCTTTACGAGAGCGTGGTATCGGGCAACGACACGGCCATAAAAATACCCGGAATCGTGAACATGCTGTCATAGCTCCGCACGCTTCCGGTTTTAGGATTGAGGTACTTGAATGATACGTCGCTACAAAACCAAATTTTATTTGGTTTTGTTCTCTACTTATTCGTATCTTTGTCGCAAATTTCAGCTGATGTCTATAATCGAGTATAAAAATGTAGAAATACTGCGCAAGGAGCATGTGGTGCTCAAGGGCGTGACTTTCACAATCGAGCCGGGCGAGTTCGTTTACCTTGTGGGCAAGGTGGGCTCGGGCAAGAGTTCGCTGCTCAAGAGTATCTATGCCGAGGTGCCCGTAGCCGCGGGTGAGGCCCGTGTCTTTGACTACGATCTATGTGCGATACGCCCCAAGCAGATACCGTATCTGCGCCGCCGCATAGGAATCGTATTCCAGGATTTCCAGCTGCTCACCGACCGCAGCGTATATGCGAACCTCGACTTTGTGCTGCGCGCCACGGGCTGGAAGGACAGCAGTGAGCGCGCCGACCGCGTCGACGAGGCCCTGCGACAGGTGGGCATGGCCAACAAGTCGTACAAGATGCCCCACGAACTGTCGGGCGGCGAGCAGCAGCGAGTGGTGATAGCCAGGGCGTTGCTCAACCGTCCCGACCTTATCCTGGCCGACGAGCCTACGGGCAATCTCGACCCCGAGACCGGCATGCAGATTGTGGCGCAGCTCCACGATATCGCGGCCTCGGGTACTACGGTGGTGATGGCCACGCACAATCACGGATTTCTCGACACTTTTGCCGGACGCGTGATGCGCATCGAGGCCAAGAGACTGCTGAGCTGAACGCTGTGCGGCGACCGCACGGAATGAACATACAACTATAATTATTAAACGAGCTCTTAAATGAAGGTACTGAAATTTGGCGGAACGTCGGTCGGCTCGGCCGAACGTATCAAGCATGTGGCCGACCTTATAAGCGGCTGCGACGGCGATGTCGTGGTGTTGTCGGCCATGTCCGGAACCACCAACACACTTGTGGAAATATCCGGCTATCTGTATAAGCGCAATGTGCCGGGCGCCCAGGAGACGCTCAACATGCTGCGTCAAAAATACGCATCGGTGGTGGCCGAACTGTATTCCACCGAGGAATCCGCCACGCAGGCCACGGCATATCTCAACGGAGAGTTCGACTATATCTCCGGCTTCATGGACGGCGAGTTCTCTACGGCCGACGAGAAGGAGATACTGGCCCGCGGCGAGCTGATGTCGACCAATCTGATGCGCATATACCTGGAGGAGCGGGGCGTAGACTGTGTGTTGCTGCCCGCGCTCGAATACATGCGTATCACGGCCGAGGGCGAGCCCGACATGAAATACGTGCATACGCGGCTGCGTCGCCTTGCCGATAACGCGGCCGGCACCAAGATATTGCTGACTCAGGGCTACATATGCCGCAATGCCTTCGGCGAGGTGGACAACCTGCGCCGCGGCGGCAGCGACTATTCAGCCTCGATAATAGGAGCCGTGCTCGACGCCGAGGAGATACAGATATGGACTGATATCGACGGCATGCATACGGGCGATCCGCGCTTCGTGGAGAATACAAGGCCCGTGGAACGCCTTCACTACGAGGAGGCGGCCGAACTGGCTTATTTCGGCGCCAAAATCCTGCATCCGGCTTGTGTGTTGCCCGCCAAGCTCCACAATATACCGGTGAGGTTGCTCAACACTATGGAGCCTGCGGCACGAGGCACGGTGATTGCCAACTTCCCGCCCGACGGACGTGTGAAGGCAGTGGCGGCCAAAGACAACATCACGGCCATCAAAATCAAGTCGGGCCGCATGCTGCTGGCCTACGGCTTCCTGCACAAGATTTTCGAGACGTTTGACAACTATCATACGGCCATCGACCTCATGGCCACCTCGGAGGTGGGCGTGACGGTGACGGTGGACAACACGGAATACCTGGCCGACATTATCGATGACCTGAAGGATTTCGGCACGGTGACTGTCGACAACGACATGGTGATAATCTGCGTGGTGGGCGATTTCGACTGGACCAACGGCAACGATTATCGAGCCATGGCCGTGGAGGCCCTGCGCGACGTGCCCGTGCGCATGATCAGCTATGGCGGCAGCAACTACAATATATCCATGCTGGTGCGCTCGGTCGATAAAGTGCGCGCATTGAATCTTTTAAACAAAAAACTTTTCTAAGATGGTAAAGCATATAGTAATGTTCAAGCTCACGGGCACGCCCGAGGAGCGTCGCGAGGTGGCCTCGCGTTTCAAAGCGGCCCTCGAGGCCCTTCCCGCTGTCATAGAGCCGCTGCAGGCCATAGAAGTGGGTCTCAACGAAAATCCCGCCGAGGACTGGGACGTGGTGCTCACAGCCACACTGCCTACAATGGCCGATGTGGCCGTATATGCCACCCATCCCGCCCATGTGGCCGCCGCAGGCCTGCTTGCCGGACACAAGGAGGCGAGGGCTTGCGTGGACTACGAGCTATGACAGAGCGCCGGTTCATACCGCCGGTGTGTGCCGACGACGAGTATTTCTGCCGCGAGTGGAACAAGATGCTCGGCGGCGAGGTCTATGACGCGTCATACAGGCCGTTCATAGACCTGCTTGTATCCACGAGGTGCAAGCTTCACGAATACAATACGATCAGCCCCGCCGAGACGGGCCGTCTGACCGATATCCTGCGCGGGCTGCTGGGCGCGTGCGGCGAAAATATCAATATCAACCCGCCCTTCCGCTGCGACTATGGCTGCAACATAAGGGTGGGGGAGAATTTCTTTGCCAATTTCAACTTCACCGTTCTTGACGAAGCGCTTGTGACAATCGGCGACAATGTGTTCATCGGTCCTGACGTTAGCATCTACACGGCCTGCCATCCCCTCGACCCGGCCGAGCGTGACACGTATGTCGAGTGGGCCGAGCCCGTAATGATAGGCGACAGTGTGTGGATCGGCGGCGGCACGAAGATTCTGCCGGGCGTCAGCATAGGTTCGGGAAGCACTGTCGGCGCCGGCTCGGTGGTGACACGCGACGTGCCTGCCGGCGTGCTCGCCGCCGGCA
Organism: uncultured Bacteroides sp.; assembly: GCA_964401095.1. Lineage (GTDB taxonomy): Bacteria > Bacteroidota > Bacteroidia > Bacteroidales > Muribaculaceae > CAG-873. The sequence continues at coordinate 4,459 of CAYNXG010000077.1, forward strand.
ATCCGTGTCGGGTAATCAGGAAGCTGTAATTCTCAGAACGCCACGCCCAGGCGTATTGACGCGAGGTAGAGGTCTTTGTAGAGCGTTATGCGCTCGCCGACTTCTATGTCGCGCCGCGACACATACGTGCAGCCCGCGGTGATATAGCTGCGGAACGTGCGTCCCGTGGCCAGGTTGAAGCCTACCGACAGCGATGCGTACGCGCCGCTCTGGTTGGTGTTGCCGGGCAGATAGTTGAGCGACATGCCGCCGCGCACGTCGAGGAACGCCACTTTGAGCATGTTGGAGAAGTCGGTGCGGAATATGGCGAAGATAGGATAGGAACGGCACGAGTTTGACACCATGATGTTGGCGCCGGCGCCGAGACCTACATAATTAATCCAGCGGTATCTGAGGCCGAATGACGCGTTGAAGTCGATCGACGACATGTCGCTGCCACTCATGTCTACCGAGCTGCCGGCCTCGGCTCCCCATGCAAAGCGCACTTTGGTGGGCGCGAGGCGGGGCGAGTTGTCCCACGAGTGTTTCCAGCCGGGATGGACGGCGGCTACTGACGGGTGGGTTTCCGTCAGGGTGTCGGCTGTCGTGGCTGCTGCCTCGGGAGTCGACGGCTGTGAGGGTGTGGCGGCCTGTGCGGGCGCGGCAGGCTGTACGGGCATGGCGGGAGTCTGAGCCGGGGCGGGCGCTACGGGTGCCTTTATCCACACGCTGTCGGGGATGGCGATGGGGATTGTGACCCAGATGGTGTCGGCGCTTACCACGGGCACCTTTATCATGATGCTGTCGGGCACAGCCGACGCTACGGACAGCAGCGGAATCAGAGCCAGTAATAACGATAGGATACGCTTCATAGGCGGGTGAGTTGTATGCACGCCCAGCGGTCGCGCTCGGTGAATCCGTCGGGTTTTAATCCTACGGCTGTAGCTGCGGCGTTCACTGTGTCGATATCCTCGACATAGAATCCGCTGAGAAGCATGCGTCCACCGGGCCGCAGACGGGCCGAATATGCGGCGATGTCGCCGGTAATGACGTTGCGGTTGATGTTGGCGATGAACACGTCGGCGGGCTCCACGCCGGCGAGGGTCGATGCGTCGCCGAGAATCACGTTGATTTCGGGATGACCGTTGACGGCCACGTTCTCCACGGCATTTACCTGTGCGAACGGGTCGATCTCGATGGCCGTGACAGGGCTTGCTCCGCGCATGGCGGCGAGGATGGCGAGGATGCCCGTGCCCGTGCCCATGTCAATCACGGCGCGGCCGGCGAGCTCCATGTCGAGCAGGCGGTCGAGGATAAGCGATGTGGTGGCGTGGTGACCGGTGCCGAATGCCATCTTGGGGTCGATGACAATGTCATATTCGGCGGCGGGGATGTCGGTGTGGAACGAGCTGTGTACCACGCATCTGTCGCCGACGATGATGGGCTTGAAATAGTTTTTCTCCCATTCCTCGTTCCAGTCGCGTCCCTCGATAACCTCGGCCTTGCGGCTTATGGCGCAGTCGAAGGGGAAGCCGTCGAGCGCGTCCTCGAGGGCCTTCTCGTCCCAGAGCGATGTGGCTATATATGCTGTGAGCCCGGCATCGTCGGGCACGAAACTTTCAAATCCTATGTCGCCGAGCAATCCGGCCAGCAGGTCAGTGGCGTCGGGGCCGGGCATGGGCTCGAGGTCGAGCCTCACTTCTACATAATCGTTCATTGCAAAATCAATTATTTTGCAAAGTTAACGATTTTTCATACAATTATTTGCTTTTCTTTGAAAAAAGTGGTGCGAGCTTGCGCCACATGCGCACGCCTATTACGAGGAAATCGGCGTAGCTGAGGGCGCTGACCAGTCGGCTGAACAACGAGCGCGACAGCATGAAATTGCCACGGCGCACGCGTTCCGACTCGGCCGAGGCGCGTTCTTTTTCCATCTCGATGCGTGCCAGCGCCAGGGCGCGCTCATAGACGAGCTGCTCGTAGGTGTAGCCTTGCCATTCCCGGCTCTTGTCGTTGGATTCCATGAGCGATTTCATTCTTCGGGCGGTTTTACAAAAAGTTTGGATATGAATTTGGCGATGGGATCGATGAAAATCTTTTTGCGGAACACAAACAGGAGTATGAACAGCACAAGATAGAATGCCGCCACATAGAGATAAGCCGGCACTCGCGCCACCGTTGTGGCCAGCAGGTGTCCCACGCCTATGGATATGAAAATCAGCACGAGCGTGCCCGTGATTACCACGACAGAGTAGAAGGCTATCGCCGACAGCAGCACCGTGAGCTTTTCGGCGGCTGTCAGGCGTGCGTAGTCGAGATGCAGCGATGCCAGGCGTTTTACGCTTTGCAGCAGGTCCTGCACACTGGTGCTGCGGTTGTCGTTGTCGTTCATAATATCGGAATTATGCGGCGGAGGTGTGCCGGCATTGCCGGGCCGGATCCGCACGTGTGATTATGTGATGATAGTTGAAACATGCAAAGGTACAAAAGAATATCACATCGGGCAAACTCTCTTGTACCTTTGTATAACGCATGCCTTTCGGCGGGTATTATTTCTTGTCTTCGATTTCAGTGGCCAGCAACTCCACAAACTCGTCGATGTTGTCTGAGGGGATGATGCCGCGCTTCATGAGCAGCATCTTGATGCGATAGCGCAGGTCCTCGCCCTTCTCGGGAGTGAAGAGAGCGGCTGCGGCTGCTCCTACGAGCGCGCCGCCGATAAACAGTGCCAGGCCTTTCATTTCTTCTTGGTTTCGGTTTCAATTGCTGCTTCGATGTGGTCGGCGATTCTGTCGACTTCGCTTTCCTTCACGAAGGGGCAGTTTTCCTTGATGAATTCGCGGATATTCTTACGTGTCTTGGAGCCTTTTTCGGGAGCGAAAAGAAGAGCGGCTGCTGCGCCTACCAGTGCACCGCCTACAGCGGCTAATGCGATGTTAAGTCCTTTCATTGTCAATCTTTCGTTTAAGGGTTTTGTAATTGATTTTATTTCTCAAACAAAGATAGGCATAATATGGTTCATGAAAAAATGAAAAATCGGGCCGGGAACGATTATTTGGTAAATTCGGCCGTTTTGACTAACTTTGCAACCTAATTGTCAAAATAATACCTTATATAATATGGCGCTTAAAGCTGTGCTGTTTGACCTCGACGGGGTTCTTGTCGATACCGAGGGAATTTACAGTGAATTCTGGGGAGGCATCGACCGTATGTATCCCACCGGCGTGGAGAATTTCGCCGAAGTCATCAAAGGCAATACTCTCGCCAATATCCTTGGCACATATTTCCCGGACGAGGATGTGCGCGGGCATATCGTGGAAATGCTGGCCGAGCAGGAGCACTCGATGCAATACCGCTTCTTCGACGGCGCCCTCGAGCTTCTCGGCGGCCTGCGCGAGGCGGGCGTGCGCAATGCCATCGTCACCTCGAGCAATCTGCCAAAGATGAAACATCTTTTCAGCCTCCATCCCTGTCTTAACGAGCTGGTAGACACCCTGGTCACCGACGAGGATGTGACGGCCTCGAAGCCCGATCCCCAGGGCTATCTGCTGGCTGCGCGCCGCCTCGGCGCCGGCGATGGCGAGTTTGTCGTGGTGGAGGATTCGATGGCCGGGCTCGAAGCCGGACGGCGTTCGGGCGCCTATGTCATAGGCATAGCCACCACGAATCCTATGGAAAAGGTCAAGAACGTTGCAGATATGGCTGTTGAAGCCATATCCGGGCTTGCGGCGTCTGATATTATTTCCCTCTTTAAATGATAAATTTTTACTTGCCGCCACGGCTCTTTCATTTAAACTAAAATAAAGCGCACATCTACCCTTACCCGCTT
>CAYNXG010000078.1:0-8212 GCA_964401095.1 uncultured Bacteroides sp.
GGCCGGCTACGACCGCACGGCCACAACCCTCACCCGCGAGCTCGAGCGCGAGGGCGTGGCCATATCTTATGAAGATTCAGTCGAGGCGGCCGTGCCCCCCTCGTTCCGCACACCTTCTGACGACACCCTGGTGGTGTACACCCCCGCCGTGCCCGCCGACAGCGAGGTGATGCGCTTCTTTGCCGACGGCGGCTTCAACCCCGTGAAGCGCGCGGCCGCCCTGGGCCACATCACCCGCGGCTCCAAGGCCATCTGCTTCTCGGGCACCCACGGCAAGACCACCACATCGTCGATGGCCGCCCATCTGCTCCACAACTGCCCCGTGGGCTGCAACGCATTCCTCGGCGGCATCATGCTGGGGTATAACAGCAACCTCATGCTGTCTTCAACCTCGCCCTACACCGTGGTGGAGGCCGACGAATACGACCGCTCGTTCCATCAGCTGAGACCCTATATAGCCGTGGTGACGGCCACCGACCCCGACCACCTCGACATCTACGGCACAGAGGAGGCATATCTCGAGTCGTTCTCGCATTTCACCGAGCTGATACGCCCCGACGGCGCCCTGCTGATGCATACCGGCCTCAAGTTCAGGCCCCGCGTGCCCGAGGGAGTGAAGATTTACACTTATTCGCGCCTCGAGGGCGACTTCCACGCCGCCGACATCCGCTATGGCGACGGCCGCATAGTGTTTGACTTCGTATATCCCGGCGGCGTGCTGCGCGACGTGGAGCTGGGCGTGCCCGTGGAGGTGAATATCGACAACGCCATCGCCGCTCTGGGCGCCACGATGCTCACCGGCGACCTCGACCTCGAGGCCGCGCGCCGCGCCATGGCCTCATATCCCGGCGTGGAGAGGCGCTTCCAGGTGCACCTGCGCCAGCCCGGGCCCCGCGGCAAGGTGGTGATTGACGACTATGCCCATCATCCCGACGAGCTTGCCGGCTCGATAAAGTCGGTGCGCGCCCTGTATCCCGGACGCCATCTCACGGTGGCTTTCCAGCCCCATCTGTACACCCGCACGCGCGATTTCGCGCCCGAGTTTGCCCGCGCGCTGTCGCTGGCCGACGCCGTGGTGCTGGCCGACATCTATCCGGCACGCGAGGAGCCCATCCCCGGCGTGACCTCGAAAATCATATTCGACCGTATCACAATATCCGATAAAGTGATGATTTGCAAAGAAGATTTTGTGAATACGATGAAAAGTCGTAACTTTGACATATTGTTGACGGCAGGCGCCGGCGACCTTTCGTTCATGGTGCCCGGCCTGTGCCGTCAGATTGACCCTCTCTCTACGATTAGTTACGAAAATGATTGACAGATATCCCATACTTGCGTGTGTGCTGGCCTGCCTGCTGGGCGGGTATCTATGTTTCGCGCTGCCGGCCACGGCCGAGATGGCGCGCGAGGACACATTTGCCGGTTGCCGCATCTCGGTGGCCGACTCGCTGCATACCGGCTTTGTCACGGAGCTGGAAGTGTCGCAGGAATGTGACGACATAATGCAGTGGATTTCCACACGCAGGCAGAAGGATATCGACCTGGGCGCCCTTGAGGACAAGCTGCGCGCCTCCGACCGCATAGAGCGTGTCAACGTGTGCGTGCTCAATAACGGCGCCCTGGCCATCGACGTGGTGCCCATGACCCCCGTGGCGCGCGTGTTCGACACCGACGGTTCGTATTACATCAACGCCGAGGGCAAGCGCATCTCGGCGGGGCCGCGCTATCATGTCGACGTGCCCGTGGTGGTGGGCTCGTTCTCCGAGCGCTATCCGGCCAGCCGGCTGCTGCCGCTGCTCACCCACATAGCGTCGCGCCCCGAGCTCGACGCGCTGGTGTCGACGGTGCGCCAGGCCCGCAACGGCGACATATTCATCATCCCCGCCATCCGCGGCCATGTGGTGAATTTCGGCGACACGTCGCTGGTGGAGGACAAATTCTGCCGTCTGCGCGAATTCTACCGACAGGTTATGCCCGTGCGCGGCTGGGAGACCTATGACACCATAGCCGTGAAGTGGCGCGGACAGGTGGTGGCCACCCTGCGCGACAAGGCCCTGGCCTCCACATCGCTGGCCGCCGTCACCGAGGAATTCGACGATATCGACGACACCGGCACCATGATATCGCCTCTGCACACCGGCGAGGCGCCCTCAGACAACCCCGACGACCCCGATTACCGGGCCCGCACCTCCGACACCATGTAAAAATCAAAGCATAAACACATATATATGAAACCCAAATATATAGCAGCCATCGAGATAGGTTCTTCCCGCATCAAGGGAATAGTAGCCGCGGTAGACCCCACCGCCTCCATAACGGTGCTCGCCGTGGAAGAGGTGGATTCGGGCGGAACGGTGCGCTACGGCCGCGTGCAGAACGCCCGCGAGGTCAGCTCGCGCGTCAACGAAATCATACGCCGCCTCGAAAACGCTCCCCGCGTGGCGCCCGGACGCATCTCGGCCATCTTCGTGGCCAACGGCGGCCGCTCGCTGTCGTCGGCGTTCGCCGAGGCTACCGTGAAGCTCGGCGGTGAGGCCGAGATAACCATGCAGACCCTGCAGAAGCTCCACAAGGAGGCTCGCTATAACCTGGCCACCGACCGCGAGGTGCTCGCCATCGCTCCCCGCCGGTTCTTTGTCGACAACGCGGAGGTGAAGAAGGTGGTGGGCGCGTTCGGCAACGTGGTGCGCGGCGAGTTCACCATCATGACAGCATCGCCCGAAAACCATCGCGCCCTCGACCGTGTCAAGATCGAGTCGACCGACCGCGAGATTCCCCGCGACTATGTGACCCGCCTGCTGGCCCAGACCGAGATGGCCCTCACCGACCCCGACCGTCAGCTGGGCTGCCTGTTCATCGACTTCGGCGCCGAGACCACCACCATGGCCGTCTTCCGCGAGGGTGCCCTGCAGATGGCATCCGTGCTGCCGATGGGCGCCGCCAACATCACACGCGACCTCAGCGCCGGCCTCAGCATGACCGCCGAGACCGCCGAGACTATAAAGATTTCCAAGGGCCGGGCCGTGGTGGAGCGCGTCAACCTCACCGCCCCCGACGACGAGACTCGCGAGATAATCAACTATGTGTCGGCCCGTAGCGGCGAGATTATCGCCAATATCAACAACTGCCTGGCCGAGGCCGGCTTCAAGGCCGCCGACCTCAGCGCCGGCATCGTCATCACCGGCGGCGGCGCGCGCCTGCAGGGCATAGCCGAGATGCTGGAGGCCCAGATGAAGATGAAGGTGCGCCACGCGGCCGTGGACGCCTCGATAATGATGGCCTGCGAGGGCAATGCCGCCGACCATTTCGACGTGATATCGCTCGTGAAATATGCCGCCGCCCACTCCGAGGCCGACTGCCTGGAGCTGCCCGAGGGCGTGGAGCCCGACACCGTGGCCGTGGCCGCGGAAACCGCCTCACAGCCCGTCGCATCCGCCGCAACCATGGCATCGGGCGGCATTCAGGGCGCGCCCGCCGCGGGGCCACGCCGCCGCTCGCCCGAGCTCGACGACGAGAACCTGCTCAAGGACGACCCCGACGACGAGCCCCTGTCCGGGCCCTCGAATGTCAACGAGCCCGACAACGACGAGCTGCCGCCGGCCGGCCCCGACGCCAACACCACGCGTCTCTCGCTCATCGAGCGTCTTAAAAACTGGATTGCCCCTCCCGTCGATAACGTAGACGAATAATTTCACCCTGAAAATCCCAAGAAGATATGGCACCCGAAGATTCCCAGTATCTCGACAAATATAATACCCCCCAGGCCTCCGAGCCAAACAGTATCATCGTCATTGGCGTGGGCGGCGGCGGCAACAACGCCGTCGACCACATGTTCCGCCAGAACGTGGAGCATGTGTCGTTTGTCGTGGTCAACACCGACCGCCAGGCCCTCAACAGTGCCTCTGTGCCCGACAAGGTTCTCATAGGTCCCACCGTGACCCGCGGCCGCGGAGCCGGCAACAAGCCCGAGCGCGCCCGCGAGGCCGCCGAGGAGAGCGCCGCCGAAATCGAAAAGCTGTTTACCGACGACACCGACATGGTGTTCGTGACGGCCGACATGGGCGGCGGCACCGGCACGGGCGCCGCACCCGTGGTGGCCCGCATCGCCAAGGAGAAGGGCCTGCTCACCATCGGCATCGTCACCATCCCCTTCGTGTTCGAGGGAATGAGGAAGATACAGAAGGCCATCCAGGGCGCCGACGAGATGAGCAAGTATGTCGACGCCATGATGATCGTCAACAACGAGCGTCTGGTGGAGATTTACCCCGACTTCGAGTTTGAATCGGCCTTCGCCAAGGCCGACGACATCCTGTCCACCGCCGCCAGCTCGATAGCCGAGATCGTCACCCGCAAGGGCTATATCAACCTCGACTTCAACGACGTGGACACCACTCTGCGCGACGGCGGCACCGCCATCATCGCCGTGGGCTACGGCGAGGGCGAGAACCGCGTGAGCAAGGCCATCCAGGACGCACTCCACTCGCCCCTGCTGCGCCACACCGACGTGCTGTCGTCCAAGCGAATCCTCTTCAACCTCTACTACTCGCGCACGGCCAACGTGAAGTTCAAGGCCTCCGAGGCCAAGGAGCTCAACGACTTCATCAACCGCGTGGAGGAGGAAGTGGACGTTATCTGGGGTATCACCTACGACGAGTCGCTGGGCGACAAGGTGAAGTTCACCATCCTCGCCTCGGGCTTCGACGTTACCATCGACGAGACCCGCGGACAGAAGTTCGAGGCCAACGTGCCCGCCGCCGCGGCCGCCGCCGACATCGACACCACCCGCATCAGCGAGCTCTACGGCACCGAGAAAATCGAGAAATACACCCGCGACAAGGAGACACAGAACTATATAATCCTGTCGGCCGACCAGCTCGACGACGACACGGCCATCGACCGCTTTGAGAAGTCGCCCACATTCACCCGCGACAAGCGCGTCACCGCCGCCGCCAAGACCCCCGCGGGCCCGGCTGCTGCCGCCGCTCCCCGACAGGCTCCCGACCCCGCGGCCGAGAATACGTTCAACATCACCTTCGGCGAGGAAGACTGACCCCGGGGACACAACCCTTTGCCGGGCTGAAGCGTTATAAAAGCATGAAAAAGAAACTTGTCATATCCACCGGCGCCGGCATGAGCGCCGAGAGCGGCATATCCACTTTCCGCGACGCCGGAGGCCTGTGGGAAAAGTACCCCGTAATGCAGGTGGCCAGCGCCGACGGCTACCGGGCCGACCCCGCCCTGGTGCACCGGTTCTATAACGAGCGCCGCCACGATCTTCTCAAGGCCGAGCCCAACGCAGGCCACCGCGGCCTGGTGGAGCTCGAGAACGACTATGACGTGTATGTGATTACACAGAACGTCGACGACCTTCACGAGCGCGCCGGCTCGAGCCATGTGCTCCACCTCCATGGCGAGCTGATGAAGGTGCGTGCCGTGGACGACGAGAGCCTGGTCTACCGCCTCACCCCCGACAACCTCGACACCACGCCCGAAACCGTCATCGACGGCCACCGCGTAAGGCCCCACATCGTGTTTTTCCAGGAGGCCGTCCCCGAGTTCGAGCCCGCCACGGCCCTGGCCGCCGAGGCCGATATATTCGTCATCATAGGCACATCGCTGGCCGTCTATCCCGCGGCCGCGCTGCTCCACTATGTGCGCGCCGGGGTGCCCGTCTACTATATCGACCCCAATCCGGCCGGAGTTCCCGCCTATGTGCACGTGATACGTGCCGGCGCCTCTGAGGGCGTGGCTATCCTGGCCGAAGAGTTAAAGAAAAAATATCATAACTGACATCATTATGGAATCAACCCGTCAAGCCAAAATATCACGCCTGCTCCAGAAGGAGCTGAGCGAAATCTTCCGCCGGCAGACGGCCAAGACCCACGGCACCATCGTGTCGGTGAGCGCCGTGCGCGTGTCGCCCGACCTCTCGGTGGCCAAGGTGTATCTGTCGGTGTTCCCCTCGGCACAGGCTGCCGCGGTCATCGAATCTATAAAGGCGTCGGCCAAGACCGTGCGCTATGAACTGGCGCAGAAAGTGAGGTTTGTGCTGCGCAAGACCCCCGAACTGCAGTTCTACCTCGACGATACCCTCGACTATCTCGAGAATATCGACCATCTGCTCGAAGAGAAATAAGTGCTTGCCTCGTGCATCTGTCGCTGCGCATAGCATCGCGCTACCTGCTGTCAAGGAAATCGCACGGGGCGGTGAATGTCATCTCGGCCATCTCGGTGGCGGGGGTGGCCGTGGCCGTCGCGGCCATTGTGGTGGTGCTGTCCGTGTTCAACGGCTTCACCGACCTGGCCGCATCACACTTTTCAGTAATAGACCCCGACATAGCCATAACGCCCGCCGGGGGCAAGACCATAGCCGATGCCGACTCGCTGGCGGCGGCCGTGGCGTCGTGGCCCGGAGTGGCCGCCGCCGCGCCCGTGGTGAGCGAGCGCGGGTTGCTGTCGTCGGAGAAGGGGCAGCTCGGGGTGGTGTTCAAGGGCATCCCCGACGGCTATGACCGTGTGGTAGACCTCACGCAGGCCGTGGAGGCCGCCGTGCCCGACTCACTCGTGCCCGACACGTGTGCGCGCGCGGCCGTGGCCGTGGGCGTGGCCATGCGCGCCGACATCCATCCCGGCCGCGGCGTGGCCGAGCTGTATGTGCCCCGCAGGGTGGGGCGCATCAATCCCGCCAACCCTGCGGGAGCGTTTTTCTCGGGGCGCCTGGCCGTCATATCGGTGCTGGCCGTGAATCAGATGGAATTTGACGCCGACCATATCTACGTGCCGCTCGACATGGCCCGCGACCTGCTGGCCTATACCACCGAGGGCACCGCCGTGGAGGTCCGCGCGGCCCCGGGCGCCGACCCCGCCGACGTGGCCCGCGAGCTGCGGAGCCGCCTGGGCGACGGATATGTCGTGGCCACGGCTGAGCAGCAGCATGCCGAGTCGTATCGCATGATCGCCGTGGAGAAGTGGGTCACATTCGCCATGCTGATATTTATCCTTGTCATAGCCGCGTTCAACATAGTGTCCACCCTGTCGCTGATGGTGATAGAGAAGCGCGACAATATGTCGACGCTGCGCTTTATCGGCGCGTCGCGGCGCATGGTGCGGGCCGTGTTCATGTGGATGGGCTCGCTCATCACCCTCGCCGGGGGCGTGCTGGGCTGTGTGCTGGGCGTGGCGCTGGGCCTGGCCCAGCAGTGGGGCGGATTCATACGCCTGGCCGGTGATCCGTCCCGTCTGGCCGTGACGGTATATCCCGTCCGTGTCAGCGCCGGCGACATCCTCGCCGTGCTCGCCATTGTGGCCGTGCTGTCGCTGGCCACGTCGGCCGTAACCGTTCTGTTCACAAGAAAAATCGATTAGTCATGCAGACAGTAATGTTTTCCGATACCGTTTTCGGTCCTATCCATTCGCGCCGCCTGGGCACGTCGCTGGGCGTGAATCTGTCGCCGCGCGACGGCAAGGTGTGCACGTTCGACTGCCTCTACTGCGAGGCGGGCTATAACGCCCAGGGCGCCGGCACGTCGGGGCTGCCCTCGCGTGCCGAGGTGGCCGCCCTGCTCGAGGCCCGTCTCAAGCGCATGAGCGAGGCCGGCGAACGCCTCGACGTCATCACCTTCTCGGGCAACGGAGAGCCCACGGTGAATCCCGATTTCCCGGGAATCATCGACGATACCCTGAGGCTGCGCGACAAGTATTACCCGCAGGTGCGGGTGAGCGTGCTCACCAATTCCACCATGCTCGACCGCGAGGCCGTGGCCGAGGCCCTGGGACGGGTGGACAACGCCATCCTGAAGCTCGACTCGGCCATCGACTCCACTATCCGCGCCCTCGACCGGCCGGTAAGCCAGTCGTTCACGGCCTCGAAGGTAATCAATAACCTGGCGGCTTTCGGCTCCCGAGCCATCATACAGACCATGATGACGCGCGGCGTACATGATGGCATCACCGTGGACAACACCACCGACGCCGAGGTGGACGCCCTCATCGATGCTTACCGCGAGATAAAGCCGCGGCTGATAATGCTGTATTCGCTCGACCGTCCCACGCCCGAGACAAACCTTCAGCGTGTGCCGCGCGCCGAGCTCGACGAAATAGCCGCACGCATCACCGCCGCCACCGGCATCGAAGTGTCAGTGGCCGGGTAAGTAGTCGGTATCGTTGGCTTCGCCCAAGATACTCACCGCTCGGCAAATTGCAAATAAATTTG
>CAYNXG010000079.1:0-8050 GCA_964401095.1 uncultured Bacteroides sp.
TAGGCGTCGGGCCATTTCAGACGCTTGCCGAAGCCCACGTTGACGCCCACCATCTGCAGCACCTTGTTGGGGTCGTAGGATGCCTGGTAGCTGTTCTGATAGTAATCGGAATTATAGCCGTAGCCATAACCGTAGCCATAGCCGCTGTAGTAGGGATTGTAATATCCGCCGTTGGCCCACTGCGAGTTATAATACGAGCTGTTCACACCGGTCTGACGGCTGTAATAGGCCGAGAACTGGAGCGAATTGGGCCTCTTGCCGCCAAACCACGGGTCGAGGAACGAAATCGAATAGGCCTGATAGTAGCGGGCATTGGTCTGCGCGCTTATGGTGAAGGTCTGACCCTCGCCCTGAGGTATCACGCCCTTGTAGGTGGAGGGATAGAACAGGTTCTTTATCGAGAAGTTGGTGAACTTGAGCGAGAGCTTGCCTATGATGCCGGTCTGACCCCAGCCCATGGAAAACTCGATCTGGTCGTTTGCCTTTGATTCGAGATTGAACAGGATGTCCACGGTGCCGTTTTCTTCGTTAGGCTCGGGGCGGATATCCATGTGTTCGGGGTCGAAGTGGCCGGTCTGGGCTATTTCGCGCGCCGAGCGCATAAGGTCGCTTTTAGAGAACAGGTCGCCGGGGCGCACGCGCAGCTCGCGGCGGATAACCTTTTCATACAGACGGTCGTTACCGTTGATTATCACATTGTTTATGCGTGCCTGGGGGCCTTCCATGATGCGCATTTCCAGCGAGATGGAGTCGCCGGTCACTTCGCGCTCGATAGGCACGAGGTTGTAGAACAGATAGCCGCGGTCCATGTAGAGGTTCGACACGGCGTCGTCGTCCTCGTTGAGGCGCTTGTTCATCTGTGTCTGGTTGTACACGTCGCCGGGCTTCATGCCGAGGCAGGCATCGAGCACCTCCGACGGATAGAGCGTGTTGCCCACCCAGTCGATATCCTTGATGTAGTAGCGGCGGCCCTCGTCGACAGTGATGTGCACGTCCACGCGGTTGTCGCTGTAGGGCACCACGCTGTCGGCCACGATGCGTGCGTCGCGGTAGCCGAGTTCGTTATACTTGGTGAGGATGCGGTTGAGGTCGTCGTCATAGTCGCCGCGGACAAACTTCTTCTGGCTGAATAGCTTCAGAATGTCGTTGTTCTCGTTGGTCTTCTTCATCACGCGCTTGAGGCGACGGTCTGACAGCACTTCATTGCCCTCGAAATAGATCTTGTGGACTTTCATCTTGTCGCGGCGGTCAACTGCGATGTCGACAATCATCTGTCCGGGCGCCGAGAGGTCCTCGTGGAGCATGATGTTGACCTTGGCGTTGCCAAAGCCCTTGTCCTTGAAGAATTTTTCAACGATGAGCCGCACGCGGTTCACGATGTTCTGCGTTATCTGATTGCCCTTCATGAGGTTGAGGCGTTCCTGGAGGTCGTCGCGCTCACCTTTTTTCATGCCGATGTAGTTGACCTGCGATATGCGGGGCTGCGGAGTGACGGAGAGGAGAATCCATGCGCGGTCGCCCACGGTCTTCTCAAGGCTGAACTTGGCCTGCTGGAACAGGTTCTGACGCATCAGGCGCTTTGCGGCTGCGGTGATGTCGGGGCCGGGGATGGTAACCCGCTCGCCCGGTTTGATGCCGGCATAACCGAGGATTATCTCGTCGCTGTAGTTGGGAGCGCCTTCCACCCTGATGTCGGCGATTTCGTATGTGCGCGGCATCGAGGTATAGAGCACGGGCGGATTGTAGATGGTGTCGGCCACTGCAGGCTCGGCCGCGACACCGGGGGTGACACAGCCTGCCAGGGCTAACAGTAGAAAGAGCAGTTTAAAACGCATAACTTGTGATATGGCTTATATTGACGGGCGGAGAGAGGATTAGATGAGGTTGAGGAGATTATTCAGGGAGGATCAGGAGGATGCCGACTGTCGGTCTTCGATTTGCTGCGATGTCAGTCCGAAGCGTCTCTGCCGGCTGCCATACTCGGCGATGGCCCGTCGGAATTCCTCGCATGAGAAGTCGGGCCAGTAGGTGTCGGTCACCACAATCTCCGAATAGGCGATTTCCCACAGCAGGTAGTTACTTACCCGCATGTCTCCGCCGGTACGTATGAGCAGGTCGGGGTCGGGCATGAATGCGGTGGAAAGGCGCTGCGACAGGGCAGTGCTGTCGATGGCGGCGGGGTCGATGATACCCTCGGCGGCATCGGTGGCCAGCAGGCGCGCCGCGCGTGTGATGTCCCAGCGGGCCGAGTAGCTGATGGCGAGCACCAGGGTGAGTCCGGTGCAGTGCGAGGTGTCCACGATGCACTGTTCCAGGCGCTGGCGGGCGCCGGGGGGCATGCGGTCGATGTCGCCTATCATGCGCAGGCTCACATTGTTCTTTATCAGGTCGGGGGTCTCGCGTTCGATGGCCACCACTATGAGGTCCATGAGAGCGTCCACCTCGGCCTGCGGGCGATTCCAGTTCTCGGTGGAGAACGTGTACAGCGTCAGGAACCTGATACCGAGACGCGAGGCCTCCTCGGTGATGCGCCGCACGGTGTTCACACCCTCGACATGGCCTGCCGAGCGGTCGAGGCCGCGCGATGTGGCCCAACGGCCGTTGCCGTCCATGATGACGGCCACGTGCGCCGGCATGCGGTCGGGCGAAGGGATTGTATCGGTGTTCTGTGCTGTCATGGCTGTCAGTCTACATAATGACAGGTCTCGCATCGCTTGCCGAACTCGTAGGTGATGCCTACGGTAAGGCGCGAGAACCAGTCGGTACTTTTGTAAAAATCGGTTTTTATATGGTTCAGGTCGGCCATGTTGTCACCGTCGAGTCGGTCGGTGAACGTTTTGGTCATGCTGAACTCGGCATACAGATTTAATCGTTCCCGGGCCTTGAATCTGAATCCGAAAGCCATGGGGACGGAGAAGCCGGCGGCTGTGCTGCCGCCCGAGGTGGACATGGACACGCCCACGCCGACGGCCAGGTAAGGCGTCCAGCGTTTCAGGCGCTTGTATGTCTCGCCAATGCCGTAGGAGAAGAAGTTGAACTCGCCACGCACCGACAGGTCGAACACCTGTGAGGTGAAATCGCGGTGTTCCTCGCCCGAGGGCAATACGTTGGATATATCGGCCGTGGAGCCGCTGATGCCCAGCGTCGATAGCGATGCGCGCACGGCCCAACGGGTATCGATGAGATAGGCGCTGCGTATATCGGCCGTGAAGCCGGGATGTCTGAAGGGGTTGGTGGAATTGGCGTCGCCTATGTATCCGCTCATGCCGAGGCCCCCGCCAAAATCAAATTTGTAGGGAGCCATCTCGTTCTGCGCGCTGAGGGCCGCCGCGGCGGATATCAGCGTCAGAATCACTGTGATGATGCGGAGTCTTGTCATGCCTTGGTGATTATTCTATGGGGCGGAATGTCATGTTGTTTATGACGCCGCGCCACACTGCATCGCGCAGACGGCCGTCAGCGCCGTCGCCGCCGAAGAGGTAAATGTAGGGACATTCCCACGATTCCGCGGGGCGTGATATGCGCATTGCCGATGAAGGCACAGGGATTGCGGAGGTGAATTTCGACACCGACACATAGGCCTGGGCGTCGGCAAACACGCCCACGGCGGCGGGCAGCTGCATGGCCACGGGAGCCTTGCGCCAGTTGAAGCCGTAGTCGTCGGATATATACACACCTGCGGTGGGCTTTCCGTCGACATCGCGTCCGCCCATGGCTATGAGCATGGGCTTTGCGCCCGACAGGTAGTAGCGTGCCACGGCTATGCCCGACAGGCCGACGGGAATGGCCCGGCGCGAAACACATGCCCACGAGGAGCCGTCATAGCCCCATGTGTGGCCGGTGAGGGTGTTGTCGGCGCGGCGGCCGCCAACAATCATCATCTGCGGTTTGTCGCTCATGGGGAAGGTGTAGCTTACGGGCACCGATGCGCCGTCGACAGGCATGTCGGCGGGAATCACGCTGCTTGCGCCCGAGGGATAAGCCACGGATTCCCAGCCCGAAGCGTCGTGCACCGAGCCTATCAGCTCTGTGCCGTATCCGCCGTAGAGGGCATGGTATTTACGGCCCGTGGAGGTCCATGAGCGGGCGCCGTCGGTGCTGCGCCACAGCATTCCGTCGTCGGCGAGGACGTACAGGGCGTCGTCGGTGGCGGTGAACGAGTTTATGTCGGCTCCGGCGGGGAGCGATACGGAGTATTCGGTCCAGCGCGGGGCGGCTACGTCGCCGTTAAGGCCGGCGAGCTCACCGTCGTGCGAGGCAACGCTCCAGCGCGAGGCATCGCGTGTGAGGCAATAGAACACCTCGCCCGAGCGCACGGTACGCTGTGCGACGGGAACCGCGAGGCACGAGGGAAGCTCCGTGCGGGCATCCTCATTCCAAGCCAGTGAGTCGGATTTTACCTTGTGTACGTTGACTTTGATGGTGTAGTTGCGCTCCACCATGCCGTCGGCCGACACCATGCGGAGCACCACGGGATTAGTGAAGTCGATGGAGTCAGTGGAATTTTTGAGGTAGTTGTATATCGTGTCGCCTTTCTGTGCCCTCGACACCTTGAGCTCGGCTATGGATGCGCCGTCGAGCCAGGTGATTACCGGCACGAGCTTGGTGACGTTCGTGCCCTCGGGCAGCGAATCGGCGTTGAATATGGCACCCTTCACCAGGTCAATGGAAAAGAACACGGAGTCAAGATTGTCGAGCACTTTATCATTTTCCGAGAGGCTGAAAGATCGTACGGCAGCCGCCGATGCCGATATATTCTCTATTTCATCGGGATCGGAATTGCATCCGACAAACGTCACCGTGGCTGTACCCAGGGCAAACGCTATAGCGATATTGCGTAAAGTCATGTGCATATAATCTGTTTCAGTCTGCAAAGTTATAATTTCCTCCAAACATGTCACGCACAGCCATGACAAATAAATCGGTTTTTAGAGGTTTTTAACAGAGAATCCGCATAGCTGCTGCGCGATGTGTCAGCGCGGATTGGCATAATGCAGTATGCGGTTGCCGTCGATATTCTCGGTCATGTAAGGCACGGCAGGCACCGCCGGAGCCTGTGCGCGGCCATGTCGGCCGAGGCGCGACGGCGACACCTCCACCCGTGCCTCGTCCCACAGCCCGGCCCGCAGGAAGGCGTCGAGCACCGTGGGGCCGCCCTCGACGAGGACCGACGTTATGCCGCGCGAATACAGCTCGCTCATGGCAGCGGCCACGTCGTCGCAGCCCGTGACAATCATCGGGCTGTTCATCTTCAGCTCCGAGGCGTCGAGCCGGCCGCGGCGGTCAAGCACCACGGGCTGTGGCGAGCGTCCCGGCCACAGACGGCAGTCGAGGCGGGGATTGTCGGCCAGGGCCGTGCCCGAGCCTACGAGAATGGCATCGTGCATCGACCGCAGCCGGTGCACCAGCATGGCGCCGAGTTTTCCCGAGAATACGGCGGGGCGGCCGTCGGGGCGGTCTGAATCCATGAATCCGTCGGTGCTCTGCGCCCATTTGAGCGTTATGAACGGGCGGCGGCACTCGTGGGCTGTCATGAAGCGGCGGTTGAGACGGCGCGACTCCTCGGCCAGGACTCCCTCCACCACCTCCACGCCGGCATCGCGCAGCATGCGTATGCCGCGGCCCGCCACCTCGCGGAACGGATCGCCGGCACCGACCACCACGCGCGGTATGCCCGACTCGATAATGAGGCGCGCACACGGGGGCGTCTTGCCGTAATGAGAGCATGGCTCGAGAGTGACGTATATTGTGGAGCGGCGCAGGGCCTCGCGGTCTTTCACCGAGGCTATGGCGTTCACCTCGGCATGCGCCTCGCCGCAGCGGCGGTGATAGCCCTCGCCTATGACGAGGCCGTTGTCATCGACCACCACGGCGCCCACCATGGGGTTTGGCGAGGTGTTGCCCATGCCGTGGGCGGCGAGCTCCAGGGCCCGCCGCATGTATCTTTCATCCACGTTCATAGGTCTTCATATCTCGGCGAGAAAGTGTCGCCGAGCGTGGGGTCGCCCGAGTTGATGCCTTTGGTGAGCCACTTTACTCGCTGCGACGAACGGCCGTGGTTGAAATTATCGGGCTGCTCGGTGCCGGTGGCCTTGCGCTGCAGATAGTCGTCGCCGATTTTCGAGGCGGCGTTCACGGCGTTCTCTATGTCGCCGGGCTCGATGGAGCCGAACATGGCGTTGTCGCGGTTGGCCCACACGCCGGCGTAGAAGTCGGCCTGCAGCTCAAGGCGCACGCTTATCTTGTTGGCTTCAGTCTGGCTCAGCTGGTTCATGCGGCTGTGGGCCCGGCCGAGAGTACCGAGGAGATACTGCACGTGGTGCCCCACCTCATGCGCTATGACGTAGGCATAGGTGAAGTCGCCCGAGGCGCCGATGGTCTGCTGCATGTCGCGGAAGAAGTCGAGGTCGATGTACACGGTCTGGTCGGCCGAGCAATAGAACGGGCCCACCTGCGATGTGGCGTGTCCGCAGCCCGAGCTTACCGAGCCGGAATAGAGCACCATCTTGGGGCACTCGTATTCGCCCCAGCCTCGCTCGCTGAACTCGCGGGTCCACACGTCTTCCGTACCGGCGAGCACCTTTGATGCCAGCTCGGCCAGGCGCTCGTCCTCGGCGTCGGGCGTACGCTGCATGGTGGTGGAGTTGCTCAGCATGCCCGAGCCGGCGATATTGCCGATAACGTCGCCGATGTTACCGCCTCCGAGGAGGGTTATTATGGCCATAATGACTACGCCGGCTATGCCGCCGCCGATGCCGAGTTTCTTACCCGAAATGCCGCGCCGGTCGCTGACATTCGAGCTGGTTCTACGTCCGTCGAGTCTCATTGTGTGTGTTATATTTTATTTTTCTTAAAATTAAAACAAAGCGGGAAGGGTCATGGTTGTCACACCTTTTCGAGGGCGCCCGTAAGCGAGTCCATGATATAGCCGGCCACCCTGACATCGCCGGCCATCAAAGGATGATTCCGTATCAGGTCGACGGTCTCGGCGACGGCGTCGGATGTGTCGGTGAATCCGTGGAGCCAGCTGTCGAGGTCGATGCCGCAATGGCGCATGAGGCGGATATGCTCGTCGTCGACGCCGCGCCGGCGCATCAGGTCGAGCATCTCGCCGGCGTCCATTCCCTGCACGCCGCAGTTGGTGTGGCCAATGACCATTATCTCGTTTACGCCAAGCTCATAGACAGCCACCAGCAGCGAGCGCATGGTGGAGTCAAAGGGGTTTGTGATGGTGCCGCCGGCGTTTTTAATCATCTTCACGTCGCCGTTCTTGATGCCGAGGGCGGCGGGAAGGAGCTCCACCAGGCGCGTATCCATACACGTTACTATGGCAATACGTTTGTCGGGATATTTCGAGGTCTCAAACTGCCGGTATGCTCCCGAGGCTACAAAACGGCGGTTATAATCGAGTATTTCTTCTATCATGACGGGCAAAGTTACAATTTTTAGCCCGTTTTTTAAAATTATTTATTAATGTGTATTTTTCGCACACGGGAAAATTGTTTAAATTTGCGGAATAAAGCATAACAAACAGAGATAAGTCAACGATATTATACTTATGAAGCGCACACTTGCAATCCTACTGAGCGCCGCGGCGGCCGTAGGCGCCTCAGCCACCGACATCGTGGCCACCGATGCCTACCGCTGGCACGGCGACACCATCACACAGGGCGAATTCTTCGCTTTCTCGCCCGACGGAACCAGTCTCATATCCACCTATTCGGCTCAGCCGGGCTATTTCATGCCCATCAACAAGGAGTGGAAGCTCAGCCGCGACATCTCGGGCTATCCCGCCCTGAAGACGCTCAACAAGCTCCACACGGCCATCTATAACCTCGGCCTCGAGGAGATGATCAACGCCGTGGAGCCCGACACCACCCTGCGCACCGGCAAGGAATGGGCCGGCGTATGGACCCGCGACGTGTCATACTCCATCCTGCTGTCCATGGCCTACATGCAGCCCGAAGCGTCCAAGATATCGCTGATGCGAAAGGTGTCGCCCACCGGACGCATAATCCAGGACCCCGGCAGCGGCGGCGCATGGCCCGTG
>CAYNXG010000080.1:0-8012 GCA_964401095.1 uncultured Bacteroides sp.
GTCGTTGTACAGACGGTCGAAGCACCAGCGCTCATAGTCGTTCAGCGCGCGGTAGGTGTATGTGAACTGAGCCGAGATGCGGGGATGGAACTTGCCCTACTCATACGGGTCTTCGATAAAGAGTACCTGGTCGATGAGGCCGAGAAGACCCTGGCACATACGGGTATTCTTGTCGTTTTTCTCCTGGTTGGCGAAGTAGTCAACCACTGCACGCTGATTGGTAAAGGGATCTTTCAGTTTATAACGTCCGTAGCTTACGGGATAGAGGAAGCGCTCGCGAGCCTCGTCGGTGTATTCGCCGAAGAAGTCGCCGAGGAAGCTGTCCATTATATAAGGTGTGGACTGGAGGTCGATATCATTCCTGAAGTCGTAGTTGTAGCGCAACTCGTCGGGTGTGTAGGGCAGGGCGGGGTTGAATACACCCAGCAGACCGTGGATGGCGTTGTAGGGAATCTGCCATATACGGAAGAAGCCAAGGACGTGGTCGATGCGGTAGGCGTCGCAGTATTCGCTCATCTTGCGGAAGCGTGCCTTCCACCATGAGAAACCGTCACGGGCCATTTCTTCCCAGTTGTAAGTGGGGAAGCCCCAGTTCTGACCGAGCACCGAGAAATCATCCGGTGGCGCACCGGCCTGGCAGTCCATGTTGAACAGGCGGGTGTCGGTCCATGCGTCGGCACTGTCGCGCGATACGCCGATGGGCACGTCGCCCTTGATGGCGATGCCTTTTTCATGGGCATAGGCGCGAACCGATGCAAGCTGCTTGTCGAGATGATACTGCAGATAGCAGGCATAGTCAATCTCGCTGCGGTTCTCGGCAATGAATTTGTTGATTTTCTCCTCGTCGTATGTGGCGTATTCGCCCCAGTTGCCGAATACGGGTGTACCGAAGCGGTCGCGCAGGGCGCAGAATGCAGCATAGGGCAGGAGCCATGATTTGTTGCGCTCCACGAAGGTCTTGTATTCGGGCGTCTTCATCGTGCGCTCGCCTTCCTGGGCGAAAATCTCATGGAAGTATTCGATTTTGTGCTTGTTTACAAGCTCATAGTCAATCTTGTCGAGGGCATTGAGCTGTGCGCGCAGGTTCTCGTAATATTCGCGACGCTCTTTGTCGGCGAGTATGCCCATCTCCTCGAGGCGGAGGAACATGGGGTGCAGTGCGAAGCACGAGTTGGCGTTGTAGGGATATGAATCCTGCCAGGTGTGCGTCATCGTGGTGTCGTTGATGGGCAGAATCTGCAGGAAAGTCTGGCCGGTGGCTTTACACCAGTCAATCATTTTCTTGAGGTCGATGAAATCGCCCACGCCGAAGTCTTCGTCAGAACGCAGCGAGAATACGGGGATGGCTGTGCCCGCGCCTTTCCAGGGCGCAAGGGGATTGACAAAACGCATACCCGAGAGGATTGTCGACTCCGTAGCTTCGGGCTTGATCTCAACTCTGCGGTTTGAGCCGCCTTCCCAGGCTACAACATTGCCTTCCTTGTCGAGAATGAGGAATTTGTATTCTGTCGAGGGAAGCAGGCTCTTGCCTTCGATTGTTGCCGTCCATACGGGATAGTTGGAATCGCTCATCACGATTGCGGCCGTAGGATTCCACGAACCCAATGAGGGTGTGCTACCGCAGATGGCGAGGTGATGGTCGGGTGCCATCATGGGAGCGGCAACCTCGAATGTAACGTATCCCTGACGGGGCAATATTTCCTTGTCGCGCATGGGGCGGTTGCAGATACATTCGGTGAACGCCGACGAGTAGTAGGGCTTGTCCCAGGGCTGATCCTGCCAGCGGTCATAAATCATGTATGTCCTGACACTGCGTCCGCGGACAAAACGGTGGGAGGGGCCCCATTCGCTCTTTGTGCCGCCGTGGTCGTGGCGCACTTCATAACGATATGATATAGGGGTGGTATCGTCAGACACCTCGATGGTCTTTGACCATCGTCCGTGTCCGTCGAAGTCCATCTTCAGGGCGTCGGCATACCGGCCTTCGCCCAGCTGGGCACAATCGCCGGTTATGTACAATGATTCGCCCCAGTTGGTGCGGTAATCAATGTTGAAGGTTATCTTCATAACGATATATCTCTTTATTAGTTTTTCACAAATTAGCCAAGGTGATAATCACACTGCGAATTTAGCAAAATTTTTTCGGGTGGCAAAAAAATCGCTTTATCTTATGAAAAGGAGCTCGCGATATTTGGGCAGAGGCCACATTTCGTTGTCCACCATAAGCTCAAGCTTGTCGATGTGGCGACGTATGATTTCCATGGGCGGTACCACCGTATCGTGGTAGGCTATGGCCTTGTCGCGTTCGTTGGTGATGGCGTTGGCGGCCTTGCGGGCGTCAATCATGCGGTCGGTCTCCGTCTTGATGATGTCCATGTGTATGGATATCTTCTCTATTGTGTCGAGGTCGTGGGCCACTACCTTTGCGCCTTTGACTCCGGGGAAAAGTTCCTTGAGTTTCACCACGTTGTCAACCAGCAGCGACTGGTAGCGTGTGGCCACGGGAATCACATGGTTGATGGCGAGGTCGCCGAGCACGCGTGCCTCAATCTGTACTTTCTTGGTGTACATCTCCCACTTCACTTCGTTGCGTGCTTCAAGCTCCACGGGCGAGAACACCCCTGTGCGGCCAAACATCTCCACGCTTTCGGGGCGCAGATATGCGTCAAAGATGCGCGGAGCCGAGGTCTCGCAGTCAAGACCGCGGCGAGCAGCCTCCTCGCGCCATTCGTCCGAATAGCCGTTTCCGTCAAAATGTATTGCCTTTGACTCCTTGAATATTCTGCGCAGTTCGTCGAGCAGGGCGTCCTGGAGGTTTTCTCCGGCTTCAATACGCTGCGAGATTATCTTGTGGAAACATGCCAGCTGGTCGGCCACGGCGGCGTTGAGGGCAATCATGGCGCTGGCGCAATTGGCCGACGAGCCGACGGCGCGGAACTCAAAACGGTTGCCCGTAAATGCGAAGGGCGATGTACGGTTGCGGTCGGTGTTGTCGAGCAGCAGTTCGGGAATCTGTGCCAGTCCCAGCGAACGGCCTTCCTTGGTCGAAAGGTCGGCAAGCTGTTCGGGAGTGGCTTTTTCGAGGCGGTCGAGCACATCGCTGAGCTGGCTGCCGAGGAATATTGATATAATGGCGGGGGGGGCCTCGTTGGCACCGAGACGGTGGGCGTTTGTAGCCGACATTATGGACGCCTTCAACAGGCCGTTGTGACGGTGCACGGCGGCCATGACATTTATGGTGAAGGTGAGGAAGCGCAGATTATCTTTCGACGTTTTGCCCGGCGAGAACAACATGTCTCCGCGGTCGGTGCCAAGGCTCCAGTTGTTGTGCTTGCCCGATCCGTTGATGCCCGAGAAAGGCTTCTCGTGAAGCAGTACGCGGAAATTGTGTCGGCGTGCCACCTCGGCCATCAGAGTCATGAGCAGCAGGTTGTGGTCGTTGGCAAGATTGGTCTCCTCGAATATCGGGGCGAGCTCAAACTGGTTTGGAGCCACTTCATTATGACGGGTCTTGACGGGAATACCGAGCTTGTGGGCCTCGATTTCAAGGTCGAGCATGAACGCTTCGACTCGCGAAGGTATCGCGCCGAAATAGTGGTCTTCGAGCTGCTGGTTTTTCGCGCTTTCGTGGCCCATGAGGGTACGGCCGGTCAGAACCAGGTCGGGACGCGCCGAGAACAGAGCCTCGTCGACAAGGAAATATTCCTGCTCCCATCCGAGGTATGATATCACATGCTTCACCTCGGGGTCGAACAGACGGGCCACGTCTGATGCGGCCTTGTCCACGGCATTGAGCGCACGCAGAAGAGGTGTCTTGTAGTCGAGGCTCTCGCCGGTATAGGATATGAAGATTGTGGGTATGCACAGCGTGCCGTCAAGTATAAACGCGGGCGAGGATATGTCCCAGGCCGAGTAGCCGCGGGCCTCGAACGTGTTGCGTATGCCGCCGTTGGGGAACGATGAGGCGTCGGGTTCCTGCTGCACGAGCAGCTTGCCGGAAAATTCTTCGAGCACGCCGCCTTTTCCGTCGGGGATTACGAATGCATCGTGTTTCTCTGCGGTGCCGTCGGTAAGGGGATGAAACCAGTGGGTATAGTGTCGGGCGCCGTTGTCGATAGCCCATCTTTTCATGCCCTCGGCCACGCTGTCGGCCAGTGAGCGCGATATGGGTTGCTTGTCCTGAATGGCGGTTATGAGTGCGTCGTAGGTTGATTTTGGCAGGTATTCATACATTTTCTTGCGGTTGAATACTGCCTTGGCAAAGTAAGCGTCGGGGCGCTCGGCGGGAATATCTACCGGTACGGCCTTGCGGTCGAAAGCTTCTTCGACTACTTTAAATCGCAGAGATGACATTGTTTTGATATGTTTAAGTGAAAACTGTTTTTAAAATAAAAATCCCGTGCGCGGCCTTCAGGTGCAGCCGTGTTGTAGGCGGCTGTGGCATGGCAAGCGACGGGTCTGTGGACAATCTGCAGCATCAATTATATTATAATAAACCCCGAGGAATGTGTGCGTCGGATGCTCTTGGCAGCCGTTACGCTCACACTGTGTCGGCGATATATAAATGTGATTGATTTCATCCGTAATTATTTCGGCGCAAAGTTACGATTTTATTCCGATACGGCAAAATTTTTTGAAGCGGGGACATCGCGCCTGAAATTGTTAATTTTATTGAAAATGACACCCTGCTCGTTACTTTAGCATTATATTTGCGTCATATATAATAAACCGAAAAAAATCACATATATAATATATTCCAACATTATGAAAAAATTGATTCTCGGAGGTATCGCATGCACGGTGGCACTGGGCATGTCAGCAGCCGACGCGCCTTTGTGGCTGCGCAATGTGGCCATATCGCCCGACGGCTCTACAGTGGCTTTTACCTACAAGGGCGATATCTTCACAGTACCCGTATCGGGCGGCACGGCACGCCAGCTTACGGCCAATCCGGCTTACGATTCTTATCCCGTATGGAGCCCCGACGGCTCGCAGATAGCCTTCTCGAGCACGCGCGACGGCTCGGATGACATATTTGTAGTCAATGCCAAGGGCGGCACGCCGCGACGCCTCACCACCCACTCGGGTTCTGAAGTGCCCTGCGCATGGCTCGACAACGAGAACGTAATCTATATCTCGTCAGGTACTCCCGACCGTCGTGCGGCTCAGGGCCCGTTCGCAGGTCAGGTGTATGTGGTGAAAACCGACGCCTCACGTCCCCGCATGTTCTCTACCACGCCAATGGCCGCTATAAGCATTCGCCCCGACGGCACATACCTTTATCAGGATAAGAAGGGCTATGAGAATGCCTTCCGCAAGCATGAGAAATCGGCAAGCACGGGCGATATCCGTCTGGTGGGCGCCGACGGCAGCGACAAGCGCCTCACGGCCTTCAACGGCAACGACAAAAATCCCGTATGGACGGGTGATGACACATTTGTATATCTGAGCGAGGAAGACGGTACGCTCAATGTCTACAGCCGCAATCTCTCGGGCTCGGACAAGCGGAAGCTCACAGGCTTCACCACACATCCCGTGCGCTCGCTGTCGGCCAGCGCCGACGGTTCTGTCCTTGCTTTCAGCTGGGACGGCGAGATATATGTGCTCAAGCCCGGCGGAGCGCCCGAGAAACTTGCCGTAAACATAATTTCCGACGACTACGACCCTGATTTTGTCGATTACCTCGCACGCAGCGGCGCTACATCGATGGCCGTCAGCCCCGATGGCAAGGAAGTGGCTTTTGTGATTCGCGGCGACGTATATGTCACTTCAGTTGAATACAAGACAACCAAGCGAATCACCGACACCCCGGGACAGGAACGCAATATCAGTTTCAGCAAAGACGGCCGCACCCTGGTCTACGACAGCGAGCGCGACGGTCTGTGGCAGCTGTTCACGTCCAAGATAAAGAATCCCGACGAGAAGCATTTCGCATATTCGACCGAAATTGTGGAGACTCCGCTGTATTCGTCGGACAAGGCCTCACAGCAGCCTGTATTCAGCCCCGACGGCAAAAAGGTGGCTTTCCTTGAAGACCGCACGGCAATACGCGTAATCGATGTCGATACAAAGGCCGTGACCACTGCGCTCGACGGCAAGTACAACTACTCGTACAGCGACGGCGACGTGGAATTCATGTGGGGCCCCGACAGCCGCAACCTGCTCGCAAGCTACATCGGCCATGGCGGATGGAACAATTCCGACATAGCGCTCGTATCGGCCGACGGCTCCCTGCTCGTCGACCTTACCGAAAGCGGCTACAGCGACGGTAATCCGCGCTGGGCTCTCGACGGCGAGGCCATCACATGGCAGAGCGAACGCTACGGCAAACGCAGCCACGGCTCATGGGGCGCTGAGACCGACGTAATGTTCATGGCGCTTACTCCCGAAGCCTATGACAAGATCTACCGCACCGACGAGGAGGCCGCCCTTGAAAAGGAAGCCAAAGACAAAGAGAAGGAAAAGGCAGCCGAAGACAAGGACAAGAAAGGCAAGAAGGATAAAAAGAACAAGAAGGGCAAAAAGGACAAAGATGAAGAAGATGTCAAACCGGCAATCAACTTTGACTTTGACAACCGCTTCATGCGCATGGCCCGTCTCACTCCGCGCTCGGGCAGCACAGGCGACTATATCCTGTCGGCCGACGGCGACAAGCTCTACTACGTATCCTACGGCGCCGACGGAAAGGCCAATCTCCTTGAGACAAACCTGCGCGAGGGTGAAACGAAAGTGCTCGTGCGCGGTATCAGCGGCGGAATTATCCCTGACAGCAAAATCGAGAATCTTTTCGTTATTTCAGGCCGTGGCCTCAAAAAAGTGAATCTCGCCAAGGGGGATGCCGAGGATATTGAGTTTGAGGCGCCTTATGACCGCCAGCCCTCGCTCGAACGCGAGTACATGTACAACCACATGCTGTCGCAGGTCCGCGACAAGTTCTATGACAGCAATCTGCATGGTGTGGACTGGGACGCTTACGGAGAGGCATACCGCCGCTTCCTGCCCCATATCAACAACAATGCCGACTTTGCTATTCTTCTGAGCGAGATTCTCGGCGAACTCAACGCCTCGCATACCGGCGGTCGATACTACGCATCTTTGAAATACAGCACTGCCGAACTTGGCGCCTATTTTGACGAGACATTTGACGGCGACGGCCTCCGCGTGGCCGAGATAATCGCCGGTTCTCCCCTTTCCACAGCCAAGGCAGGCGTGAAAGAGGGCGACATCATCACCGCCATCGACGGCACGGCCATCACCGCCGGCATGGACTACTATCCGTTGCTCAAGAACAAGGCCGGCAAACGTGTGCGCCTTGACATTACCGGCGCCGACGGCAAGTCGCGCTCCATCACTGTCAAGCCCATCGGCATGGGAAAGCTGAGAGATCTTCTTTACCGTCGCTGGGTGCGTAACAATCAGGAAATGGTTGACAGCCTTTCAGGCGGCCGCATCGGTTATGTACACGTCGAGGGCATGGATTCGCCTTCGTTCCGCACGATATATTCCGAGATGCTCGGCAAATACCGCAACCGCGAGGCCATTATCGTAGACACCCGCTGGAACGGCGGCGGCTGGCTGCACAACGACCTGGCCCTGCTTCTCGGCGGCAAGGAATATGTGCGGTTTGTGCCGCGCGGCCAGTATATCGGTTCGGAGCCTTTCTCGCAGTGGACCAAGCCCTCTGTGATGCTGGTCAACGAAGCCAACTATTCCGACGCTCACGGTTCGCCGTTCGTATATCAGACTCTCGGACTGGGCGACGTGGTAGGCGCGCCCGTGCCCGGCACCATGACAGCCGTGTGGTGGGAGAATCAGATCGATCCGACAATCGTATTCGGTATTCCTCAGGTGACATCAATGGATATGAAAGGCAACGTGCTTGAGAACCATCAGCTCCAGCCCGATGTAGAGGTCTACAACAATCCTGCGCGCGTCGCTGCCGGTATTGACGACCAGATAGCCCGCTCGGTAGAACATCTTCTGAAAAAACTCGACGCGGAAAAGAAATAACC
>CAYNXG010000081.1:0-7991 GCA_964401095.1 uncultured Bacteroides sp.
CGTCAAGGAAGACGGCTCGCAGGCTAAGGTTGACGAGAAGCTCAACTTCAAGGTTATCGAGTTCAACAAGGAAGCCAAGCGCATCATCCTCTCGCACAGCCGCATCTTTGAAGATGAGACCCGTGCCGAAAAGGCAGCAGAGCGCAAGGCAAAGCGTCAGCCCCGCAAGCAGGCAGAGGAAACCACCGTTACCTCTACCCCCATCGAGAAGACAACTCTCGGTGACCTCGAGGCTCTCGCCGCTCTCAAAGAGAAGCTCTCAGGCAAATAATCTGATATAATCAGAAACGCCATAAACGGCGCCCCGTCTGCTACACAAGCGGCGGGGCGTCTTTTTGCTATAAAAGGCATGCAATTATTAATGCCGCTGATACATTCATGAATGTTGCGCCATAGCATGGCGACTCTTATTAGACTTGTTTATAAAAAATGATGATTTTTTATGATAATTTTGTAACTTTGCAGCAGCTTATCTTTTATAAGTCATCATACTTACACAATCTTATCAAGTCTAATTCATTTACCATGAAAAAAGCAATTTTAGGTGCTGCGCTGCTGGCCACATTAGCCGCCGCTGCCGAGCAGCCCAAAATTTACATTGCGTTTCAGTGGCACATGCACCAGCCCATATACACCCCGGGCGAAACGGTGCTCGAAACGCATGAGAATGGAACACTGAGCTATTCGCTGCTCGATGTGTTTACCTCGCGTACAGGCGCTTATACCAACTGGCCCGCACAGGCCGTGAACAAGCTTATAGACGCCGGCCTGCCCGGCGGCGCACAGGTGTCTTTCTCCGGCTCGCTGGTCGAAAACCTCAATGTAATCGAGAGCAATACCTCGCACTTCAGCAACTGGAAGAAGCACTGGCTCGACATGATAGACAAGAAAACCGATAAAGGCAATCAGCGCCTCGACATGGTGGGCTTCGGCTACTATCATCCGCTGATGGCTCTTATCGACGAGGAAGACGCCCGCAAGCAGATTCAGAAACACCGCGACTGCTTTGCCGAAAACTTCCCCGGCATGCCTTATTCAAAGGGTATCTTCCCGCCTGAAAATGCCTTTGAGGAGCACATGATTCCCGCACTGGTGAAGGAAGGCTTCGAGTGGGTAATGGTCGACAATGTACATTTCGACCGCGCTACCGCCGGTTATCCCTGGGTGAAGGGTGTTTCAATCGTCGAGCCCAACGAGGCCGACGTGATCAACCCCAATCCCGACGACTGGGCGCATATCGACGGCCTCTATTGCCCGGGCTCTATCTCTACCGCCTGGGGTCACCGTCCCCACTGGATGAAATATGTTGATCCGGTCGACGGCCGCGAATACCGCATGATTGCCGTGCCTACCTCGCTGGTGTACGGCAACGAGGACGGCCGAGGCGGATTCGGCGCGCTTCAGTATGAAAAGTGCATCAGCCAGCTGGAGCCTTACAACAACGACCCCGAGCACCCCATCCTGGTCATCTGCCATCATGACGGCGACAATCACGGCGGCGGTTCGGCCAGCTACTATGGCTCGAACTTCGCCGACTTCGTGAAGTGGCTTCAGGACAATCCCACCCGCTTCGAGTGCACCACCGTGCAGGACTATCTGGAGATGTTCCCGCCGGCCGATGATGACGTGATACATGTAGAGAGCGGTTCGTGGTGGGGCGCCGGCGCCGATCCCGAATTCCTGAAATGGAACGGCGACAAGGGCACATACGCCGGAGCCACCGAGGCCTACAGCCCCGACCACAACAGCTGGGGAATCATCACGGCAGCCTCAAACCACGTGAAGACAGCCGCCGCCATCGCTCCCGAAAATGCCGAGGTAAAGGCCGCCTGGGACGACCTGATGTGTGGCGAGACCAGCTGCTACTGGTATTGGGACGGCACCGAGGAATGGGACTCCAAGCCCGCCACCGCCGCCAATCTGGCCGTTAACCGCGTTGCCTCCGTTATCGCCGGCGGAGCCGACAAGACCGGCCCCTCCATCTACCATCCCCAGCGCGAGCCTTACAACCCCGGCTCGACGGAGTGGGGCGTGGTGAAGTCGAGCGATTTCACCGTATGGAGCTACGTATATGACCTCAGCGGCCTCAAGAGCGTCAAGCTCAAATACCGTGTGGACAAGGACGGCGTGAACCCCCTGACATCCAATCAGAACGAGACATATGCCGGCGGCGATGAAGTGGGCGAATGGAAGGAAGTGGAAATGACCTCAAAATCGATTGTCTCCATCACCAATCCCGCTCCCGCATACAAGGCCGAGGAATATTCCGGCGAAGTCAAGGGCCTCAAGGATGTCCTCGTGGACTACTATATCGAGGCTGTCGACAACAAGGGCAACGTAAGCCGCTCCATGATTCTGCATGTCTATGTAGGTTCGGGCGAAGTTGAAGTCCCCGACGACAATGTGTCCACCAAGATCGGCAATTACATCATGACCCCCGCCGAACCCACCGTCAACGACGTTATTACACTTGTGGCACCTCACGGCCGCGAGGGCATTGTCCTCCACTGGGGCGTGAACAAGTTCGAGAAGCCTGTCGAGGCATATCTTCCCGAAGGCTCGCAGTATCACACCGACGGCAAGGCCGCCCGTACACCGTTCTATCTCAACGCCGACGGCAAGTATGAGGTTAAGATTGGCCCGTTCAACAATCCCGAGCAGGCTGTGAAGTTCATCAGCTTCGTTACCAATACCGGCAGCGAATGGGACAACAACGGCGGCCAGGACTATCAGATATCCATCAAGTCGACCATGGGCGCAGCCGGAATCGAGGCCGAAACCGATGCCACACCGGTATATTACAACCTCCAGGGCGTACGTGTAGACAATCCCGGCAGCGGAATATACATCTGCCGCCGCGGCGAGAAAGTATCGAAAGTCTACCTGAAGTAATCCGGATATAATATCCCGACAATAAAGCGAGTCCGAATCAAAACCTCGGTTTTGATTCGGACTCGAATGTTTTATGACGTGTCGGGTTATTTGAGCAGGCGGGCGACGTCGGCTTTGAGTTCGTCGCCTTGTTTGTCGCGCGAGAGGATGGTGCCGTCGGGGCCGATGAGCATGATGCAGGGAATGCCGGCGATGCCGTAGATGTCGGTGGGTATGCGGTCGGCGCCGATTATGCCGGGCCATGTTATGCCGTGTTCTTTTATGGCGCGGCGAGTGTCATCGGGTTCGTCCCATACGGCCACGCCGAGAACGTTGAGCTTATCGGAGTGCTCGGCGAGGAGTTCCTTTATGACCGGAATCTGTCGTTTGCATGGGCCGCACCATGAAGCCCAAAAGTCGACAAGCAGATACTTGCCGTCCTTGCCTACATAGTCGCTGAGTTTCTGTCCGTTGATGTCGAAGTCGGCATATTTGGCGCCGACAGCCGTAGCGGCTTTGCGGCGGTTCATCTCGAGCATGCGCGAGATGTATTGAGTCTCTTTGAGCGACGGCTCTTTTGCGAGGTAGGCGTCGAGCTCTTCGGGGGTGAGATCCGATGCAGTCTGCACGAGAATCAGATATCCGATGGGGTTGTCAAGGTTCTCGTCGAGGGTATTCAGCGCGAATTTGGTGTAGCGGCCGTAAATTTCCTCGCGTGAGGCGTCGTCGGGGGCGTTTCTGAATTCGGCGGCGATGGATTTCACGGAATCGTTGAAAGCCTTGTACTTGTCATTGAGCGGAGAGCCGAAGGCTACGCCGGTCTTGGGGTCGAGGGCTATGGAGCCGGGCTCGAGGATGAATTGTGCGCGCGGACGGCCGTCGACGGAAAGCTTTACGGCTACGGGCTCGTCCATCATGCCGCGGAAGGCGGCGATTCCCTGATCTACGAGAACCGAGTCGACGGTCTGCCCGTTGTCATAATTGATTATGAAAGCCATGGCGCCCTCGTCGTCGGCTGTCATGGGAGCGGTCACTTTATAAGGGTCGAGGGCAGACGCCGAGACGGCCGAGGCTGCCATGACGCCCGCCAGTGTGAGATTTCTTAATGTGTGCATTCTTATGTCGTATATGAGTTGTTGGTTAGATATTATATGCAAAAGTAATACTTTTATTTTAGAAAATTGTTATATATACACGGCTTGCCGACATAGTTTCAATTATTTTTGTAAATTTGTGATTGTTATACATAATGTAATATGAACACATCAACATCCACCACATCACGCGAGAGTATCATATGCCTCATAGAGAAGTCGATACGCAGCAACTGGGAACACCTGTCGCTCGACGATTTCCACGGAGTGTCGTATCAGTACCGCGACGTGGCCCGTAAGATAGCCAAGCTGCATATACTTTTTGAACATTCAGGACTGAAGTCGGGCGACAAAGTGGCGCTTTGCGGCAAAAACAGCGCCAACTGGGCCATCGCTTTCCTGGCGATTCTCACCTACGGCGCCGTCGCCGTGTCTATCCTGCATGAGTTCAAGCCCGATAATGTGCATCATCTTGTAAATCACAGCGACGCAAGGCTATTCTTTGTAGACAGCCATATTTGGGAGAATCTTGACTCTGACATACTCAAGAAAATAGAGGGCGCACTGCAGATTTCTGACTATTCGCTGCTGCTCTCGCGCAGCAAGCGCATGACTGACGCCCGCAACAATCTCAACCGCCTGTTCGGCGAGCGGTACCCCAACCGCTTCACTCCCGACGATGTAAAGTATTTCAAGCCTGCCGATGAGAATGACCTGGCGATAATCAACTATACATCAGGCTCTACGGGCTTTTCCAAGGGCGTGATGCTGTCCTATCGCAACGTGTGGAGCAATATCCGCTTCGCCATGGATAATATCCCGTATCTCAAGCCCGGCGACGGCATGGTGTGCATGCTGCCGCTGGCCCACATGTTCGGGCTCGATATAGAGATGCTGTTCCCGTTTGCCAAGGGCTGTCATATATATTTCCTTACGCGCACTCCGTCGCCCAAGATTATCATGGAGGCCTTTGCCACCGTGCATCCCAAGCTTATCATCACCGTGCCGCTTGTGATAGAGAAGATTATCCGTACGCGCGTGTTCCCGCTGCTTGAAAAGCCTCTGATGAAGTTCCTGCTTCATGTTCCCTTTGTCGACGACAAACTTCTCGGCAAGATTAAGACCAAGCTCGAGGAGGTGTTCGGCGGACAGCTGCATCAGCTTGTCATAGGTGGCGCGGCCCTGAATGCCGACGTTGAGGAATTCCTGCGCCGTATCAAGTTTCCGTTCACCATCGGCTATGGCATGACCGAATGTGCCCCGCTCATAAGCTATGCACCCTGGGATGTGCAGCGCCCCGGTTCGTGCGGCCGCATTGTAGACCGCATGGAGGCCCGTATCGAATCTCCCGACCCGTCGGCCGTGCCCGGCGAGCTGTGGGTAAAGGGTGACAATGTCATGAAGGGATATTACAAGAATCCCGAGGCTACCGAGGCCGTTTTCCGCGACGGATGGATGAATACCGGCGATATCTGTCAGATGGATGCCGACGGCTTCCTCTATATCCGCGGCCGCAACAAGAGCATGATTCTCGGCCCGAGCGGACAGAATATCTATCCCGAGGAAATAGAGCAGAAAATCAATAATCTGCCCTATGTCATGGAATCGCTCGTCGTGGACCGCGGCGGCCGCCTGCTGGCTCTCGTATATCCCGATTATGAGGCTTCGGCCAAGGACGGCGTGGATCCTTCGAGCCTCGAGCCCATGATGGATAAGAACATAAAGCTGCTCAACAGTTCGCTGCCGTCATACAGTCAGATTTCAGGCGTGAAGCTCATGCACGAGGAATTTGCCAAGACTCCAAAACGCTCGATAAAACGCTATCTGTATCAGGACTGATTACCGTAAATAACACTATACAGCGCGCCCGGCACTCGGAAGTGTCGGGCGCGCTGTATTACATGTCATACGGGCAGAGTGCCCGGCGCTGTGGCTATGTGGAAAAGCAGGTCGGAAAGCATCTTGTAGGGATCCTGCCGCGAGCCGCTGCCTTTGCTCATCGCGTCGTAGGTGCGTATGGCGTCGAGAATCTCTATAACCTGGAAGGGATTGTAATTTTTCATTCCGGCCTTTAGTCTGGCGAGCGCAAACTTGTTGTAAGGGTTGAGCTTGAATTCGGTCTGAAGACCCTTGTCCGAGCGGTCTTTGGTGTAGAATGCCTGAAGTATGTCGGCGAAGAATCCGAATATCGACGATACAGTCACCACGTAGGGATTCTGTTTGGGATTAGCCTCGAAATATGCGGCGATTCTCATCATCTTGGCCACATCGCGCGTGGCGATTGCGTCGACGAGCTCGAAATTGTTGTAATCCTTGCTGATGCCGATGTTGCGCTCCACCACTTCGGGTGTCACGGTGGCCCCTGCGGGCAGAATCTCGGCCAGCTTGTTTATCTCGTTGTAAAGGCGGCTGAGGTTGGTGCCTATGTATTCGCCGAGGAGCTCCACGGCCTTCGGGTCGGCGCCAAGCCCTTTATTCTTTATATACGCGGCCACCAGCGGGGGCACCTGGGCCGGCCATACTTCCTTGGATTCAAATACCACGCCTCCGTTTTTCTCTACGGCAGCCTTGAATTCCTTGCCTTTGAGCAGCTCGCCGCGCGAGGCCACCACCAGGATTGTCGACGGGGTGGGCGACACGGCATATTTGGCGAGCTTGTCGACAAACTCGGCCCTGGCGGACTGGGCTTCCCTGACAATCACCACCTGGCGGTCGGTCATCATCGGCAGAGTGCGGCATGTGTCGATAATCTGCTGCGGATCCGATATCTGCGGGGCATACATGTTGGTGAGTGCGAAGGGCCTGTCGTCCTCGGGGATGAGTTTTTCAAAAGCCTTGACGAGCTCGTCGATATAATATCCCTCTTTGCCGTGGAGGATATACACCGGGCGCAAGTCGCCGCCGCCGGCAACGGTGCGCATTAGCACGTCAAATGTAAGGGTAGGGGTGGCCATTTTTGCGGTATTATGAAAATTTGTGTAAATTTACGCAGTTTTTTCCGAAAACCGGTATGTTCGACTCCTTAAATTTGCCATCATTTGACATAAAGCTCGAGCGCAGGCCCGACGGGGAGGTGTATGTATTCGACAATCTCCGCCGCAAGTGGCTGGTGCTGACGCCCGAGGAGTGGGTGCGCCAGCATTTTGTGAATTATCTCATAAACCGGCTCGGCTATCCTGCATCGTTTATGGCTAATGAAGTGGGGCTCAAGCTCAATGGCACGCGCCGCCGCTGCGATACGGTCATATACAGCCGCGACTTGCGTCCTGTGTGCATAGTGGAATATAAACGTACTACGGTGGAGATTACCCGCCATGTATTCGATCAGATCGCCCGATATAACTCGGTGCTCGGTGCGGTTTTTCTGATTGTTTCAAACGGATTGAAGCATTATTGCTGTCGCTTTGAGGGCGACGGATATGTATTTATGCCGCAACTGCCTACAGCGGAGCAGCTTATGGGTTGTTAAATCATTTCCGCTTTTTTTAAATGAATGCTAATACTCAGATACCTAATGAATTAATAGCGTATTGGCATATAAATAAACGGTAATATTGTTTTTCTTGTAACAAATCGAAAGACGTCGGATGCCGTTTTATTTGCGATTATTTGCTTTTTTATTGGAGTTGGCGCGCTTAATCGCCTTTTAATCAAATTTTTATATCCATTTAGGATTGTTCATTTCGTCGGTGAGTTGTACTTGTTAAAACAGTTACATAGATGTTACAAACAATACACAGAATGATGAAAATTACACACGTGTAACAATCTTGTAACAATTTTTTAAGATTTTAAAAAGTTGTATAACAGCGAGTTAAAAACGTGAAAGTAATGAAATTTCTTCGTTAACGTTTCTTAACACAGAAAACCTTGACAAGAACTGAAAATGACCCGATATTTGCATCGTCATCAGACAAAAACCGAAAAAACAATATCTAAAAACTAAAGTTATGAAAAGCGAAAAATTCCAGACCAACCTCATGCAACTTCAGGCTAACCTTCTCAACTTTGCCTACATGCTGACTT
>CAYNXG010000082.1:0-7784 GCA_964401095.1 uncultured Bacteroides sp.
CGGCGATGACGTTGGCCTTGCGGATATAGTCGAGCAGCGAGGTCTTGCCGTGGTCCACGTGGCCCATGACGGTGACGATGGGCGGACGGGGCACGAGGTCTTCTTCCGAGTCTTCCTCCTCGTGGATTGCGTCGGCCACCTCGGCCGATACGTATTCGGTGCGGTAGCCGAATTCGTCGGCCACGATGTTGATGGTCTCGGCGTCGAGGCGCTGGTTGATGGACACCATCACGCCGAGGTTCATGCACGTGGCGATTACCTGGTTGATGGGGACGTTCATCATAATGGCGAGGTCGTTGGCTGTAACGAACTCGGTAAGCTGCAGGGTGCGGCTCTCGGCCATTTCGGCCGATGCGGCCTCGCGCATGCGTTCGGATGCGGCTTCGCGTTTTTCCTTACGCCACTTGGCGCCTTTCTTGAGGCCCTTGTCCTTTGTTGTGAGGCGTGCGAGGGTTTCCTTTACCTGCTTCGACACGTCTTCCTCGCTCACCTCGGGCGCTGGGGCTGCGGGGCGGCGCTGGGGGCGGGGGCTCTGGTCCTTGCGGCGTCCCTGTCCCTGGCGGTCTTTGCCGCCGCGTTCGCCGGCGGGCTGCTGGGCGCGTTCGTCGCGGCCCTGGCGGGGGTTGTCGCCGGCTGTGCGTCCGGCTTTTTCGATGTCGACTTTGTCTTTGCCGATGCGTGTGCGTTTGCGGCGACCGGCCTGATCGGCCTGTCCCTGAGCTGAGTTCTTGGAGCCGCGGCGCTCATCCTTGCCCTTCTTTTTGGGACGGGTGGTCTGGTTGAGGGCGTCGAGGTCGATTTTGCCTACGATGTTGAGCGATACGGCGGGTTTGGGCGTACCGGGCGAGAAGACTTCGGGCTCGGTTTTCGGGGTTGTCAGCTCGGCCTTGGGGGCGGCTTCGGGTTGTAAAGGTTTATCTATCTGCACTTCTTGTGTTTTGGTTTCGGCAATTGGTTTTTGGGCCGGGGCCGTTGCGGGGGCCTTTTCGGGCTGCGGCGCGGGCTTTGGCTCGGGCTTTTCCTCTGCCCGGGGCTGTGCGGGGGCTTCGGGGGCCTTGGGCTCGGCCTTGGGGACAAGCTCGGGCTGAGGCTTGGCCTCGGGCTCGGGCTTGGGGGCGGGTGCTTTTTCCTCGGCCTTGGGTGCGGGCTTGGGCGCGGGCGCCTGTTCGGGCTCGGGCTCGCCGGCGGCGGCCGACTTTATGACGGGGTTGCCCTTGCTGTCGAGCTCGAGGTGTCCGAGGATTCGCGGACCCTGTACAGGCGAATCTGTCGTCGGCACGGCGGCGGGCTTGGCTTCAGAGGGTGTGGCGGCGGTATCCTTTGTTGCGGATGTGCGGCGACCGGCAGCCAGCCGGTCTGACTTGTTCTTTTGGTCTTTGTCGGGCTTGAATTTGCTCACCAGCAGGTCGACTATCTCACCTTCCACGCGTGTGTTGGGGCTTTCCTCGATGCTGATGCCTTTTTCGCTGAGGAACGAGAACACGGTGGGAAGGGCCACGTTCAGTTCCTTGGCAAGTGTGCTGATTTTTGTTTTCGCCATATATTGGGGTTGATGTATTTTTAATGTTGATTCTCACTGTGGCCCGCCGCGGGGTGCGGCGGGGCGGGGGACCGGCGCGGGGCTCAGTCCTCGAACTCGGCCTTGAGGATGTTGATGACGTTGTCGACGGTGTCTTCCTCGAGGTCGGCCTCCTCGATGAGGAGTTCGCGGGGAGCGTTGAGCACGTTCTTGGCGGTGAGGCAGCCGATGTTCTTGAGGGCTTCGATCACCCATTCGTCGATTTCGTCCTTGAATTCGTCGAGGTAGATGTCTTCCTCCACGGTTTCCTCCTCGGTGTCGCGGTATACGTCGATGACATATCCGGTGAGCATCGAGGCGAGCTTGATGTTGAGGCCGTTCTTGCCGATGGCGAGCGACACTTCCTCGGGGCGCAGGATCACCTCGGCCTTCTTCTCCTCCTCGTCGATGCGGATCGAGGTGATTTTGGCGGGCGAGAGGGCGCGCTGGATGAAGAGCGAGGGATTGGCGGTGTAGTTGATGACATCGATGTTCTCGTTGCGCAGCTCGTGTACGATGCCGTGGATGCGCGAGCCCTTGACGCCGACGCAAGCGCCCACGGGGTCGATGCGGTCGTCGTACGACTCGACGGCTATCTTGGCGCGTTCGCCGGGGATGCGGGCGATGGCGCGGATGCTGATGAGGCCGTCGTGGATTTCGGGCACCTCAAGCTCGAAGAGGCGGCGCAGGAATTCGTTGCTGGTGCGCGACACGGTGATTTTGGGGTTGTTGTTCTTGTTGTCGACGGCCGAGATGACGGCGCGCACGGTCTCGCCCTTGCGGAAGAAGTCGCCGGGGATCGACTCGCTCTTGGGGAGGAGCAGCTCGTTCTTGTCGTCGTCGAGCAGCAGGGTCTCGCGCGACCATGTCTGATACACCTCGCCGCTCACGAGCTCGCCTTCGAGCTCCTTGAACTTGGCGTAGATGGCTTCTTTCTGCAGGTCGAGGATTTTCGACTGGAGGGTCTGGCGCAGGGTGAGGATGGCTCTGCGGCCGAATTTCTCGAAGATGATTTCCTTGGTGTGTTCCTCGCCTACCTCGGCTTCGGGGTCGTTGTCGGCGCGGGCGTCGGAGAGCGATATCTGCAGGTTGGGGTCGGTGACTTCGCCGTCGGGCACGACGGTGAGGTTCTGGAAGATCTGCACGTCGCCCTTGTCGGGGTTGAGAATCACGTCGAGGTTCTCGTCGGTGCCGAACATTTTTGCAAGCACGTTGCGGAACGATTCTTCGAGCACGCTAATCATTGTGGTCTTGTCGATGTTCTTGAGCTCCTTGAACTCGGCGAACTGCTCGACCATATTTGGAGTTTCCTCTTTTTTAGCCATATTGTATTTTTATTTGAAATTTATCAAGTATTTCACCCACTTGCAGTCGGCGGGGCTGAAGGTGTGGGCCACGTCCACGGTCTGCGGGCGTTTGGCGCCTTCGGGCTTCACCTTTGTGGGGACGGCCACGGTGAAGTCGCCGTTGTCGGCCACGGCGGTGAGCACGCCCTGCAGCTTGCGGCCGTCGCGGGTGAGCAGCTCCACCTCGTTGCCGATGTTTTTCAGATACTGGCCTCGCACCTTGAAGGGGGCGGTGAGGCCGGCCGAGCCCACCTCGAGCGCGTAGTCTTCCGTGTCGCGGTCGAAGTTCTCCTCGATGCGGCGGGTGATGGCGGCGCAGGTGTCGATGTCGATGCCCTCGGGCGAGTCGATCTCGACAGTGATGTCGTTGGAGGGCGACACCGTCACGTCCACCAGGAATATGTCCGTGCCGGATATGGCGTCTTCCACGGTGCGGGCAAGTAAGTCTTTGTCTATCATATGAAGCAAGTCGGGGTCTATATAACAAGGAGGAAGCCCGCGGGCCTCCTCCAACTCGTTGAAGATAGTGCAAAGTTAACAAAAAAATCGCTCTATGACAAGCCGGGAGCCTCCGCCCCGCCTCGTTTTAACGAATATTTAGGATAATAAAACATTTGTTAGCATTGTTTAACCAAACATCGCCCCTTATTTATTTCTTTTATAGGTGAAAGACAGCGCAAAAAGCTATCTTTGTCCCCCGAAATGAAGAAAGCAGCAGCATTTACGGCCGCCTTGCTCGCCGTCATAGTCCTGTGGACGGCGACCGCCGCCGGGCGCACCCTCGAAAATCCCGGGAGTGCCCGACAGGACCATTATCGCGGCTACAGCTACCGCATCGACGAGGAGGGCGACACCATTCTCGTGCTCATGCTCCACGAGATCACCTGCTATCCCCCGCTGAAGTTCAAGAACCGCAAGGAGGAGGAATTCTACTGGCGCACGGTGCGCGACGTGCGCCGCACGCTCCCCTACGCCAAGCTAATATCCGAGACCCTGATCGAGACCTACGAATACATCGAGACCTTCGCCACCAAGAAAGAGCGCGAGGCATATCTGAAGCGCATGGAGAAAGAGCTCTTCGAGCAGTACAAGCCCGTGTTCAAGAAGTTCAGCCGCCGCCAGGCGCGCGTGCTGGTGAAGCTCATCCAGCGCGAGACCAACCAGAGCGGCTACGACATCGTCAAGGCCTTTCTCGGCACCTTCCGCGCCGCCTTCTGGCAGGGCTTCGGCAAGCTCTTCGGCGTCAGCCTCAAGAGCGACTACAACCCCGCGCGCAACAAGGACGACGCCACCCTCGACCGCATCGCCACCGGCATCGAGCAGGGCTGGCTGTAGCGCCGCCCCCGCCCGGCCGCCGCTTTTTTGTCAGAACCGCGAAAAAACAGTAACTTTGTAATCCACAACCGCCGCCCATCCCTCCCGCGCGGCGCTCCAAAACGGATATACCGATGAAAACAAGACCATTCCGCATACACCTGCTTGTGGCGGCGCTGACGGCGCTGACTGCCCTCGCCGCGGGCGCCCGCACCGCCTCCGACTTCTTCGCCGCCGCGCCCGACCACGTTATACGCCTGCTCCCGCAGGCCACGCGCCTCGACATGCTCGACTACTTCAACTACGGCAGCACGCGCCCCTCGGCCAACGCCTTCGGCGGCGAGGCCCGTGTGATGGCCGTGTCGCCCTCCGCGGTGGGCTTCACACCCGCCGAGGGCGTGGACATGCAGCTCGCCGTGCTGCCCGCGGGCTCCGACACCGTGGTGGCGCTGGTCACCACCCTGGCCCTGCCCGCCCCCGACAGCAGCGTGGAATTCTTCGACACCTCGTGGCGCCCCCTGCGCCGGCCGCCCTTCGTCATGCCCGGCTATGACGACTGGCTGCTGCCCGATGCGCGCCGCGACGCCGCCGACATAAGGCTGGCGCTGCCCTTCATGCCCGTGCGCGCCGAGTTTGACCCCGACGCCACCATGCTGCGCCTCACCTGCCAGGCTCCCGCCTACCTCGCCCCCGCCGAGGCCGATAAACTCAAGGACAAACTCGCCGACACCATGGTCTACGACATAGCCGCCGGCCGCTTCACCCTGCGCAGATGACCGCCGCCGCCCCTGCCTCCGCCGCCCCCGCCCTGAGCCTGCGCGAGCTCAACGGCCGCATCGCCGCCGCCCTGGCCGCTGCCCCCGGCCTCGCGGGCGTGTGGGTCACCGCCGAGACCTCCGACGTGCGCGTCTCCGGCGGCCACTGCTATATGGAGCTGATAGAGAAAGACCCCGCCTCGGGCGCCGCCGTGGCCCGTGCTCGCGCCACCGTGTGGGCCTCGCGCTACGCCCGCATCGACGCCGAATTCCGCGGCGCCACCGGCTCGCCCCTCGTGTCGGGCATCAGGGTGATGCTGCGGGCCGACGTGTCCTACCATCCCGTCTACGGCCTGTCGTTCAACATCACCGCCGTTAACCCCGCCTACACCCTCGGCGACCTGCTGCGCCGCCGCCGCGAGATGCTGGCGCGCCTCGAGGCCGAGGGCATCCTCAACCTCAACCGCTCGCTGCCCATGCCCGCCGATGCCCGGCGCGTGGCCGTGGTGTCGGCGCGCGGAGCCGCCGGCTACGGCGACTTCATAGCCCAGCTGTACACCAACCGCTACCGCCTGCGCTTCCACACCCGCCTCTACGAGTCGGCCATGCAGGGCGAGGGCGCGCCCGCGGGCATCATCGCCGCCCTCGAGGCCATCGCCGCCTCGGGCGAGGACTACGACTGCGTGGTCATCATCCGCGGCGGCGGAGCCACCGGCGACCTCGCCGCCTTCGACAACTATGCCCTGGCGGCCAACATAGCCATGTTCCCCCTGCCCGTCATCATCGGCATAGGCCACGAGCGCGACGTGACGCTGCTCGACTATGTGGCCCACCTCCGCGTCAAGACCCCCACGGCCGCCGCCGAGTGGCTCATAGGCCGCGGGGCCGCCTGCCTCGAGCGCCTCCACGCCCTGGGCCGCGACATCCTCGACGCCGCCGTGGCCGCCATGGCCGCGCGCCACCGCCGCCTCGAATACATAGCCGGACAGCTGCCCGCGCTGGCCTCGGGCGTGCTGTCGCGGGCCGCCGCGCTCACCGGGCCGCGCATGGCCGCCGACATCGCCGACAGCGCGGCGCGCGTCATAGCCCGCGGCCGCGAACGCCTCGACTCGCTCGACGCCCTCGCCGCCGCCCTGTCGCCGGCCGCCACCCTGCGCCGCGGCTTCTCCATCACCCGTGCCCGCGGCCGCGCCGTGGCCGACGCCTCCGAGCTGGCCCCCGGCGACGTCATCACCTCCGTATTTGCCTGCGGCGAGGTGCGCTCCACAGTCCTTAACCCCGAAAACGACGATATACCACCATACAACGATGCAAGATAACGAAACACCCTCATACACGGCCTCGCTGGCCGAGCTGGAGAAGATCCTGGCCGAGCTGCGCTCCGACGCATGCGACGTGGACACCCTGGCCCTGCGCACGCGCCGCGCCGTGGAACTTCTGAAAATCTGCCGCGGACGCCTCACCGCCACCGAGACCGAGCTCCGCGCCATCCTCAACGACCTTCAGGAACAGCAATCACAGCCATGAAACAGTATCTCGACCTGCTGCGCCACATTCTCGACGACGGCACCGACAAATCAGACCGCACCGGCACCGGCACACGCTCGGTGTTCGGCTATCAGATGCGATTCAACCTCGAGGAGGGCTTCCCCCTGGTCACCACCAAGAAGCTCCACCTCAAGTCGATAATCCACGAGCTGCTGTGGTTTCTCCGCGGCGACACCAACGTGCGCTACCTTCAGGACAACGGTGTGCGCATCTGGAACGAGTGGGCCGACGCCGACGGCAACCTCGGCCCCGTCTACGGCGCCCAGTGGCGTTCGTGGCCCGACTATGACGGCGGCACCATCGACCAGATAGCCCGCGCCGTCGACGACATACGCCACAACCCCGACTCGCGCCGCATCATCGTCAGCGCCTGGAACGTGGCCCAGCTCCCCGACATGGCCCTGGCGCCCTGCCACGCTTTCTTTCAGTTCTACGTGGCCGGCGGCCGCCTCAGCCTCCAGCTCTATCAGCGCAGCGCCGACTGCTTCCTGGGCGTGCCCTTCAACATCGCCTCCTACGCCCTGCTGCTGCAGATGATGGCGCAGGTCACGGGCCTGCGGGCCGGCGACTTCGTCCACACCCTCGGCGACGCCCACCTCTACCTCAACCACCTCGACCAGGCCCGCCTGCAGCTCACCCGCGAGCCCCGGCCCCTGCCGCGCATGGTGCTCAATCCCGCCGTGACCGACATCCTCGGCTTCACCTACGACGACTTCACCCTCGAGGGCTACGACCCGCATCCCCACATTAAAGCACAGGTAAGCGTATGACAACAAGTATGATAGTGGCCACGGGCAGCGACGGCTCCATAGGCCGCGACGGCGACCTCGCCTTCCACATCAGCGCCGATCTGCGGCGCTTCAAGGCCCTCACCACGGGCCACACCGTCATCATGGGCCGGCGCACCTTCGAGTCGCTGCCCGGGGGCGCCCTGCCGCGCCGCCGCAACATCGTCATCAGCTCGCGCCCCGGCTACGAGGCCCCCGGCGCCGAGACGGCCACGTCGCCCGGCGAGGCCCTCGCGATGGCCGCCGATGGCACGGACGACGAGGTGTTCATCATCGGCGGCGCCACGGTGTATGCCGCCATGATGTCGCAGGCCACGCGGCTGTATATCACCGAGATAGACGCGCCCTGCCCCGGCGCCGACACCTTCTTCCCGCCCGTCGACCCCGCCCGCTGGCGCCGCGACGAGGTGTCCGAGACGTTCACCGACGAAAAGACCGGCCTTTGTTATAGATTTGTCACATATTTAGCCGATTA
>CAYNXG010000083.1:0-7732 GCA_964401095.1 uncultured Bacteroides sp.
CGACCGGCTTCTACACCCTTATCGAGTTTGAAGGCGCTCCCACAATCGTCCGTAAGCTCGAAACAGCTTTCCGCCGCGACGAACGCGTGCTTCGCTTCCTCACCTTCCGTCAGGACAAGTACGCCGCCGAATACGCCGCCAAGCGTCGCTCACTCAAGGCCGCTAAAGCAGCCGAAACACCCCAACCCGTAGAAGCAAAGGAGGACTAAACCATGGCACAAGCTCAATCTGAAATCCGCTATCTCACTCCCATGTCGGTTGACGTGAAGAAGAAAAAATACTGCCGCTTCAAGCGCGCAGGCATCAAATATGTCGACTACAAAGACGCTGAATTCCTCAAGAAGTTCCTCAACGAGCAGGGCAAGATTCTTCCCCGCCGTATCACAGGCACTTCGCTCAAGTTCCAGCGCCGTGTGGCCCAGGCCGTGAAGCGTGCCCGTCACCTCGCCCTGCTGCCCTACGTTACCGACCTCATGAAATAACCCTTAAGCCCGGGACTATCAATATGAAAATTATTCTCAAAGAAGACGTTCGCGGCCTTGGATACAAGGACGACGTCGTTGAAGTAAAAGACGGCTATGGCCGCAATTACCTCATCCCCCAGTGCAAAGCTGTCGTAGCTACGCCCTCCGCTCTTAAGGTTCTTGCCGAAAATCAGCGCCAGCGCGCCCACAAGCTCGCCCAGATCAAGGCCGACGCCGAAGCCGCTGCTGCCGCTCTCCAGGGTGTTGCCCTCACTATCGGTGCCAAGACTTCCGCTACCGGCACTATCTTCGGCTCTGTTAACGCCATACAGATTGCCGAGGCTCTCGAGAAGCTCGGACACAATGTTGACCGCAAGCTCATCACCATCAAGGAAACTATCAAGGAAGTTGGCAAATACTCCGCTACTATCCAGTTCCACAAGGAAGTAGCTGTCGAAATTCCCTTTGAAGTAGTTGCCGAATAATTCGTATATCCCAAATCAATAATATCCCTCTGAAGGCTGCCGTCGTGATGACGACAGCCTTCTGTCTTTCCTTATTGACCACAACACCATGATTACCCGAC
Organism: uncultured Bacteroides sp.; assembly: GCA_964401095.1. Taxonomy (GTDB): domain Bacteria; phylum Bacteroidota; class Bacteroidia; order Bacteroidales; family Muribaculaceae; genus CAG-873. Next base: position 1,051 of record CAYNXG010000083.1, read on the forward strand.
GTACAGCATCCTGCCCCGCAGGCACCATACACCTCTTCACCATAACCAACAATGCCGGCGCACGCGTCACGCTCTCGTCGCTCGGCGCCGGAGTGATATCCATTGAAGTCCCCGACCGCCACGGCAAAATGGCCGACGTAGTCGTAGGTTACGAAGACCCCGCCGACTATCTCTGCGACGGCCCCACCTGCGGCAAAATCCCCGGACGATACTCCAACCGCATAGGCCGCGGACTTTTCTCGCTCGACGGCCGCGAATACCACCTCGCCATAAACAACGGACCCAATTCGCTCCACGGCGGCCCCGGCGGTTTCCAAAATCGCCTGTGGGACGTACTCGACGCCGAAAACGACACCGTGCGCTTCACCTACACCTCGGCCGACGGCGAGGAGGGCTACCCCGGACACCTCACAGTCACAGCCACTTACAGATGGACCGACGACTCGCACCTTGAGCTGAAGCTCCACGCCGTCACGGACGCGCCTACCGTATTGAATCTCACGAGTCACATCTACTTCAACCTCGGCGGACACGATTCGGGCTGCGCACTGTCGCATCTTCTGCAGCTCAACTCCTCGCAATGGCTCGACACCGACCGCTACCTGCTGCCCACAGGCCGCCTGATGCCCGTCGACGGCACACCCATGGACTTCCGCTCGCCCCGCACCCTCGAGGCTGCCGCTGCGCTCCCCTACACCTTCGCCGCCCTCGAGTATGGCAAGGGCTATGACAATTGCTGGGCCATCGACGGTTATGAGAAAGGCCGGCTACAGGTCAACGCCATCCTCACCCATCCCGCTTCGGGCCGGCGCCTCACAATCCTGTCATCGCAGCCCGGCGTACAGGTCTACACAGGCAACTGGCTCACCGGCTCGCCGAAGGGCAAGGGCGGATATAAATACAGCGACTACGACGCCGTGGCCATCGAGTGCCAGGATTTCCCCGACGCGCCCAACCGTCCCGAATTTCCCTCAACTCGCCTCGACCCGGGAGAAGAATACGACCGAACAATAATATACCGCTTCGACTGAAAGGCCCGAAATGGCGGGAACCACGGCCCGGCCGCCGACAATCCGGCCAATATCATTATAAATGTTGCCAAATTCGCATTTTAAGCAAATATTTATTAAAAAATAATTGGTCGTATAAAATATTCGATGTACTTTTGTGTCGCCGTATTTATGAGGTGCTTTTCACTCCTCCTGTCTGATTTTCATTTCACAATATCAAAGCGGCATATCATACTTTTTAACCTTAAATCATTTCATTACCATGAAGAAGTTTTACTTTTTCCTGATGGCCATGATGATTGGCTTCTTTGCCGACGCGCAGCTCTATCTCTGCGGCAACGATTTCGGCTGGGATCCCGCCAATCCTACTGTGCTTGAACTCACAGACGGCCAGTACAAATTCACCACCACAGGCGGATTCAAACTCTCCACAAGCAAAGGCGACTGGGACACTTTCAATGCAAACGCCATCGGCGTTCCCTCTCTGCCCAAACAGCAGCACATAGTTGCCGACCTCGAACCCTGGGGCGAAAACACCCTGCCCCCCTACGATGCAACCTGGACTGTAAGCGTAAACGAAGACCTCACCCAGATCACACTCGATGCCGACGTAGCTCCCTCCACCAATTTCGATAAAGTTTATGTCCGTGGCGACATGAATGGCTGGGGCGCAACCGCCGACTGGCAGATGGCAACCACCGACGGTGTGAATTACACACTTGCAGGCGTAGCCATCACCAACAAGCAGGGTTTCAAGATTGCCGACTCAAGCTACGGCGTAATCAACTACGGTGGCGCCGGCAGCATGAAGTTCAATACCGAATACACACTGACCCACAACTCCGGAACCAACTGTAAACTTGCTGAAAGCGGCGAAAACCTCACCCTTAAGTTCAACGTCGACACACACGTGCTCATCGTTGAATCTGAAGGCGAGAACCCCGGCCCCGGCCCCGATCCCGACCCCGAAGTTGACTACACCAAATGGTATGTAAATGTACTCGGCGAATTCAATGGATGGAAAGACAACGGCATTGCAGCTACAGCCGAAGGTCTCACCAAACACACCGACCTCGCTATCGGCACATCGCCCTTCAAGATCAAAGTCTACAACGGAAAAGCAGACAGCTACCACTCGAACGGCACTGAAATCGCCCAGGGCGAATGGGTAGCTATTCCCGACGACAATTTTGCCAACATGACTATCGCCGGCGCTACCGAAGGCCAGACTTTCGACGTTGAATTCAACTGCGCCACAATGTCTATCAAGGTTACAGCCACCGGCGAAAACCCCGGCCCCGGCCCCGAACCTACCTATCCTGAAAATGTTTACCTCATAGGTGACGACCTCAACAATGGCACATGGTTTGTAAACTCCGTAGCTCTCAGCAACAAGGGCGAAGGCGTCTACACCGTAGAAGATGTTACTTTCCAGGGTGCTTCCGGCGGCAAGATGGCATACTTCCAGTTCACAACCATCCTCGTTCCCGCTGCAGAAGGCTGGGACAAGGTTAACGATGCCGACCGCTACGGCGCTCCCGAGAAAGACCTCGAAGCCACAACAACCGCTCCCGTTCCCGTTGATCTCTATGAGCACAATGTAAATGCTATGGCATGCGAGGCATGGTCAATCAAGCCCGGCATCTATGACATCACACTCAACCTCAAGGAAATGACTGTTACTATCGCTAATTCCGACTCAGCAGTTGAAAGCGTTGAAGTTGAAGAAAACGCACCCGCCGTTTACTACAACCTCCAGGGCGTTAAGGTTACAGAACCTGCCACCGGCCTTTACATCGAGGTTCGCGGCAACTCTGTACGCAAAGTTTATGTAAAATAATCCCCCTCGGGATTCCCACCTTTAACAACGCCTCCGGCCTGCGCCGGGGGGCGTTGTTCTTTTCATGCACACGTATACGGGGATACTATTACGGCATTTACTTTTCTTAACACGACGCAACATTCCGGAACTCGCTTTTGTTGAAAATATGTTTTATAACATATTTTTCATAAATCACTATTAATGTGAACGTTATATCCATATAATAACAAGATTTACATTAATTAGCATTTTTTATCGCGCCTCGGCTTCCTCATTAGAGCCAAAATTCGTAACTTTACAGAGTGTGGCAAGCACATTAAAATTAATTAACATGGAGCAAACATTCGTAATCCTGAAACCATCAGCTATCCAGCGCGCCCTCGCAGGCGACGTAATTACACGATTCGAGCGGAAAGGGCTCGCAATAACCGGAATCAAGATGATGCAGCTCGACGAGACAATCCTTCGCGAGCATTACACCCATCTTGTCGACCGTCCGTTCTTCCCCTCGCTCGTGGCCTCGATGACACGCACACCCGTGGTGGTGATGGTTCTCAAAGGTAAGGATGCCGTTGCAGTCGTTCGCGCCATGGTTGGCGCCACCAACTGCCGCAACGCCGCTCCGGGCACTATCCGCGGCGACTTCGGCATGTCGGGACAGGAAAACATTGTCCACGCCTCCGACTCCCCCGAAAACGCCGTAATCGAAATCAACCGCTTCTTCAAACCCGAAGAAATCTTCGATTATCCCCGCCCCACGCTTGCCGCAACATACGCTCCCGACGAGCTTGACTAAACATAACTGACAATCAAAGCCAATCTCTCCTACTAATCAACCGATGAAACTCTCTCGCAAACTTATCCTTTTAGGCGCTTTAGCCTTCAGCCTCACATTCTCCACCGACCTCGACGCCCAGACCACATATCGTCTCCCCGGCCAGCACTCGCGCCAGCACGGCGACCTTATCGCAAGCCAGAGCAATACCAAAATCGAGGTCGACAACACTACAAAATATCTCGAAGCCCTTTTCTCGGAAGAAGAAGAGCCCGAGTTTGACATCTACACCGAAGGCTGGGACAGCCAGCGCGTAAACTGCTACGCCAACGCCCTCGTCCCCAACACCGCCGTCATCGACGTGTCAAAGTTCTCGATGCCCCACCCCGGCTACCTCACATCCCCCTACGGCTACCGGCGCCGTTTCCGCCGTATGCACAAAGGCGTGGATATTAAGGTGAATATTGGCGACACAATCCGCGCCGCATTCGACGGCCGTGTGCGCATCACCAACTTCGAGCGCCGCGGCTACGGAAAGTACGTTGTGGTCCGCCACACCAACGACCTCGAGACAGTGTACGGCCACCTCTCAGCCTTCCTCGTTGAACCCGACCAGTACGTAAAGGCAGGACAGCCCATCGCCCTCGGCGGCAACACCGGACGCTCCACCGGCCCTCACCTCCACTTCGAGACCCGCTACATGGGCTACGCCATCAACCCCTGCGCCATCTTCGACTTCGCCAATCAGACCACTCACACCGATACATACACATTCGACAAACACACCTATCAGAACGCCCGCAACTTCTCGCCCGAAGCCAATGCCGCTTATGCCGCCAACTACCGCACAACGCATAAGATTCAGTATGGCTCGCAGATGAGGTCGTCAAAGAGCGGTTCGTCGAAAAGCGCCGGCGCTAAAACCGTTAAAGTCCGCAAGGGCGACTCGCTCAGCCGCATAGCCTCGCGCAACGGCACCACAGTCCGCGCAATCTGCCGCCTCAACGGCATCAAATCGTCGGCCAAAATAAAACCCGGTCAGAAACTCAGAGTAAGATAAACCTCTCGGCGGGACGCTCTCGCAGCTTTCCCGCAAAACACAGCAATACATACCGCGGGCGCAATGTCAGGCATATTAAACAAGGCCACATCGCGCCCGCGGCATTTTTCGGTATAGAATATGAAAAGCCTGTCTGCACTGTTTCTGCTTTGCCTTATGTCCGTCATGACGGCTGCCGCACGCCCCATGTCGGAAAAAGAGATGACACGCATTATCAGAGACTGCGACGTAGCCGACACCGTCATGCGCGCCGACTCGCCCGAAGCCTTCTGGACATTGCTGCGCATGACCAACGACCAATATCGCAAGACAGCCAAATCGCTGCGCTCGGGCGGCGACCGCGACATTAAGCGCAACCTGCTCATCACCCTGTCGGAATGCGACTCATATTTCCGCAACGTACCGGTCCGCAGCCCGCTCTACGACTTATGCGAGCGCACGGTCGACGCCATAGGCGTGCGGGGAATCAATCCGCTGGCTACGGTAACGATAACCGACGAACGCGACATAGCCGCATTCAGCTATCCCAACGGCTACTTATTCGCCACCGGCGCCCTGTACGACGCCCTCGGCGGCGATTCCCTTCAGCTTCGCTGCATCCTCGCATCCGAGGCCTGCCACTACGCGCTCCAGCACGCCTACGCGCATGCCCGCTATGAAAAATCGCGGCGCAGGCTCCACCGCTTCCTGCGCATCCTCGGCGCCACAGCCCTGGCCGGCGCATCGGTCGTGGCACAGGAGGCCACCGACGGATGGTTTCCCGCCGAGGTGGGCATACTGGCCGCCGCGTACATCGGCACATCGCCCGTAATAGACCGCTACCGCATGCAGTACACGCCCCGCCAGATTCTCGAAGCCGACATCGTGGCCTACCGCTACGCCCAATACACCACAGGATCGGGCCGGCCCTACATAGCGGCCCTGATTACCGTGGGCAACGACCTCGACGCATCGTCCAACCTTACCGGCCCCGACTATCCCACCGTGGCCGAGCGCATAAAGCTGCTGCTATACATGGAAGCGCACCCCGAACTGCGCCGACGCGCAAAATCCAACCGTCGACCGCCGCGACCCGTTCCCGACTATAACGACATATTCGCACCATCCAACTACCGCTAAAACACACCGTCCATGGAAATACTCGAAATATATCCCGGCTCGATAAACGAGCGCCATATAGAACGCGCCACGCGCCACATGCGCGACGGCAATCTCATCATCTATCCCACCGATTCGCTCTACGCCATCGGCTGCGACGCCCTCAACCCCAAAGCCATCAGGGAGCTCTGCCGCATCAAGGACATCAACCCCGACAAGAATCTACTCTCCATCGTATGCTGCGACATAGCCCAGGCCGCCGAATACGCCCGCATCGACAACCGTGCCTTTCAGATTCTCAAACACTACCTCCCCGGGCCGTTCACATTCATCCTGCCCGCATCCACCAAGCTGCCCAAGGTGTTCAAGGGCCGCAAGACCGTGGGCGTGCGCATCCCCGACTGCGACATAGCCTGCGCGCTGGCATCGTCGCTGGGCTCGCCCCTGCTGACATCATCGGTCAATCCCGACGACGACTCGATTGACGCGGCCGAAGCCCCCTCGATAGCCCTCGAATACGAAAACGACATAGACCTGATAATCGACGGCGGTACACGTCTCACCGTGCCCTCCACCATCGTCGATCTCACCGACTCATCGGCCCCCGTCGTAGTGCGCCATGGTCTCGGAGAATTTGATGAGGATAATTGATTTATTATTATACCGTTAGCATAAAACCTTTAATTTTTCTCAAAAAAACTCGCGAAAAAATTTTGCATAAACAAAAAGTTATCGTAACTTTGCACTCGCAAACGAAACAAAACGGTTCGCTAGCTCAACTGAATAGAGCATCTGACTACGGATCAGAAGGTTACAGGTTTGAATCCTGTGCGAATCACTAAATCAATTAATTATCACATATTGGTTCGCTAGCTCAACTGAATAGAGCATCTGACTACGGATCAGAAGGTTACAGG
>CAYNXG010000084.1:0-7693 GCA_964401095.1 uncultured Bacteroides sp.
CTCATCACCAAGGCCGACGGAGGCAAGTTTGGAAAGACCGAGAGCGGAAACGTATGGCTTGACGCACGCTACACGTCGCCCTACAAGTTCTATCAGTTCTGGCTCAACGTGTCCGACGCCGACGCCGAGAAGTACATCAAGATATTCACCGCCCTGTCGCGCGAGGAAATCGAGGCCCTGGTGGCCGAGCAGCAGGCCGATCCCTCGGCCCGTCCCCTGCAGAAGCGCCTGGCCAAGGAGATAACCACAATGGTGCATTCGGCCGAGGACTACGAGGCCGCCGTGGAGGCATCGCAGATTCTCTTCAGCAACAAGGCCGCCGATATCCTTCACCGCATCGATGAGACCACGCTGCTGCAGGTATTCGAGGGCGTGCCCACATTCGAGTTGGACATGGCCGATATCGATGCCGGCACCAAGCTGGCCGACCTGCTCGTGGACAAGGCAGCCGTGTTCCCCTCCAAGGGCGAGATGCGCAAGCTGGCCCAGGGCGGCGGCTTCATGATCAACAAGGAGAAGGTGGCCGACGCCTACGCCCCCGTGTCGCGCGACATGCTCCTCAACGACCGCTACATGATAGTGCAGAAGGGCAAGAAGAACTATTACCTCATAATCGCACGCTGATGCAGATTCCCGACATCCGCTGGGCCGAGGCGATGAACTGCGCCGTCACCGTGTGCGACGCCGAGGGCGTGATTCTGTACATGAACGCGCGCTCGCGCGAGACATTCGCCTCGCACGGCCCTCTCATCGGGCATAATCTCTTCGGCTGCCACTCGCCCGAGTCGTGCGCCAAGATACGCCACATGCTGGCCACCGGCGAGAGCAACGCCTATACCATCAGCAAGAACGGACAGCGCAAGATGATATATCAGACTCCGTGGCGCGACGCCGACGGCCGCATAGCCGGCATGGTGGAGATATCGATGGTGATACCCGAGGAGATGCCCCACTACGTCAGATAGCCAGCGCGCCCGCGCGACGATTACCCATAAACGACGATTCCCGACACACCCGGCGGCAGGCCGATGTGTCGGGAATCGTCATTAATTGTCTTAGCGTGTCAGCGGCCGAGCTCGCGCAGCTGGCGCGCCGAGTTCTTGGCATACTGGTTGTCGGCGGCCGCCGATTCCACGGCCTTGCGATACCATGTCACGGCCTTCTCGCGGTCCTGCATGCAGCCGTTGCCCTGGAGGCACATGTTGCCGAGGCAATAGTAGGCGCGGGGATTCACGGCGCCCATGGCCACGGCGCGGTCGAGCAGCTTGTAGGCGCGGTCAAAGCGGAAGAACTCGTCCTCGAGGAATCCGGCCTCGAGCATCGCGTCCACCGAGCCGGATTTGCCGGCGCGGGTGTAGAAGCCCAGGGCACGGTCGAGGTCCTTGTCGTAGTGTATGCCCCACTTGTACATGTGGCCGAGCAGGCACAGGGCATCGACATCGCCCTTGCCGGCGAGGCGGTGGAGGCGCGCCAGGGCGTCGGCAAAGTGGCCGTCGAGCCCTGGGAGCGAGTCGGGATAGAGATAGTAGAGGCTCTCGCCGGGGCCGTAGAGGGGCGGCACGGTGCGCGTGGCTATGTCCACGATTGCGGCGAGCGAGGCTGCACAGTCGCCCTCGGCGCCGCGGCACACCAGGGCATAGTACAGGGGCCTGTCGCCGGCCTTTTCGGGTGCAAGCGTGTCGGCGAACATCTCCCGCGCCATGCGGTCGGCCTCGCGGGGCTTCATGGCCCGCACGCGGCGCCACAAGGCGGGCGAGGCGAAGTCGGCATAGGTGTCGGGGCTGCGGCGCAGGCGCGTGAGGTGGCGCAGGACGAGGCGCTGCGAGCGCAGGTCGGGGGCGGCGCGGTAGGCGGCGCGCCATATACGGGCGGCCTCGTCCGCATCGGCCTTGCAGGCTATGCCGCTTTCATACATGAGCGCGAGATTGTCGGCCGCCACGCGGCAGTCGAGGGCGTTGGCCCGTCCGTAGTGGTAGAGCGCGCCGGGATAGTCGGCGGCGGCATAGAGGCTGTCACCGCGGGCGAGGGCGTCGGCGGCGGGGTCGCCGGCTGTGGCTGTGAGGGCCGTGAGGGCCATGGCAGCCGTGATTGCTGATAGATAATGTGTAGACATATACAAGCTCTTAGTCGTATTGCGCGAGGGCCTCGCGCAGCTGGGTCTTGATCATTGTGCGTAGCTCGGGAGGCTCGAGCACCGTGATGCGCGGGCCGTAGCTGAGCAGCTCGGCCACGAAGTCGTCGGTGAGCCTGAGGCGGTAGGTGAACAGCGAGAATCCGTCGCCCACGGTCTCGGTCTGCGAGGCGTGGAGGGGCAGGGCGCGGAAATACTTGGCCTGGCGCGGCTCCACGCGGAGCACCACCTTGCGGGGCTCGTTGTGGGTGACCACGATGCCGTAGGAGTATCTGAAATATCCGGCGATATCGAAGGCGGGGTCGTCCTCGAAGTGCTCGGGCAGCAGGGTGAGGGCCTTCATGCGGTCGAGGGCGTAGGTCTTGACGCGGTTTTCCTCGACGTTGCGCCCTATGGCATACCACCGCTGCTTGAAGAGCTTGAGGAAGTATGGCTCTATCACCACGTCGCGCGTGGGAAGGCTGCGGGTGTAGGGATGATAGTCGAATCGCACGCGCTGGCGGTTCTTGAGGGCGTCGATGATGTCGGCGAGGAATTCGCGCGCCGAGGGCACGTTTTCCACGAATATGCGGTCGGTGATCTCGCGGGCGCCTACGAGGACGTCGTTGAGGGCCACGGAGTTGAGCAGCCAGTCGGTGACGCTCTCGTTGTTGCCTTCGTCTTCTTCGATGTAGTATTCAAAGCTGCGGGTGTCGCATACGATGTTCACCTTGAACAGCTCCTCGGCGGCCTCGCGGTGGTTGCAGAAGGTGCGGCGCGACAGTGGCTTGCCGTTGCTGAAGGGCGAGCGCAGCCATGCCTCCTCGAGCTGCCGCCTGGTGATACGACCGTGGCGGCGTATGGTGTCGAGGAGCCACACGCAGCGGTTAATAGTCTGATTGGCCATCGGGTGTCGGCTTAAATCGGCAGGGGGCGGCGGCTCAGGAAGCCCGGGCGGGCTTCTTGACGTTGATGGTGAGGATGTACAGGCCTATGATGGTGATGGCGGCGTTGATGAGCAGCAGCTCGAAGCTGGTCTCGTAGCCGAACATTTTCATGAGAGTCCACTGTACGCACCACGACAGGCAGGGAGCCAGCACGCACACGAGGGGCACGTAGCGGTCGTGGACGGGCTTGGAGTGCATCATGCCGAATATGAACAGGCCGAGGATGGGGCCGTAGGTGTACGACGCCAGGGTGTAGACGGCCGATATGGCGTCTTCCTCGCTGAGGTAGTAGAAGGCGATGATGACAAGGCCCATGCCGGCCGACATGGCCAGGTGGACGAGTTTGCGGGTGCGGGTGAGGCGCTCGCTCTCCTGTTTCTTGTGGGCCTGAAGGATGTCGACGGTGAACGATGTGGTGAGCGATGTCAGGGCCGAGCCGGCTGCCGAGTAGGCCGCGGCCACCAGGCCGAGCACGAAGAGTATGCCTACGATGACGGGCATGGTGGGATGGGTGGCCACAAGGCCGAAGAGCTCGTCGGACTTCTCGGGCATGGGGGTGCCGGTGCGGTCGATGAATATGACGAGCATGGTGCCGAGCAGCAGGAACAGGGCTACGACGAAGAACTGGAGTATGCCGCTGACGATCATGTTTTTCTGCGACTGGCGCGAATCCTTGCAGGCGAGGTTGCGCTGCATCATGTCCTGGTCGAGGCCGTTGATGGCGATGGCCATGAACACGCCGGCGAGGAACTGTTTCCAGAAGTATGTGCCCGCCTTGGGATCGTCGAAGAAGAACATCTGCGATGTGGGATGGTCCTTGATGGCGCTGACCATCTCGCCCATGGAGAAGCCGAGGTTGCGGCCCACGAAGTAGATGCACAGAATCACCGACATGATGAGGCAGAAGCTCTTGAGGGTGTCGGTCCATATCAGTGTCTTCACGCCGCCCTGCACGGTGTAGAGCCAGATGAGGGCGATGGTAACGATGACGTTGAACACAAAGGGTATGTGGAGGGGCGAGAATACCAGCAGCTGCAGCACGGCGCATACCACGAAGAAGCGCACGGCGGCGCCGAGCATCTTGGATATGAAGAACAGCCATGCGCCGGAGCGGTAGGTGTGTATGCCGAACCGCTCTTCAAGATAGCCGTAGATCGAGAGGAGGTTGCGGCGGTAGAACAGCGGCACCAGCACGAAGGCTATTACAAAGTAGCCCACGATGAATCCGAGCACCATCTGCAGGTATGCGTAGCCCTTGGCGGCTACCATGCCGGGCACGGATATGAACGTTACGCCCGAAATGGCGGCGCCAATCATGGCAAAGGCCACCAGCGGCCACGGCGCCTGTCGGCCGCCGGTAAAGAAGGTCTTGTTGTCGCTGCCCCGCGAGGCGAAGTACGACACGATCATCAGCAGCACGAAGTATGCGGCGATGGTGATTATGACAATTACGGGTTGACTCATCGGAAATGGTGTGTTGGATTTACTTGGTTTACTTTGATTTAAGGGGTTTTGATAAAAGCATTATCCGGGGCCGCGCCGCCAGCGGCGCGTGGCCCCGGGATGTAAGGGGTGTGTCGGAGTGAGCCGCCGCGCGGTCACTCGGCGTAGAGCAGGTAAGGCTTGCGCTGCTCGCGGAAGCGCTTCACGTCGTCGGCCCATGTGGCCTTGATCTCGTCGGCCGAGCGGCCTTCCATGATCATGCCGCGGATGTCGCCGCGTCCTATGAGCTTCTCGAAGAATCCGGTGAAGAACTTCTCGCCCAGGCCGGTCTTGTTGTATGCGTCAACGACGTATTCGAGCGAAAGGCCCTGTTTGATGGCCTCACATTCCGACAGCTTGCGCAGGTCGCGGCCGTGACATTCCTCGTTGAGCAGGGGAGGATTCTTGGCACCGGGCACGCTGCGGGGAGTGAAGGTGATGTCGCCGCCCTTGTAGTCGGGGTGTCCGTAGATCTCGAAGGGCGCGTCGGTGCCGCGGCCGAGGCTCACGGGTGTGCCTTCAAAGTAGCAGGTCGACGGATAGAGGTATATGGCGCGCATGGTGCGCAGGTTGGGCGAGGGAGCCACGGGCAGCTCGTAGCGGGTGGAGTGGGTGTAGTTCTCGCAGGGCACCACGGTGAGCTTGATGTCGCGGCCGTCCTTGAGCCACTTCTCGCCTACAATCATGCGGGCCATCTCGCCCAGGGTGAGGCCGTGGACCACGGGGATGGGGAGGCGGCCTACGCCCGACTCATATTTCATGTCGAGGATGGGGCCGTCGACGGTCATGCCGTTGGGGTTGGGGCGGTCGAGCACCACGAATTCCTTGCCGTTTGCGGCTGCGGTGTTCATCAGCTCCAGCATGGTGCAGTAGTATGTATAGTAGCGCAGGCCCACGTCCTGAATGTCGCATACGATCACGTCGATGCCGTCGACCACCTCCTGTGCGGGGCCGCGGCGCTTGCCGTCATAGAGCGATGCGATTTTTATGCCGGTCTGGGGATCGACGCCGCTGGCCACGTGTTCGCCGGCATCGGCGCTGCCGCGGAATCCGTGTTCGGGCGAGAATATAGTCACTACGTTTATGCCGTTTTCGAGCATCAGATCAAGCGAATGTTTGTCGCCCACCATGCCGGTGTGATTTGACAGCAGGGCCACGCGCTTGCCCTTGAGCAGGGGCAGGTATTGGTCGAGACGGGCTGCGCCCACTACGACATCCTTGCTGTATTCGGTTTTCTCGCAGCACTTGCCGCAGCAAGGCTTTTCATTCCCCTGAGTGCGGGCCTCGGTAACTGAAACCGATGCGAGAGCGAGCAGGGCGATGATAAAGGGTTTGATTTTCATGAAGATATAAGGATAATAATTGTGCAATTATACAGATGCAAAGATAGTACAAAATGCGGACATGAAGCATGAAAATAAAATAACAAAATTAAAAATTATTTAAAATCGCGAAAAGCACTTGTGGAATCAAAAAAACTGCGTACCTTTGCAACGCAAACCAAGGGGTATTAGCTCATCTGGCTAGAGCGCGACACTGGCAGTGTCGAGGTGAGCGGTTCGAGTCCGCTATACTCCACTTTAATGGCGAATCTTGATGAAAATCGGGGTTCGCTTTTGTTGTTTTTATAAAGAATTTATATCTTTGCAGGAGTATGAAGCTGATAGAAATGAACATCGACAAGATTATTGCCTTGTGTAAGAAATACAAGGTGGCTAAATTGTGGGTGTTCGGCTCGATACTTACTTCTCGTTTTAATGACGATAGCGATGTGGATTTTCTTGTCGATTTTGATGAAAATCATATCGAGCTGCTTGACTATGCCGACAATTTTTTCAATTTTATTCATGAAATTGAGGCTGTCGTGGGTCGAAAGGTTGATATGGTTGTGAATAAGTCGATTAAAAACCGGTTTTTCCGCGCAGAAGTCGATGAAACCCGCAGATTGTTATGGAGCGCGCAATAAGTAAGACACTTGAAGATATCAGAGGTGCGATTTTAGAAATAGATTCTTTTTTTGAAACTCGCCCCATGCGCTACGACATATATCTGTCGGACGTGTGTTTGCGTCGCGCAGTAGAACGCAACATAACAATAATTGGAGAAGCGATGAACAGGATTCTTAAACTTGCTCCGGATATTGAAATTACATCGGCGCGCAGGATTGTAGATACGCGTAATTACGTAATTCACGGTTATGACAGCGTTACCGATGATATTATGTGGGGTATTGTGGTTAGACATCTTCCTTTACTCAAAGCAGAGGTAGATAAGTTGCTGGAGTGATTTTGTCGCATCATTCGATTCTTACATTCGTAAGCGTATGAAGCTGATAGAAATGAACATCGACAAGATTATAGCCTTGTGTAAGAAATACAAGGTGGCTAAATTGTGGGTGTTCGGCTCGATACTTACTTCTCGTTTTAATGACGAGAGTGATGTGGACTTTTCGGTAATCTTCCATTACGATCAGATTCAGGATTTGTTTGTAACATTTTTTGATTTTATAGATGAATTGCAAATGCTTCTTGGTCGTAAGGTCGATTTGGTTGATGAAACGGCTATCAAGAATAATTATTTTCGTGAAGAGCTTGACGCTACAAAGCGATTAATTTATGGCTGAACGTATTTTACTATTATTGTTGTTCTCATAGCCCGGTGCCTCGGGAAATTGCCACGGCGAATCTTGATGAAAATCGGGGTTCGCTTTTTTAATGGGTGTAAAAAAAATCGCAGCCGCCGTTTCCGGTGGCTGCGATGTGGTTATGAGATGTCAGTGATTATTTCACTTCGGGATCTACGCCCCACTGCTGGTGGGCGAGGCGGCGATAGTTGTTGTAGCGCCACATGGCGTTGGCCTTGGCGGCGGCGAACAGCTCGGCGGCTTCGGCAGGATACTGCTTCATTACCGACGAGTAGCGTACCTCGCCTTTGAGGAAGTCCTCAAACTTGTCCCAGTCGGGTTCCTTGGAGTCGAGGGTGAAGGGGTTCTTGCCTTCGAGCTCGAGGGCGGGGTTGTAGCGCCACAGGTGCCAGTAACCACATTCAACGGCGTGCTGCTCCTCGGCCTGGCTGCGTCCCATGCCGGCGCGGAGGCCGTGGTTGATACAGGGCGAGTAGGCGATGATGAGCGAGGGACCGTCGTAGGCTTCAG
>CAYNXG010000085.1:0-7615 GCA_964401095.1 uncultured Bacteroides sp.
ATTATATGTTCTTTGCTTGGGGGATAACAACGATTCTTATCCCGAACTCGCGTTTATAGGAAAAAGTTTTCAAAAAAGTCTGCGAATATTTGGTCAATTCAAAAATAGTACCTACCTTTGCAGTGCTAAAAGCAAAACATGGTGAGTTTAGCTCAGTTGGTTAGAGCGTCGGATTGTGGTTCCGAAGGTCGTGGGTTCGACCCCCACACCTCACCCTCAGAAAGAGGTTGTGTCAAAATAGGCACAGCCTCTTTCTTTTTCACTTTGTCCCGGGTGTCGGCCGCGCGCGTCTACTTCAGCTGTAGAGATAAATTGTTAATTAATTATAAATATTGGGGCGTTTACAGCGTAATATCAATTTTTTTGTTATATTTGCATAAAAAGTTTTGATATGATAGCGTTAAGTATTCTAAGTGTAATTGGTTCGATTATAGGTTGGATATTGGTAATTGGCTTTTTCATCCTAATTTTTATGGCCTTTGTGGCGATTTATAATACAATTTTTCACTACGACGAGATTGATTAACGATTAATTTCATCACCCAATCAGCGTGACGCTTCATCTTTTCTTCAGTTATGAGCGCGCGACATAATAATAGTCATTTATCTCACCTCAAAAAAGTATTGATATGATAGCATTAAGTATTCTAAGTGTAATTGGTTCGATTATAGGTTGGATTTTGGCAATTGGCCTTTTTATCATAATACTTTTGCCCCTCGTAGGAATCTATAACACCATCTTTCACTACGATGAAATTGATTAACGATTAATTTCATCTCCCCAATCAGCGTGCCACTTCTTCAAAACGCTTTCTCTTTTCTTCGGCGATAAGCGTAGGAGTATTGCTGCGTCGCATAATAAACGTCTTTTTATCCCACGGCAGAGGTGAAATTTGCCGTGGGATAAATTTTTGCAGTGAGGTTGTATGCAAATTGCGGGAGCGTGGAGTTTGTCAGGCTTACCGCCGTCCGGCGAGGAGCCATGCATCAAGCATCGTCATGGCTGCCATGGCCCGCACGACGGCTATTGCGCGCGGGACAACGCATACGTCGTGCCTGCCGCGTGGCTCGATGACTACCTCGCGGCCGCCGGCGCCCACCGACCTTACGGGCCGCATCATGGTGGCAACGGGCTTGAAGGCTACCGACATGGTTATGTCCATGCCGTTGGATATGCCGCCCTGGATGCCGCCGGAATGGTTTGTAGCGGTGGCTATGCGGCCCGCATCGTCGACGATGAACTCGTCAATCATCTCCGATCCGCGGCATGCCGCGCCTGAAAATCCCATGCCGTACTCAAAGCCGTGGGCGGCGTTGATGCTCATCATGGCCGAGGCGAGCATGGCCTGGAGCTTGCCGAATATCGGTTCGCCGAGGCCGGCGGGCACGCCGCCGATTACGCACGACACTATGCCGCCGAGGGTGTCGCCCTGCGATTTCGCCTGCATTATCTCGGCCTCCATGGCGGCTGATGCCGTGGCGTCGGGGCAGCCGACAGGGCTGTCGTAGATATGCGCGAGGCTCTGCGGGGTAGGGGCCGCCTCGAGCGCGACGCTGCCGATGCGCGATGCGTAGGCGTGGATGGTAATGCCGCGCGGAGCCAGCGCCTGCATGGCCAGTTCGCCAGCCACCACGCGCAGGGCGGTCTCGCGTGCCGAGGCCCGTCCGCCGCCGCGATGGTCGCGGATGCCGTATTTTGCCTGATAAGTGAAGTCGGCGTGCGATGGTCTGAACGTCCGCGCCAGGCGGTCATAATCCGCGCTGCGGGCGTCGGTGTTCGGAATAGTGAACGCTATGGGAGTGCCGAGAGTAACGCCGTCCTTTATGCCCGACAGGAATGTGACCTCGTCCTTCTCGTTTCGGGCCGAGGCCGCGGGGCCCGATCCGGGTCGGCGGCGCTTCATGGCCGTGTCTATGGCGTCGAAATCAATCATGATTCCCGCGGGCATGCCGTCGACAATGCCCGTGAGCGCCGGGCCGTGGCTCTCGCCGGCCGACGTGAAGCGGTAGAGGTGGCCGAAAGTGTTCATTGTATGAGGTCGGCGACTGCGGCGCCGGTGTAATCGATTAATTGTTGCGGATTGATGCGCAGCTGCAGCCCCCTGACGCCGGCGCTGACATAGATTGTGTCGTAGTCACCGGCCGTGACGTGGAAGAAGGTGGGAAACGGCTTTTTCATGCCGATGGGCGAGCAGCCTCCGCGGATATAGCCTGTGAGCGGCAGCAGCTCCTTCATGTGCAGGAGTTCCACCTTCTTGAATCCGGCTGCTTTTGCGGCCTTCTTGAGGTCGACCTCGGCGTCGCCCGGAATGACGCAGACAAAGAATTTGCCCGGGCCGGCCGTGAGAACTATGGTCTTGAACACGCGTGCGATATCCTCGCCGAGCTGTTCGGCCACGTGGGTGGCAGCCAGGTTGTTCTCGTCCACTTCGTAGGGAATGAGGTCGTAGGCGATCTTTGCGCGGTCGAGCAGACGCGCCACATTAGTCTTGGCAACTTTTGCCATAATCATTAAACAAGCTCTAATTATATAAAGATAAGTTTTGGCAAACTTACGAAAAAAACGGTAATTTTGCAAAATGGATTTCAGGCTGACCATAGCGGTGGCGGTGTATAACCGTGCGGATATAGTGGGGCGGACGCTCGACAGCATCGCCGCGCAGACATATAGGCCGCTGAAAGTGGTGCTTGTAGACAATAATTCGACCGACGGGTCGTATGACGTGCTGTGTGCCTGGCGTCGCCGGGTGCTTGCGCCCGATTTTCAGGTAGAGGTCTTGCGGGAAACACGTCAGGGCGTGTCCTTCGCGCGCAATGCCGCCATGAAGGCCGTCGATACCGAATGGGTGTATTTTTTCGATTCCGACGACATCATACAGCCGTCGCTCGCCGAGCGTGCCATGGCTGCGGCGGATGCCTGCCCCGACGCCGACATAATAGGGTGGAACCAGCGGCAGGTAAGCACGGACGGCGGCAGGATAATACATGACACCTTCTACCCGCGGCATGTATGGTTCCATACCGTCGTCAACGGCAACA
Source organism: uncultured Bacteroides sp. (assembly GCA_964401095.1). Taxonomy (GTDB): domain Bacteria; phylum Bacteroidota; class Bacteroidia; order Bacteroidales; family Muribaculaceae; genus CAG-873. The sequence continues at coordinate 3,040 of CAYNXG010000085.1, forward strand.
TGACATGCGGCAGATACCTTGTGCGTACGGGACTGCTGCGCGCTGTAGGCGGCTGGGACACCTCATTCCCGATTATGGAAGACCTGGAGCTGGGATGCAGGCTGCTGGCCCGGGGCGCGGTGGCACGGAAGGTGGCTACCCGCGAGCCGCTGTTCGACGTGGTTCTGACCGATAATTCATTGTCGCGCAGCCTGCCGGAGGTCTATATAAAGCGTTCCCTGCCGCTGTGGCGCAAGGTGGCCGACTACCTTCCCGAAAACGCGCGGTTCTGGGCCGATTTCTCAAAGGTGTACGTGTGGGCATGCAAGGGCCGGTGTGATATGGCATCGCTGAATCTCGAGGACCGCGACTGGACCGAAGGCTCGCGCCTGTGGAGGCTGACGCTCAAACTTATGTACGGCTATACCGTGCGCGGGGGCCGCGGGGCCATGCGCCTGTTCCTTATCTTCAGCAAAAAATCAATGCTCGGCTGATATTTCGGTGTAAATATCATAAAGTCCGCGGGCGATTTCGCGCCAGCCGTTGCGCGAGTCGGGGCCGTAGGCGTCGTGTATTGCCGCGGAAAATGAATCGGTGGCGGCCGTTGTCATCTTCTCCATGCACCGCCGCAGCGACAGGGCGTCGGACGGCTTGTACAGCAGGCCCGTAGCGCCGTCGTCGATCAGTTGTGTGAAGCTGCCTGTCGCCGGCGCTATGACCGGCTTGCCGAGGGCGTAGGCCGACATCAGCGCGCCGCTCTGTGTAACGCTGCGATAGGGGAGAACCACACATTCACAGCTTGCGATGAGCGATGCCAGCTCGGGCGATTCGATATATCTGTCGATGTGCGTGATGCCGCGGCCCCGATATCCCTTGCCGCCCTTGCCCGCTATGACGAGCTCAACCCCGCGCGCGGGCAGCGACGAACCGCTGTAGGCCTCGATGAGCAGGTCCATGTCCTTGTAGGCGTCGATGCGCCCGAAAAACAGGATGTATCTGCCCTGCCGCGGGGCGGCGCCGAAGGAGGACAGGTAATCGTATGCTCCGAGGCGCGATTCAAACAGGCGCGAGTAGGCAGGACGGGCATCCGCCCGGGCAAGCTCATACTGGCTGTGCGACATCATCACTATATTGCCGTAGCTCTTTATCGCGGCCCTACGCAGCATCGAGGCCACGCGGCCCTCGCGACTGTGCGGAATATAGTCGTGGACGGTGAGGAGGGTGCCGCGCCGCCGGCGTATGAACCCGAGCATGAATAAGTCGATTTTCGAGCCCACAGTGGTGCCGTGGAATATGTCGTAGCCGCCGCGGGCAATCATGCGGCGGCAGCTGCGGGCCAGCCGTGCGGCCGTTAGCGGCGAGCCGTCGGCATTGAGCACGATGTGCCACCGCGACAGGTCGACGAGGCCCGAATACCGTGCCATGTCGGGCAGCGAGTCGGCCCGGTATATGCCGGGCTTCTTGCCGTCGAGCGACATGCTGAACCCCGCTAGGCGATTTCCCGTGGGGGTGACATTGAGCAGAACGGTGACGTCACAAAAACGGGACAGTTCCCGTATCAACGATATTTCCATATCGAAGTAGCTGGGAACTGTCCAATATAAGACTCTGAGCCTCATGGAGGTGTCAGATGAAACCTTCGATGAACGCGAATTCAGGCGTAAGCCCCGACACAATGGCCGCCACGCGCCTCAGCGACTGCTCGGTGGGCTTGTCGGGCATGAGCCGGTTGTCGACAAACACCTGCATGCGCACTTCGGGCGGCAGCGGCGACTCGCCGTCGCGCGAGGCAGCGGCGTCGACGATTGACGCCACCACCTCGTCGAAACCGTCGGTGGCGGCCAGCTCGCCGTCCTCGATGGATGTCTCGGTGGCCAGGCGGTAATACGTGCGTTCGGGGGTGAGGGCTATGTCGGCGCGTGCCGTGTCCTCCACCATGAACATAAGTGTGAGACGCTTCATCGGGGCAGTACGTTGACTTTCAGCTTGTCGTAGGCGCGTGCGGCCTTGGCGCGCGCTTCCTCGACGGTGTCGGCCGTGGCGAGAATGACGCCCATGCGGCGGTGGCCCTTGATTTCGGGCTTGCCGAATATGCGTATCTGCACGCCGGGCTCGGCGAGGACGGCCTCGAGATTGTCCATCTCGATTTTGTCAGTGTCGCCTTCCACCACGATAGCCATCGAGGCCGAGGGGCCGTAAAAGCGGATGCCGGGTACGGGGAGGCCGAGCAGGGCGCGGGCGTGAAGAGCAAATTCGCTGAGATCCTGGGAGATCATGGTCACCATGCCTGTGTCGTGGGGACGGGGCGATACCTCGCTGAATATCACGTCCTCGCCCTTGACAAACAGCTCAACGCCGAAGATGCCGTAGCCGCCCAGCGCATCGGTGATGCGGCGTGCGATATCGCGGGCCTTCTCGAGCGCCACAGTGCTCATGGGCTGCGGCTGCCACGACTGGCGGTAGTCGCCTTCCACCTGGATATGGCCGATGGGTTCGCAGAAGGTGGTTCCGGCCACAGAGCGCACGGTGAGGAGAGTTATTTCATAGTCGAAGTCGACGAAGCCCTCCACGATAACGCGTCCGGCGCCGGCGCGTCCGCCTTCCTGGGCCTCGTGCCAAGCCTTGTCGACGGCCTCGGGGGTGCGTACGGTGGTCTGTCCGTGGCCCGACGAGCTCATGACAGGCTTCACCACGCAGGGTATTCCCACTTCCTCGACGGCAGCCTTGAAATCCTCGTAAGTATCGGCGAAGCGATAGTTGGATGTGGGCAGGCCGAGCTCCTCGGCTGCGAGGCGGCGAATGCCTTCGCGGTTCATGGTAAGGAATGCCGCGCGTGCGGTAGGAGTAACGTTGTAACCTTCCTTCTCAAGCTCCACGAGGGCGGGTGTTGCGATAGCCTCCACCTCGGGGATAATGTGGTCGGGACGCTCGTCGGCCACCACCTGCTTCAGCTCGCGCGGGTCGAGCATGTTGAACACATAGTCGCGGTGGGCCACCTGCATGGCCGGGGCCGAGGCGTATTTGTCGCAAGCGATAACCTCCACGCCATAGCGCTGAAGTTCGATAGCCACTTCCTTGCCGAGCTCACCGCTGCCGAGCAGGAGGGCCTTGCATCCTACCGGGGTCATTACAGAACCAATCTTTGCCATATATATATTATAGAGTAAGAGTTATAAATTTTTGCAAAGATAGCTATTTTTTTTGTAACTTTGCGCAATATTATTGCGCGTGTGTGACACCCGGTGTCGGCACGCAGCGCATGAATATCTCTCATAATAATTTAATTGCGTGGAAACTAAATATATTTTTGTCACCGGCGGCGTAGTGTCGTCCCTGGGCAAAGGCATAATCTCGGCTTCGCTTGCATGCCTTCTAAAGGCCCGCGGCTACCGCATCACCATACAGAAGTTCGACCCCTACATAAATATCGACCCGGGCACGCTGAATCCTTATGAGCACGGCGAGTGCTATGTCACCGTCGACGGCCATGAGGCCGACCTCGATCTGGGACACTACGAACGCTTCACCGACATCCACACCACGCGCGCCAACAATGTCACCACCGGCCGCATCTACCGCTCGGTGATAGACAAGGAGCGCCGCGGCGACTATCTGGGCAAGACCGTGCAGATAGTGCCTCATATCACCGACGAGATAAAGCGCTCGGTCAAGGCTCTCGGCAATACCGGCGATTTCGACTTCATCATCACCGAGATAGGCGGCGTTGTGGGCGACATAGAGTCGCTGCCGTTCCTCGAGGCCGTGCGCCAGTTGCGGTGGGAGCTCGGCGACAACTGTGTGTGCGTCCACCTCACCTACGTGCCATACATAGCGGCCGCCAAGGAGCTGAAGACCAAGCCTACGCAGCATTCCGTGAAGAAGCTCCAGGAGCTGGGCATACAGCCCGACGTGCTGGTTCTGCGCACCGAGCGCCACATATCCGCCGACATGCGCCGCAAGATAGCCCTGTTCTGCAATGTGGCTCCCGACGCCGTGGTACAGTCAATCGACTGCGACACCATCTACCGTGTGCCTCTGAAGATGCACGAGCAGAAATTCGACGAGATCATCCTGCACAAGATGCGTGTAGAGCCGCATCCCGAGCCCGAAATGGGGCCGTGGATCAATTTCCTGGAAAAAATGGACGCCGCCTCGGATACGGTCACTATAGGCCTGGTGGGCAAGTATGTGGAGCTCCCCGACGCCTATAAGTCAATCAACGAGTCGCTGCTGCAGGCCGCCACTTACTCAGACCACAAGCTACGGCTTGTATTCATCCACTCGGAGAAGGTCAACGACGCCAATGTGGCCGAAAAGCTTGCCGGCATCGACGGCGTGATTGTCGCCCCGGGCTTCGGCCAGCGCGGTATCGAAGGAAAATTCGCCGCCCTGCGCTACTGTCGCGAGCACGATATACCCACCTTCGGCATTTGCCTGGGCATGCAGTGTATGGTGATAGAATTCGCGCGCAATGTCCTCGGCCTTCCCGAGGCAAACTCCACGGAGATGAATCCGACGGCGCCCGATAACGTGATTGACCTCATGGAGGAGCAGAAAAGCATCTCCAACCTTGGCGGTACCATGCGTCTCGGCGCAT
>CAYNXG010000086.1:0-6153 GCA_964401095.1 uncultured Bacteroides sp.
CAAGAAACTTCAGGAGCGCTTCGCCGACTATCGTTGAACAAATGGTATGGTCAAGGAATTTTTCAAATCTAAACACTACATACTAAAAAACACATTTTTCGGAAATTAAGTCATCATTGAATGACTGAGCGGGCAGCCTTCAAGGTTGCCCGCTCGCGTTAAGACCCCGTTACGTGGGGATTTTTACCTGAACAGTTTCGGGGCAAAGTCCAGCAGATATTTGCGCCAGTTGCGCCACTCGTGGCCGCCGGTTGATTCGTGATACTCATAGCGATACCCTTCACGGTCGAGTTTCCCGCGGTATATCCTGTTGGAGTCGTAAAGAAAATCGTCCGAACCGATTCCGATCCAGTATAACTCGGGCGTCTGCTTGAACTGTTCGTGCAGCTTCGCATCAAAGCCGGTGTACATGGGGACGGAGCTGTCGGTGCCAAGTTCCTTTTCAGTGGCGGCTGAAAACAGCCCCACGTAGTCGAACATATCGGGATATTCCTTGGAAATCATCATTGCGTGGAAACCACCCATCGACAATCCGGCTATGGCCCTGGATTCTTTCTGCGGGAGGGTGCGGTAATGAGAGTCGACGTATTCCACTAACCCGGGCACTGATTCCTCAAATGTGCCGTCCACCACGCGATAGAGGCTGTCGGCCGGGTGGCTCGCGGCAAACGCGCCGTCGGGCGGAGCCACGCGCATCGACGGATTGCCGTTGGGCATTACAACAATCATGGGTTCGGCTTTGCGGCGGGCTATTAGATAGTCGAGTATCTGGGCCGCGCGCCCGTTCTCGAGCCATGCGTCTTCGTCGCCGCCCATGCCGTGCAGCAGATATAGCACAGGATAACGTCGCTCGGTGGAATCCGTATAGCCGGCAGGCGTATAGACAGACATGCGCCTGCGGCCGCCGAGCGTCGGCGAGTCGTACCACACCTTGGCTACATCTCCGTGGGGGATGTCGAGCATGTCATAGCCCTCGACTTCATTGCCGGGAATGAACAGCGAACTTGTCAGCCGGTCGATATCGCGGCTGTATGAGCCGTTGAGCGGATCGAGGACCGGCACGGAGTCTACGATGAACACGTAGGAATAAAGTTCGGGCGACAGCGGCGGGGTGGTAAGCTCCCACACTCCGTCGGCACGTCGGTTCATCTCAGACACCTTCAGGAAATTTCCGGCCACTCTGACCGATTTGGCCGAAGGGGATACGTAGCGGAAAGTTACGGAGCCGTCGGCGTGCACCTCGGGCGACGTTACAGGCGCCTGCGGGCGCCAGGGATTTTCCTGCGCGCCGGCGGCCGAGGCGAATGCCGCGATAAGGGCTAACAATATTTTTTTCATCTTTATGTGATTCTTAATGTGCAAATATAGTACAACTTTATCATATCTGTCAATGTTATTAAAGGAGTATTAATCTTTTTTATAGCATGAAAAACCTTTACATCTTACTTGCGGTTGCTGCACTTGTTTGTCCTGCGGTGTCCGCACAGGTTGTCACGACCGATCCCGTGCTAGTTCAGTCGGATTCCAAGGATATAGTGGTAACCTTCCATGCCGACAGAGGCAACAAGGGTCTCATGGGCGTTGGCGCTTCTACAAAGGTGTACGCCCACACCGGCGTCATCACCGACAAGTCCACGTCAGACTCCAACTGGAAGTATGCATCCACTTGGGGCGACAATTCCGCTAAATACGAACTCACATGGGTGGCCAAGGACACATGGACGCTTACCATTCCTGATATCCGTGAATATTATGGCATTACCGACAAGAATGTGGTAGTGAAGAAGCTGGCATTCGTATTCCGCAATGCCGATTCATCCAAGGAAGGCAAGACAGCCTCGGGCGGCGATATAATGGTGAATGTGCTGCCCGACGGTTTTCAGATGGAATTGACCTCGGACCTCGAAGGCACGGTAGTTGTTGATAACGAGCCCGTGACCTTTACTGTCAATACCACACGGCCTGCGGATATCACCATCTATTATAATTCTCCACAAAACACCATAGCCTCGCAGGCCAACACCACCACCCTGACCGGTGATGCCGAGTTTACCGCCGCAGGTGATTACACCGTGTATGCAACCGCCACTTCATCAGGGCAGACCATAACCCGCGAGATGTCCCTTACACGCATCGCCTCCACGCAGGACAAGCCTTACCCGGGCGGAGAGCCAAAGTTTGGCGCTGTAAGGAATTCAGACGGCACGGTGACATTTTGTATCGCCGCGCCGGATAAAAAGAGCGTCATGCTCGTGGGCTCGTGGAACGACTACAAGACATCCTCGTCGGCCGTCATGTATCGCCATGTGGATGATAATATGGAATACTTCTGGACTACGGTGAGCGGTCTCGCCCCCGATACGGATTACATATATTACTATATAATTGACGGCAACAAGGCCGTGGGCGATCCATACGCCAATCTTGTGCTGGATCCGTGGAATGACAAGTATATCAATTCGCAGGTCTTCCCGAATATGCCGAAGTATCCCTCGAATGTTGTCAGCAACACGCCGGTGGCTGTTTACAACTCCGGCATGAACGACTATGACTGGCAGGTGAAGGACTTCAAAGGCGTGCCGCAGAGCGATCTTATCATTTACGAACTGCTGATACGCGATTTCACCGGCACCGAAGGCCGGGCCAACGGCTCGGGCACAGTGGCCGGCGTGCTGTCAAAGCTCGATTATCTCGCCGATCTCGGCGTCAATGCCATAGAACTGCTGCCGATAATGGAATTCAACGGAAACAATTCATGGGGCTATAACACCAATTTCTATTTCGCTCCCGACAAGGCTTACGGCACGCCCGACGACTACCGCAGGCTCATAGATGAGATTCACAAGCGCGGCATGGCCGTGATACTTGATATCGTGTTCAACCAGAGCGACGGCCTGCATCCGTGGTACATGATGTATGACATAGCCGTTAATCCCTTCTACAACGGTTCGGCGCCGCATGCCTACAGCGTGCTCAATGACTGGAATCAGGATAATCCGCTGGTTCAGCGCCAATGGAAGGATGCACTGAAATACTGGCTTACGGAATATAATGTAGACGGCTTCCGATTTGACCTCGTCAAGGGTCTGGGCGATAATGACAGCTACGGCAACCGCTATGACCCCGCCACAAACATGTGGGGAACTCCCACCGACGCCGGGACGAACCGATACAATGCCACACGTGTCGCAAGAATGAAAGAGCTGCATGAGGCCATGAAGGCCGTGCGCCCCGATGCCTATTTCATCAATGAAAACCTCGCCGGCGCCAAAGAGGAGAACGAGATGGCGGCCGACGGTGAAATCAACTGGGCCAATATCAATGAGGCTTCATGTCAGTTTGCAATGGGCTATAGCTCCAATTCATCGCTTAACCGCTTCTATGCTCCGCTTGACAGTCGCACCTGGGGCTCGACGGTGAGCTATGCCGAGAGCCACGACGAGGAACGCATGGCATATAAGCAGACCAAATACGGCGTGCAGGGTGTGAAGGGCAATATCCCCACCTCAATGCGACGCCTCGGTTCGGTGGCCGCGCAGATGCTGCTTACACCCGGCGCCCACATGATATGGCAGTTCCAGGAATTCGGCGCCGACCAGACCACCAAAGATGCCAACGGCGGCAACAATACTTCGCCTAAAAAGGTGATATGGAGCTATCTCGATAATGAGAACCGCCGCGGGCTTATGGAGAACTATTCGGAACTCTGTCATCTGCGCGCCGATAATGCCGACATGTTCGCCGAGAATGTGACCGCCAAGGTTAATCTGCAGTCGTGGGCCGGCCGAACACTGTCGCTGGTAAACGGCAGCCGCGAGATTTACCTTGTGGTGAATCCGGCTCCCCTCAATCAGGCTACGGTGGCCACGCCCGTCGACCTGTCGTCATCGAAGTATAAACTGCTTTCGGCAAGCTATGACACCACTCCGGTGCCCACTGCTGCGGGTGTCACACTGGCCGGCGGCGCATACGCTGTCTATGGCACGGCCGACATAGCCGGCGTGGAGGATATTGAATCCGGTATAGGCGATGCCGCTCCCACGATTTTCGGCGGCGACGGCTGTATAACCGTAATCGGTTATGACGGTGATGTCAGCGCGTATGACATGTCGGGCAAGCCTGTAGGACTCGAAGGCCTCGCTCCCGGCATCTACATCGTCCGCGCGGGCGGCAATGTGGCAAAGGTAGTGGTAAGGTAAGATGACTTAACTAATTCCTTTTTTGAGCGCCTCGACCATGGTCGGGGCGTTCTTGCATCCGAGCATATACTTTTTGCCGTTTTTTAGGGTAACGAGGAAGCAGTCGGAAGCTTTGCCGTAGTAAGCGAAGTATTTGCCGAGGTCGCGTTCCTTGAACCATCCCCAGTAGCCCATGAATCCACCGCTTCCTACGATGCGTCGTGTTGCCATGGTGGGCGGGCACAGCTCAACGCTCTCGATGTCGGCGACGGGGAATTTTTTAGTGCGTAACAAGCGGTGCACCGACAGGATGCCGTTCTGCAGGCGTATGCTCAGCGGGGCATACCACATAGCTCCTGAAAAAATAGTCAGGCCGGCCACTATAATGGCAATGGTCTCGACCATCCGGTCATTGCGTGTGAACGTATAAATCGATAATGCGACAAGTATGATGAACATACCGGATATAACGGCGGAATAAGAGCTGAGGACAACTTTATTTTTCATGATTGGTGTTTTTACACATTAGACGTGATTTTTACGCCGGAATTACACGGGCATCATAAAAAAACGACAGGCACCGTTACATGCGCCTGTCGTTTATGCGGATTATTTAAGATTGTTCGGGTCGTCGGGATGGGTGTACCATCTTGAATACATAAGATAGTTGTGGGCTATCTTGCGGTTGATTTCGCGGCTTTGTACCTCATCCACCATTTTTATGAACTTGGCGGGTGCGCCGGCCCAAAGTTCGTTGGGACCGATTTTGGTACGTGACAGCACGACGGAGCCTGCGGCGACAATGGCTCCGGAGCCTACCTCGGCGTCATCCATCACCACCGCGCCCATGCCTATGAGGGCATAGTCGTGGATCTTGGCGCCATGGATGGTTACATTGTGGCCTATGGATACGTAGTCGCCGATCTCGATGGTGGATTTCTGATAGAGGGTATGGAGCACGGAACCGTCCTGGATGTTTACGCAGTTGCCTATACGGATTGAGTTTACATCGCCGCGGAGAATGGTGCCGAACCATACGCTGCAGTCGCGGCCCATGACTACGTCGCCCACTACGGTGGCGTTTTCGGCAAGGAAACAGTCGGGGCCGATTTCAGGTGTGAAGCCTCTTACGGGAAGTATAAGTGCCATTTGCTCAGTTTAATTCTACTTTATGTAATTCAAGGGGACGTGTGTTTTCGTTGAGCCACTCAAGCGGACGGCCTTCGAGCTCGGGGGCAAGCGCCTCGCGCACGCGGGCATGATAGGCGTTGAGCCATTCGATTTCCTGGTTGGTCATGATGGCCGTGTCGAACAGCGAAAGGTCGAAGGGACACAGGGTCAGGGTCTCGAACTGATAGAAACGACCGAATTCGGTGGTCATGGCTTCGGTGGTGAGAATCAGATTCTCGCAGCGGATGCCGTGCACACCCTCGCGGTACAGTCCGGGCTCGTTGGAGGTTATCATGCCGGGCGTGAGGGGGGTGGGGACGTAGTTGAGTCTGATGCTCTGCGGGCCTTCATGTACGTTAAGGAAGTGGCCTACGCCATGGCCGGTGCCGTGCAGGTAGCTCAGGCCCTCTTTCCACAGATACTGGCGGGCGATAGCGTCGAGCTGAGCGCCGCACGTGCCTTCGGGGAATATCATCGAGCCCAGGGCGATGTGACCTTTCATGACGAGTGTGAAGTCGCGCTTCTCCTCGGCTGTGGGAGCCTTCGACAGAGCTATGGTACGGGTTATGTCGGTGGTACCGTCGAGATATTGCGCGCCGCTGTCGATAAGGAGCAGCCCCTCGGGCTTCAGAACCGCGTTGGATGCCTCGTCGGCCTCGTAGTGTACGATAGCGCCGTGTGCGCCGTAGCCGGCGATTGTGCCGAAGCTTTCATCGAAATATAAGGGCATGGCCGAACGGTATTTGCGCAGGATTTCGGCCACGTCCATCTCGGTGAGATGTTCGCCGGCGCTCACCCGGTCGTG
>CAYNXG010000086.1:6253-7575 GCA_964401095.1 uncultured Bacteroides sp.
GTCAACCTTCGCGGGGTCGATGAAGAGTGTCGAGCCCTCGGGGGCGATGTAGAGGAACGATGTCACCACGGGATTGTATTTGACATCATTGCTGCGGATATTCAATACCCATGCTATTTCGTCGAGGGCCGAGATGAATACGCTTGAGGCCATTTGGCTCTTCACATTCTCGAGCACGGCGGCAAGCTTTTCCTTTGCCGATTTTCCGGCGTATTTGATGTCGTGGACAAAAGCCTTTCCGTCGGGCAGGGCGGGGCGGTCGGGCCATATTGTGTCAAGGACGTCAAAATCGCTGTTGAGCGCTATACCGTGGGCGTTGAGCTCCATTTCAAGGTCTTCCTTGGCCGCGATGGAATATACCATGCCGTTGATTCCGGTGACTTCGCCGGGACGCAGGTTGGAGGTAAGCCATTGGGCTATAGAGGGCGTGTCGGGCAGACCGTCTTTCATAAGGCATATCTCGGTGTCGGCCAGCTGGTCGGTGGCCTGGAGGAAATATCGTGAGTCGGTCCACAGAAGGGCCTTGTCGAGCGTTACCACGAGGTCGCCGGCCGAGCCGGTAAATCCGCTCAGCATGCGGCGGGCCTGCCAGTGGGCCGAAAGATATTCGCTCATGTGCGGGTCGGCCTGGGGGATTATCGCGGCCGAAACGCCCGCTTTTTTCATCTGCTCGCGCAACATTGACAGGCGAGCCCGGATGTTCTCTTTCATATAGTATATTATTTGAGGTTGATATTCTGTGTTGTGTGTCTTTATATATTATTGTGTCCGATGCTATGAGTCAGTTGTAGGTTATGACATCCGGCAGAAAGGCGTCGGCGATATGCTCCATTTTATAATTCCGGGGCGTGCCGGCGATGCCGAACAGGTCGAACTGTGGCTCTTGCTTCACATCGAATATACGTATATACGTGTCTGCGGCTCTCGCCATCTGCGACATTTTTCTGGAGTCAATCACTTCCAGCGGGTCGCAGTCGAGGTCTGACCGAGTCTTTACTTCCGCAAAGACTATCCTGTCGCCTTTTTTGGCGATGATATCTATTTCAAAATGCTTCAGCCGCCAGTTCCGTTCCACTATGGCATATCCTTCTGTCACCAGTTTTTCGCATGCCATATCTTCGCCCCAGCGTCCAAGTTCATTATGACGGGCCATATACTTATTGTTTATAATAATGCAAAGGTACATATATCCATTGAAAAGAAAAAGTCGTTTTTCGGGTAAAGTGATAAAAAAATCGGCGGTGTCTGAAAATTTTTTCGGGTAGGACTGTAACAAAGTTTTGGCGGAAAAGTTCGGGAATGTGTGATTTTGGCGAAAAAAT
>CAYNXG010000087.1:0-7486 GCA_964401095.1 uncultured Bacteroides sp.
AAAAACATTGGGCTTACGCGATGAGAAAATTGCGTTTCGACTTTGACTTTAGGCCAAGGCCAAGGGCCAATATCCGCCTAAAAACAAAAAAAGGAGACAACGCGGTAAGTCACCGCAAGCTGTCTCCTCCGCGAATAGATCCCGGTCAGTCGGGCATTTTGCTCTTGTACATGCCTCCGCCGTCAATCATGAGGTTGATGCCGGTTATCCATGCCGCTGCATCGCTCATCAGGAACATGAATCCGTAGGCGATGTCGCGTGGTGTGCCGCGACGCTTCATCACTATGCCGTCGGAAATCTTTTTGAGCATTGCCGGGTCATAGCCCGCCTCGAGTGTGGCGTCGCCGTTGTCTACCGAGCCTATTACCACTACATTGAATCTCACTTCAGGCCCCGACGCCACGGCCATGCTGTGGGCCATGTTGATAAGGCCGGCTTTGGCCGTGCTGTATTCGATGAATTCGGGCGACGGCGTATCGCCTACCATCGAACCCGAGAATACGACCGATGCGTTAGGCTCTTTTTTGAGATATGGCATGCACAGGCGGGTGGTGTTGTATGCGCTTACGGTGTTAAGTTCGTAGCTTTTGACCATCTTTTCGGTGTCGCTGCCCCACAGAGGAGTGGCTTTGCCCCAGCCGACGTTGTTGACAAGTCCTGAAATCTTACCGAACTTTGCCACGACGGCATCGACCAAGGCCTGTATATCGTCCTCGTTTGTCGAGTCCATTTTTACGCCGAGCGTTTCCTTGCCGGTCTTCGATTGAATGTCGGCGGCCACGGCCTTGACTTTTTCTTCATTAATATCAGTAAGCACTACATTGGCTCCGAGCTCGGCGAATACCCGTGCAGTCTCGCTGCCTATCGCACCGGCGGCGCCCGTCACTATTATTACTCTGCCCGTAAAGTCAAACAGAGTGTCAGATAATTTTGACATGATTTTATTATTAAACGAGTTTTTAATCCAGAGTCTGTACACCTCCGCCGTTGACCATAAGCACCTGACCGCTTACCCACGACGAAACGGGGGCGGCGAAGTAAAGGACGGCGCCGGCGATGTCTGAGACTTCGCCAAGGCGCTTGATGGGCGTATGAACCAGCATCTTGGCCTCAATCTCGGGCGTAAGCACCGTGGCCAGGGCATGAGTCTTGGTAGCGCCGGGGCCTACGTTGTTGATACGTATTCCCATGGGACCGTAATCGAAGGCGAGGTTTGACGCCATATGGTTCAGCTCAGCCTTCGACGAGCCGTATATGGCCATGTCGGGGTCGTTGTTGATGCTGCTCATCGAGGTGATGTTTATAATGCTGCCATAGCCCGATTTCTGCATGTATGGAGCGGCAAGCTTGCAAAGTTGCCACGGAGCGAAGACATTTATAGCGTAGATGCGTTCAACGTAGGCGCGGTCGATTTTAAAGGGATTCTCACGTCCACCGCCGCCGAGACCGGCATTGTTTACAAGGATATTTACCGTGCCGTATGTCTTTAAGTACATTGCATGCTGTGGCAGCGGCCTTGCCGCCTGCCTTGACGATTTCATCAACCGTAACCTGAGCTTTCTCAACGGTGAGATCGCTTACCACTACCGAAGCTCCGGCAGCCGCGAGAATCTCGCAGCAGCCTTTGCCGATACCGTCGCCGCCACCGGTGACAACGGCCACTTTGCCCGTAAGGTCAAATAGTGCTTCTGTTTTCATCGTTTATTAATTGTGTTATAGTCTAATAACGCTATTAGTGGCGGTTAGGTTTTAGAGCCGTTATCCAAATATTGAGGAACGGGGGCTAATATTATTGTCAAACCGTCTCATATTCGGGAGAAAAGCGTTAATTTTGCCGGGTGAAACCGGCCCAGAGGAATGAATGGTTGTTTATTTCTCTGATATATAGATTCTTATGTCTGGCGGCCCGTTTCCTTTCTTATTTTATCGCATTATATTTTTATGACAATATTGCCATGAAATCGGATTTTAAGCTCAAAGGGCATCTTGCCATGCTGGGCGCCAATACTATATGGGGCCTTATGTCACCGGTGGCCAAACTCGTCATGGGTGCCGGAATCATCTCTCCGCTGGTAATGACCGACTGCCGTATATTCGGCGCCGCCATACTGTTCTGGATAACATCGATGTTCACCACGCGCGAACATGTTCCCCCGCGTGACCTTTTACTGCTTGCCGGGGCGGGCTTTCTCGGAGTGCTGTTTAATCAGGGCAGTTTTATTTTCGGAGTAGGGTTTACCTCGCCCGGCGAGGCGTCCATAATCACCACCACCATGCCCATGTGGGTCATGCTTCTCGCATGGCTGATACTTGGAGAGCCTATAACACTGAAAAAGGCCGGGGGCATAGCGCTCGGAGCCACGGGCGCGCTGATTCTTGTGTATTCGTCGATGGTGAACAATCCGATACGCGGCAACAATCCCGTGCTGGGAGATATACTGGTGCTGTGCGCGCAGCTGTCGTATGCGCTTTACCTCACATTTTACAAGAATTTCATAAAAAAGTATTCGCTCGTGACGCTGATGAAGTGGATGTTCACCTTTGCCTCCGTGGCTTTGCTGCCGTTCTCGGTGTCCACTCTGTCGGTCACACGCTTTTCGGAACTGTCGGCGGCCGAGATAGCCGGGGCGGCCTACGTGGTGGTCATGGGCACGTATGTGGCCTATGTCTGCATCATGATAGGACAGAAGAATCTGCGCCCAACGGTGGTGGGCATGTACAACTATTTCCAGCCCATCGTGGCATCGTGCGTGGGGCTGTATCTCGGCCTCGACCGCTTCACGCCCATGAAGGCCCTGGCGGTGGTGCTGATATTCGGCGGCGTGTATCTTGTGACTATATCCAAGGCCCGGCAGCCTGAGGCTGAGCCGCATGCCAAGGCTTGACGCGTGTCACACCTTGGCGCGTCCCCAGCGCTCTTTGACTATGCCGTGGCGATAGGCAAAGAGCAGCTCGGTGAGCTCGTTGATCTGCGACTGCAACTCGTGGCCCTTGTCAGTGTCGCGCACCCGCATACGATGCTGCGACAGCTCTACGATTTCGGTTGTAGACACGATATCCGTGCCGTTGCGGATGGCTTCCTCGGCCGATGTGAACGGCTCGTGCTTAACAAGCTGGAAGCCTCGCGAATGGTACACGAGAGTGTAGCCGGCCATTCCCGTAGTGGCATGATAGGCCTTGGCAAATCCTCCGTCAATCACCATCAGCTTGCCGTTGGCGCGGATAGGAGTCTCGCCCTTGTTGAGTTTTACGGGCACGTGGCCGTTGATTATGTGGCGGTGGTCGCCGGTGACATTGAACTCGTCGAGAATCATGTCGCAGATTTCCTCGTTGTTGCGCAACACGTAATAGTGTCCTTTTTCCTCGTGGAATGTTTCCTTGTCGGTGAGGAAATACCGCTCGAAGGTAGCCATCTTCGACTTGTCGAACAGCGGTGAGTCGGGGCCGCACCACAGATACCAGTAATAATCGCAGGCATAGTCGCGGTCGGTGGCCGACGAATCATAGTTGAAGGCCGCACGCATCACGCTGCCGATTTTGTCGAGCAGGCGGCGTCCCTTGTATTTTTTACCCGCGACTTCCACCTCCCGCAGGCTGCCGTCGGCATTGAGCGGCATAGACGCGTGGAAAAGCAGATTGGAATTATATACTCCGTACATGGAGCCGTGGCTGAGCAATACTTTTATGTGCCGGGCCAGTTTGTCGCTGACTCTGAACGAGTGGCGCAGCTTGGCCACGAGGTCGGCCTCCTCGGGTGTCAGCTCGTAAGGACGTGCCGGGTCTACCGTCGGGAAGGCGGTTGTTGTCATCTCGTATTCTTTGCCGCCGATGTTGATAGTGCCGCGGCTGAAGTCGATGAGATGAAGCATCTTGCGGTCTTCCATGCCCCACTCGGGATGCCTGTCGATCAGCGCGGCCTCGAGCTTGAACTGCACCACGGCGATTGCCTTGTGCATCCGTGCTATGAGCATGCGTGTCTTGTCGGGCATGTCGGCGTTGTCCTCGTCGAGTTTGGGCTCAAAGCCCTTGCAGTCGTCGTCGCCGTACACTTCCATGGCGAATGTGGCCAGAGGCAGCATGTTTATGCCGTAGCCGTCCTCAAGAGTGGCGAGATTGGCATAACGCAGCGACACGCGCAGTACATTGGCTATCGACGAGTCGTTGCCGGCTGCGGCGCCCATCCACAGAGCGTCGTGGTTGCCCCACTGGAAGTCGAATTTATCATATTCGGTAAGGGTGTCCATTATTATGTGCGCACCCGGGCCACGGTCGTAGACGTCGCCGAGGATATGCAGCTGGTCGATGCTTAGGCGCTGTATGACGTTGCACATGGCCACGATGAATGCATCGGCCTGGCCCGTGGTTATTATGGTCTCGATGATGCGGTTGAAGTATGCCTGCTTGTTTTCCTCGGAGGGCGACTCGTGCATGAGCTCCTCGATGATGTATGCGAACTCGCGCGGCAGCGATTTACGCACCTTTGAACGGGTGTATTTCGATGATACCGACTGTGTCACCTTAACCAGGCGGTGAAGGGTGATGTTGTAGAAGTCGTTGAGGTTGATGTCCGGGTCGTCGGTAATGTATTCGAGTTTCTGTTCGGGATAATATATCAGTGAACACAACTCGCGGATGTCGCGGGCCGAGAGCGATGTGCCGAAAATCTCCGTCACCTTGCGCTTGATGTTGCCCGACGCGTTTTTGAGGATGTGCAGAAACGCCTCGTGCTCGCCGTGGATGTCGGCCACAAAATGCTCGGTGCCTTTGGGCAGGTTTAGAATGGCCTCGAGGTTAATTATCTCGGTTGACGCGGCCCCGATGTTCGGGAAAGAATTTGAAAGCAGTTCAAGCACGCGGCGGTCGGCCTCAAGTTTTTCGGGAGTGATATCAAGACGGGTTACGGGTGTCATGTGCGTTTATGTTTAGTATGCAGGCAAAGTTATGAAAAAGTTTTATATATCATAGCTTGTTCACATTTTAATTATTAAACAAGCCTTGAAAAACAGATTCGCGGGTTACACCAAAAATGCCGTCTCGGAATTTATCGTTCCTTGGCGGCATTTTGCAACCCCTTCTACTTACCTCAAGCCGAGGGGTTCATAACCTTAAATCTATTACCATGAAAACACAGTGCAATAATGCATTTGTACTATTACAACAAGGCTATCGTGTTATGGTTTGGTTACAATTCGGTGTTTAACAAATTTTAACCTTGCATCATGGGCGCTTTTTGTTAATTTTGAGGAATAAAACCAATCGGGAGCCGGTCATAGGAAATAAGATGAAAGGCTCTAAAGAAAAAACACACTCAAATATAAATCAATGAGAGCGAGAATACTTGTAATCGATGACGAAGAGGCTATCTGTGATATCCTCCAATATAACCTCACGAAAGAAGGATATGAAGTGGATACCGCCTACAGCGCGGAGGAAGCTCTTGACATGGACCTGTCGCAATACAATCTGTTTATCGTTGACATAATGATGGGCGATCTCAGCGGCTTCGACTTTGCCAAGCGTATCCGCAATGTCACTGCTACCGAGACGACTCCTATCATCTTCTGCTCGGCACTCAACGAGGAGGACGAGAAAGTGATGGGCCTGAACATCGGCGCTGACGACTATGTCACCAAGCCGTTCTCCATCGGCGAGGTGCTGGCACGCGTGCGTGCCGTATTGCGCCGCACCGCCGCCACACAGGCCGCTATCGCCGCACAGACCACCGACTCGGAATATGAGAGCGACCTTACTTTCAAGACCCTCAGAATAGACCGTAACGAGAAAATCTCATATCTCGACGGACAGCCCATGCCGCTCACCCGCACGGAATTTCAGATATTACAGTTCTTCCTCACCCTCCGCAACCGCATCTACTCGCGTCAGGAAATAATTTCCAACGTGTGGGGCGATGATGTTGTGGTAAGCAACCGCACTATTGACACAAACATAACCCGCCTGCGCAAGAAAGTGGGCGAATATGCCGATAATATTGTGACCCGCCAGGGTTTTGGCTATGGGTTTAAAGAAACATATTAAGTATCAGTGGCGCCTGATGCTGCCCATAGTGGCGCTGGTGTGGCTGATAGTGATAGTGCTCGGCGTATGGATGTTCCATAACGAGCGTCAGCTGCGTGTCGACATGATACGCACGCAGATGTCGCTTATCAATTCGCGAATAATCGCTGCATACGAGGCTGATGACGACCCTACCGGCTTTCTGAATTATGTAAACGATTATTACATGCAGAATCCGCTGTACGACGCTATCCGTCTCTCCATCTACCACCAGGGCAAGCTGATCCATCATATCGGCAGCCCCATCAGTGTGCCGGGTACACGTTCGTTGCCGCGCGAGGGCGTGGTGGGCGCCGAGTCCTCGAAGCTCGACGATATAATCGACTCCGACGAGGAGCGCAAGCGTCATAATTTCTATTATGACGTGATGCAGAGCAACGACCATAAGCTGCAGGTGTATTCGCTGTTGCCGTTCGACAAGGACGTAATCAATGCGTCGAGCGTGTCAAAGAGCATCTACTTCATACTCATCACCGTGGCGGTCATAGCCACATTCCTGGCCTGTCTGCTGTCGCGGCGCATAGGCCGCAGCATAACGATGCTGCGCGACTTCGCACTGCGCGCCGGCACCGACCCGAAGTTTGTGCCCTCAAACGATTTCCCGCACGACGAGATGGGTGATATAGCCCGTCAGATTGTGAGGTTCTACAACGAGCGCAGCGCCGCCATGTTGAAGATACGGCGCGAACACTTCGTTGCCCTCCACGCACTGGAGGAAAAGACAAGGCTTAAACGTGAGCTCACAAACAATATCAACCACGAGCTCAAGACCCCTATCGGCGTTATCAAAGGCTATATAGACACCATCAGGGAGCATCCCGATATGGATGCCGATTCGATGCGTCACTTCCTTAACAAGGTCAACGAGCACATCGACCGTCTGATACAGCTTCTCGACGACCTGTCGTCGATAACGCGCCTCGAGTTCGGCTCGAAGATGATCAACACCGAACCCATTGACTTCCATGAGGTAGTATTCCAGGCGGTGAGCGACCTGGAGACATCGGGCGTGCTGGGTTCCATGACTTTCAATTACGACATACCCACATATTGCCGCGTCGTGGGCAATTCATCGCTGCTTACGGCCATGATTAATAATCTGGTGAAGAATGCGGTGGCTTATTCAAAAGGCACGGAATGTAACCTGATTCTGACCGACAAGGACGAGGAACTGTTCCATTTTGTGTTTTACGACAACGGCGTGGGCGTGAAGGAGGCAAGCCTGCCGCATCTGTTCGAGCGGTTCTTCAGAGAAGATTCCGGACGCTCGCGCAAGAAGGGCGGTACGGGCCTGGGCCTGTGTATCGTTCAGAATACCATCGAAGCCTTCGGCGGCACTATAACGGCCCAGAACCGCGAGGGCGGAGGCCTCATGTTCCGCTTTACACTAAAGCGCGTAACGCCCTGATAT
>CAYNXG010000088.1:0-7425 GCA_964401095.1 uncultured Bacteroides sp.
TCAACTTCATGGGCAACGAGTTCGGCCATCCCGAGTGGATCGACTTCCCCCGCGAGGGCAACGGCTGGAGCTATAAGTATGCGCGCCGCCAGTGGAGCCTCGTCGACCGCGAAGACCTCCAGTACAAGTATCTCAATGCCTTCGACACGGCTATGATAGAGCTGGTGGGCGGGGTGTACAACTTCCAGGCGCTGCCCGTGCGCAAGCTGTGGGAGAAGGATGACGACCAGGTGCTGGCATTCATGCGCGGCGACCTTGTGTTCGTGTTCAATTTCAACCCGTTCAAGTCGTTTGACGGCTACGGCATTCTGGCTCCCGGCGGGTCGTATGACGTGGTGCTGTCGACCGACAATCCGGCCTTCGGCGGCTATGGCAACGTGGACGAGAGCGTGGAGCATATCACGGCCCCCGACCCGCTCTACTCGCCCCACGGCGTGGAATGGCTTAAGCTGTATCTGCCGGCCCGCTCGGCCATGGTGCTGAAAAAGCGCAAGGCCGGCCGCCGCAAGAAGCAGTGACCCTTCTCCGAGATGAAGAAATGACAATCCCGCCCCTGCGGCCTGTGTGGCCCGGGGGCGGGATTGTCGTATTATGGCGGCGGGGATTATTCCTTGGTGCCGTAGGCCAGGTCGCCGGCGTCGCCGAGGCCGGGCACGATGTAGCTGTGGGCGTTGATGTGGTCGTCGATGACGCCTACCCACAGGGTGGTGTCGGCGGGCATTACGCGCTCCAGGAATTCAACGGCCTGGCGCGAGGCGATGACCGACGCGAGGTGTACCGACGCGGGCTGTCCCTTGGTGAGCAGCGCGCGGTAGCTGAGCTCCATCGAGGCGCCCGTGGCCAGCATGGGATCGCAGAGAATCAGCGTCTTGCCGTCGAGGCGGGGCGAGGCGAGATACTCGATGAGGATGTCGAAATTCTCTTTTTCCTTGTATTTGCGGTAGGCCGACACGAAGGCGTTCTCGGCGTCGTCAAAATAGGCCAGAAAGCCCTGGTGGAAGGGCACGCCGGCGCGGAAGATGGTGCCGAGCACCACCTGCTCGTCGATGGTGTCGCACGTGGCGGTGTCGAGGGGTGTCTGAATCTCCACCTTCTTGTAGCGGAGGGTCTTGGAAATCTCGTAGGCCATGATCTCGCCGGTGCGCTCGAGGTTGCGGCGGAAGCGCAGGCGGTCGGCCTGCACGTCGGTGGAGCGCATCTCCAGCAGATACCGGCTCATCAGCGAGGGTGTTTCTGCAAAGTTGACTACTTTCATATCTTGCGGGTTGTGGTTATGTTATTTCGGAATAAATTTTACAAAAGTACGATTTTTTTGGCAATGTCTGTGTCCGATTCAACCAAAATGTTTACCTTTGCACGAATTTTTCAAGCTTGTTATCAAGCTTATTATTAAACAAGCTCTAAAGTAAAAGAGATGTCAACCAACACAGTAGACAATACACGTAAAGTAACGACCATCCGCCTGCGCGAGATGAAACAGCGCGGCGAGAAGATTGCGATGCTCACGGCCTATGACTACTCGCTGGCACGCCTCGTGGATGAGGCGGGCATAGACGTGATTCTCGTGGGCGACTCGGCGTCGAACGTGATGATAGGAAATCCCACCACACTGCCCATCACCCTGGACCAGATGATATATCATGCCAAGTGTGTCACCAACGGCACCCGCCGCGCCCTGGTGGTGTGTGACATGCCCTTCGGCTCGTATCAGGGCAACTCGAAAGAGGCCCTGCAGTCGGCTATCCGCATCATGAAGGAGAGCGGCGCCGAGGCCGTGAAGATGGAAGGCGGCAGCGAGATTCGCGAGTCGATCGAGCGCATCCTCTGCGCCGGCATCCCCGTCATGGGCCATCTGGGCCTCACGCCCCAGTCGATCAACAAGTTCGGCACATATAACGTGCGTGCCAAGGAGGAGGCCGAGGCCGAGAAGCTGCTCGAGGACGCCCGCATGCTGGCCGAGATAGGTTGCTTTGCGCTGGTGCTGGAGAAGATTCCCGCCACGCTGGCCCGCCGCGTGGCCGAGTCGATTTCGATTCCGGTCATAGGCATCGGCGCCGGCAACGGCTGCGACGGCCAGGTGCTGGTGCTCCAGGACATGCTGGGCATCAACAAGGGCTTCTCGCCCAAGTTCCTGCGCCGCTACGCCGACCTGGCCACGGTGATAAACGGCGCCGTGGGCCGATATATCGACGACGTGAAGAGCATGGACTTCCCCAACGAGTCTGAGCAGTACTGATCGTCTGTAAAAAATCATAAGGGAAAGGGCAACGATTTCCAAAAAGGGAGATTGTTGTCCTTTTCTGCTATTTATATGTACTATTGTGCGTAAACCGGCGCGAAATATCGCCAAAATCGCTATCTTTGCAGCCGATTATGAAAAGGATATTATTTTATATAGTAGCGCTGGTGATGTCGGCAGTGCTCGGCACACAGGATGTGGCCGGCCAGATACTGTCGTCCGACGAGGATCGCTTCAACCCCGACAGCATACGCCGCGACTTCCGCAATCAGCCTTATTTCGGGCTTTACAAGGATAATTACTTCATCTTCGGCCCGCCCATCGGCCCGAAGGCCAACAAGAGCAACACCAACATAAAGTTTCAGATATCCATAGCGCAGCGCCTCACCAACGCCACGCTGCCCTGGGGCACGTATCTGTATCTGTTCTATTCGCAAAAGTGTTTCTGGAACGTGCTCGAGAACTCGATGCCTATGACCGACCTCAATTTCAACCCCGGCATAGGCCTCACCAAGCCCCTGTTTGTGAAAAACCGCTATGTGGGCAAGCTCAGCCTCATCCTGGAGCACGAGAGCAACGGCCGCGACAGCATATGGTCGCGCTCGTGGAACAAGGTGTCGCTGGCCGCCAACATCATCATCGACCCCAACCTCAGCGTGGCGGGCAAGATATGGATACCCATCATCGACGGCATGAACAACAAGGATATCCTCAACTATTGCGGCCTGTATCAGGTGTCGGTGCAGGCCATGACGGACAACCGCAAGTTCACCGGCTCGCTGACGCTGGTGAAGCGTGCCGGCAATTTCTTCAACTATAACACTATTCTGGAGCTTGCCTACCGATTCTCGCGGAAGTCGAATCAGTATTTTTTCCTACAGTATTACAACGGCTACGGCGAGGGGCTGCTCGACTACAAGGTGTGGAAGTCGCAGCTGCGCGTGGGCATTGTGATAAAACCCCAGCTGTTTTCAGATTTCTGACGCCGCGGCGAGGCTGAGCCATGCCCCGGTGTCGCCCTGTGCGACGTGTCGCGACAGCAGTATGCGCAGCCGCCGGCCACGCAGCGTGGCTGTGGCGGCTGTGGCCGTGTCTATGGCTATCTCGCGCAGGTCGGCCACGTCTGCCTCGCCGGCGGCCTTGAACACGGCCTCTTTCAGCGTCCATGCCTGCAGCAGGCCGCCGGGCAGGCTGTCGATGTCGTCGAGCTCGGCCTGCGACATTACACGCGCCGCCACCCTCGCAAGCTGCGCGGGGCGGGGCTCCTCGATGTCCACACCGATGCGCTCCGGGCCTTCGTTGACGGCCAGGGCGGCTATGTGGCGGCTGTGGCTCACGGATATGCGCAGGTCGCAGCCCGCGGCGAGGGGGCTGCCGTCGGGGGCGTGGACTATGGACGCCCCCGTGCCGCCAGCGGCGCGCAGCAGCGACGCCACGGCCTCACGGGCCGCGGACAGGCCGCCGGGCGCGCTTATGGGCGCCAGCAGCACGTAAAGGCCGGGGGCGATGTCAATTCTTTGCATGGTCGAGGCGGGCGAGGGTGACGGCCAGGTCGCGCTCTATGGCGTCGATGGCCGGGGCTATGGAGTCGGTGTTCTCGGTGCGCGCCACGGCGGGGTCGGAGAAGTAGACCGCGCCGCTCACCACGGCGGTGCTGTCGTCGGTGGCAACAAACTGCAGCGGCGTCGACGAGCTCTCGGTGCGTATCATCAGAATGTCGAATCCGGCGGGATTGACAAATTCGCTCTGACGCGAGGGGCGGTCGCCGGCGTTGAGCATTAGGCGGCGCATGCGGTTGGCCTTCACTTCGTCGATTTCGGGCGGGGCCGAGGCGGTGTATGTTATGTGGAGCACGGCGCCCAGGGCGGGGTAGGCCACGTTGAGCCATCCGGGCCGCGGCGATGTCACGGCGGCCTGCGCGTTCACCTCCAGCAGGGCGGGGAAGCCGGCCACGGGGGCCATGACGGTGTCGGGCAGGCGCAGGCGTGGATAGGCGGTGCGGCGCGGCACGGCGCGGCGGTCTGCGTCGTCGCCGGCCGAGCATGAGGCCAGGGCGGCCAGGGCGGCCACGGCTATGGCGGGGAGTAGGCGGGAGATGCGGCGCGGGGTCATTGTTCCTGCACGTCGGGCATCACCTTCACGCGCACGCCGGCGATGCGGTGGTCTGAAACGTCGAGGATGAGGAAGCGGCAGCGGCCGTAGACCAGTGGCTCCTTGTCCTTGGGGAAGTCGCCCTTGATGGCCAGCAACATTCCGGCCACGGTCTCGGCGTCCTCGGTCACCTCCTCGTATTCGTGCTCGTCGAGGCCGGTGATGCGGAAGAAGTCGGTGAGCAGGGTGCGGCCCTCGAATTCGTATGTGTTGTCGCGCAGGCGCTTGTATGTGGCCTCGGGCTGGTCGTATTCGTCGTCGATGTCGCCCACGATTTCCTCGAGCACGTCCTCGAGGGTGACGAGGCCCTGTGTGCCGCCGTATTCGTCCACCACGATGGCCAGGTGCTGTTTGCGCTTGCGGAAGTCCTCGAGGAGGTCGTCGATGCGGCGCGATTCGGGCACGAAGTAGGGCTCGCGCAGCAGCTTGCGCCAGTCGAACGTGTCGTCGGCCTTGCCGATGTAGGGCAGCAGGTCGCGCGAGAAGAGTATGCCGCGGATGTTGTCCTCGGTGCCCTCGTAGACGGGGATTCGCGAGTAGCCCGAGTCGATTACCTCCTTCATCACCTGCTCGAAGGTCATGTTCATGTCGAGGTCGGTGATTTCGATTCGCGGGGTCATGATTTCCGAGGCCTGTGTGTCGCCGTAGCGCAGGATTCCCTCGAGAATTTCCTTGTCGCTCTTTGTGGCGCCCGATGTCAGCTCGAGGGCCTGCGAGAGGTCGTCGGTGGTGAGCGCCTGGGGCTGCTTGGTCACCACCCTCGTGACGATGGAGGTGGAGCCGATGAGCAGGCGCGAGGCGGGCGAGAATATCTTCATGAGCAGGCTGATGCCGCCGGCGGCCATGCGCGCCCATTTTTCAGGATAGTTTGTGCTGTAGAGTTTTGGCAGGATCTCGCCGAAAAGCAGGATGAGGAACGTGAGGATGACGGTCTGCAGCACGAAGCTCCACACGGGACTCATGCCGGCGAACACCGGGCCCAGGGCAAAGTTGCACAGCACCACGATGGTGACGTTCACGAGATTGTTGCTGATCAGGATGGTGGCCAGCAGCTTTTCGGGCTGCGAGAGCAGCCGGCGTATCGTGGAGCCCGAGGGGGTGGAGTCGAGCTCGTCGCATTGTTGGTCGGTGAGGGAGAAAAAAGCCAGTTCGCTGCCCGATACGAATCCCGACAGGAGCAGGCATCCGAGCGCCAGCAGCAGCGCCACTATCGACGCCACCGAGAAGCCCGAGGGCTCTATGGCGCATGGCAGGCTAAGTAACAGTTGGTTCAGCGGCTCTGTGGCCGGAAGGGGGTCTATGTCCAAAATTATGAATTTTAGTTCTACAATTGTGAAAAACGTGGCAAATTTAGTAATTTATTTCCTTATCGCCAAGTTTTTTGTATCTTTGCCGAATAATTGTGGCCGCCCGGCCGTGGCGGCCGCCACGGATTATTAAGCAATATAACATCTGCAATAAATATGGATTTATTTGAAACCGTCAACGCCGATATCAAGTCGGCCATGCTTGCACGCGAGAAGGTGCGCCTCGAGGCTCTCCGCGGCATCAAGAAGGAATTTCTCGAAGCCCGCACCGCCCCCGGTGCCAACGGCGAGCTCTCTGACGATGCCGCCCTCAAGATTCTTGTGAAAATGGCTAAACAGCGCCGCGAATCGGCTCAGATATATACCGAGCAGAATCGTCCCGACCTGGCCGAAAACGAGCTCGCCGAGCTTGCCGTAATCGAAACATACCTTCCCAAGCCCCTCACCGACGAGGAGCTCACCGCCGAAATCGAGAAGATCATAGCCGCCGTGGGCGCCTCGTCGCCCGCCGATATGGGCAAGGTGATGGGCCCCGCCACAAAGGCCCTGGCAGGTCGCGCCGACGGCAAGGCCATCTCGGCAAAGGTTAGGGCTCTCCTCGCCAAATAATCCCCACCGATATACATTAATTATAGAAATATATTAGAGATGCTCACTCTACAACAAATCAAAGCAGACCCCGCCCGCATCGTCGAGCGTCTTGCCGTCAAGGGTTTCGACGGCAAGGAAGTGATTCAACAGGTCATCGAGCTCGACGACGCTCGCCGCGCCCTCCAGCTCGAGAACGACACCCGCTCGGCCGAGCTCAACAAACTGGCCGCCACCATCGGCGCGCACATGAAGGCCGGCGAACGCGACCTCGCCGAGCAGGCCAAGGCCCGCGTGGCCGAGCTCAAGCAGGCCCAGAAGGTGCTTGCCGACCGCCTCGCCCAGACCGAAAAAGACATCGACAATATCCTTTACAACGTGCCCAATGTGCCCTGCGACATGGTGCCCGAAGGACGCACCGCCGCCGACAACGTGGTGGAGAAGACCGGCGGCCCCATGCCTGACCTCCCCGAGGACGCTCTGCCCCACTGGGACCTGGCCAAGAAATACAACCTCCTCGACTTTGACCTCGGCGTGAAGATCACCGGCGCCGGATTCCCCGTTTATCTCGGCAAGGGCGCCAAGCTCCAGCGCGCGCTCATCCAGTTCTTCCTCGACAGCGCGTCGGAGGCCGGCTACCTCGAGGTGCAGCCTCCCTATGTGGTGAACGAGGCTTCGGGCTACGGCACGGGCCAGCTCCCCGACAAGGAGGCACAGATGTATGTGGTGACCCTCGACAATCTCTACCTCATCCCCACCGCCGAGGTGCCCGTCACAAACCTCTATCGCGACGTCATCATTCCCGCCGACCGTCTGCCCATCAAGAATTGCGCATACTCGGCCTGCTTCCGCCGCGAGGCCGGCTCGTACGGCAAGGACGTGCGCGGCCTCAACAGACTCCATCAGTTCGACAAGGTGGAAATCGTGCGCATCGAACGTCCCGAGAACTCCTATGCCGCCCTCGAGGAGATGAAAGACCACGTGCAGTCGCTGCTTGACCGCCTCGGCCTGCCCTGGCACATCCTGCGTCTCTGCGGCGGCGACATGTCGTTCACATCGGCCATTACTTTCGACTTCGAGGTGTGGTCGGCCGCACAGATGCGCTGGCTAGAGGTTTCGTCGGTTTCCAACTTTGAGACC
>CAYNXG010000089.1:0-7279 GCA_964401095.1 uncultured Bacteroides sp.
GCATCCCGAGCAAAAGATGATTCCCGTGGACACGAAGGATATTCTCTTTGTCTGCGGCGGCGCCTTTGAAGGCATCGAGGAAAAGATAGCCAAGCGCATGAACCGCCACGTGGTGGGATATGCGACAGACCCTACCCGCGAGAGGCCCAAAGACAAACAGGACTATCTGCGCTATGTGGCGCCCCAGGACCTGCGGTCCTATGGCCTTATACCCGAAATCATAGGCCGTCTGCCCATCCTGACCCATCTCACGCCCCTCGACCGCGAGGCGCTGCTCAAGGTGCTCACAGAGCCCCGCAACGCCATAACCCGCCAGTATAAAAAACTGTTCGCAATGGACGGCGTGGAGCTTACATTCACGCCCGAGGTGCTCGAATTTGTGGTAGACAAGTCGATAGAATACAAGCTCGGCGCCCGCGGCCTTCGCTCGATAGTGGAGGCTATAATGGTCGACGCCATGTATGATATTCCATCGCAGAACATCAAAAAATTCGAGGTGACACTGCCCTACGCCAAAGCCAAATTCGAGGCCGCCCACTTCGAGGCCGCCTCGGTATAATAAAGCCATCCCTCACTCAAAGCGACTTACCATAATCACCAGCCATGGAGACAACAGAAAGCCTGACCGACGCCCTGCGCCGCCACTTCGGATTCGGAAAATTCAAGGGCAACCAGGAAGCCATAATACGAAGCTTGCTTGCAGGCAACGACACCTTTGTGCTGATGCCTACAGGCGGAGGCAAATCTTTGTGCTATCAGCTGCCTGCACTGCTCATGGACGGCACTGCGATAGTAGTGTCGCCGCTGATAGCCCTGATGAAAAACCAGGTGGACGCCATGCGCAATTTCAGCGCCGAGGATTCAGTGGCCCACTTCCTCAACTCGTCTCTGACACGATTACAGATCGACAAGGTGAAGGAGGACGTGATTTCCGGGCGCACCAAGCTGCTCTACGTGGCTCCGGAGTCGCTTACAAAAGAAGAAAAAATAGAATTATTTAAATCCTTCACCATCACGTTCTATGCCATCGACTATGCGCACAGCATATCGGAATGGGGCCATCATTTCAGGCCCGAATACCGCCGCATACGCCCCATCATAAACGAGATAGGCGTACGGCCGGTCATCGCCCTCACGGCGACGGCCACTCCAAAGGTACAACACGACATTCAGAAAAACCTCGGAATGCACCAGGGAGCTATGGTGTTCAAATCATCGTTCAACCGGCCCAACCTCTACTATGAGGTACGCCCCAAGACAAAGAACACCGACCACGACATCATACGCTTCGTGCGTCAGCATCCGTCAAAATCAGGCATCATCTACTGCCTGAGCCGCAAAAAAGTGGAAGAGCTGGCCGAGCTGCTGCGCGTCAACAACATCAAGGCGCTGGCCTATCATGCCGGCATGGACGCCGCCACCCGCTCGGCCAATCAGGACGCGTTCCTGCTCGAAAAAGTCGACGTCATCGTGGCGACCATAGCATTCGGCATGGGCATCGACAAGCCCGACGTGCGCTTTGTGATCCACTACGACATGCCCAAGTCGCTTGAAGGTTACTATCAGGAGACGGGGCGCGCCGGACGCGACGGCGGCGAAGGCATCTGCCTTACGTTCTACGCCTACCGCGACCTGCAGAAGATGGAAAAATTCATGCAGGGCAAGCCGCTGGCCGAACAGGAGATAGGCAAGCAACTGCTGGCCGAGACCGCCGCATACGCCGAATCATCGGTGTGCCGGCGCCTGTCGCTGCTCCACTATTTCGGGGAGAGATATTCTGAAGACTCGTGTGGCAACTGTGACAATTGCATTAATAAGAAAAAGAAAGTGGAAGCAAAAGAAGAACTCTTGGCGGCCCTTGAAACGATTGCCGCCATCAAAGAAAAATTCAAAGCCGACTACATCCTCGACGTCATGCTCGGAAAACCGACTCCCGACGTCAAATCATACCGTCACGACGAGCTCGAGATATTCGGCTCGGCCGAAGGCACCGACCGCAAATTCCTCAACGCGGTAATCCGTCAGGCTATCCTTGCAGGTTATCTGAACAAGGATATCGAGAATTACGGCACCCTGCATCTTACAGCCAAGGGCAAGGAATTCCTCAAAAAGCCCGTATCATTCAAGGTGGTGGAAGACTCCGAGTTCAACGACGACGAGGAGGAAGTAACACCCTTGAAGGGCGGCTCGGCATGCGCGGCCGACACGGAGCTGTATGCTATCCTGTCGGCACTCCGCAAAAAAATAGCCCAGCACCTCAATCTGCCCCCCTATGTGATTTTCCAGGATCCGTCGCTCGAAGCCATGGCCACCACATATCCCATCACCACCGAGGAGCTGCAGAATATCCCCGGCGTGGGCGAAGGAAAAGCCAAGCGCTACGGCGAGGAATTCCTCAAAGTAATCAAGACATACGTTGACGAAAAAGAAATCGAGCGTCCCGAAGACCTGCGTGTGCGCTCGGTGGCAAACAAGTCAAAACGCAAGATATCCATCATCCAGGCCATCGACCGCAAGATTGACCTCGAGGAAGTGGCCGTAAGCAACGGACTCGATTTCGACCAGCTGCTCGACGAGATTGAATCAATCGTCAATTCGGGCAACAAAATCAATATCTCCTACTTCATCGACGACAAGCTCGACGAGGACGAGCAGGAAGAAATTTTCGACCACTTCAGACAGGACGAATCAGGCTCGCTCGAAGAGGCATTCCGCGAACTCTGCCCGGCATATACCGAGGAAGAAATACGCCTTGTACGCATCAAATTCCTCTCCGAATTAGGCAACTGACCACCTACCCCATCTTAATCCCTCATGACTACGCTCTCAGAATTATACACATCCCATACGGGCCGGGCACCGGAAAGCATCGAGGAACTGCCCTCGTCGGGCAGTAACCGCCGATACTTCCGCCTTACGGGGCCTGAAGGCTCCCTTATCGGTGTCATAGGCACCAACCTGCAGGAAAACGAAGCTTTTCTTGATTTTGACAACCAGTTTGCCGCCAAGGGGCTGCCGGTGCCTCAGGTAGTGGCCGTGGCCCCCGACCGCATGACATATCTTCAGACCGACCTGGGCGACACGCTGCTCTTCGGCGCGATTGAAAAAGGACGACTCACGCACGTCTTCTCGCCCGCCGAACGCGAACTGCTGGTGAAAACTATACGCCGGCTGCCCGACTTCCAGTTTGCCGGCTCGGACGGCTTCGATTTCTCGCGCTGCTTCCCGGCCAAGGAATTCGACCGTCGCTCGGTGATGTGGGATCTCAATTATTTCAAGTATTGTTTTCTGAAAGCCACCGGCCTTGAATTTGAGGAAAATCTGCTTGAAGACGATTTCAGCCGTCTCGCCGACGTGCTGCTGGAATCGGACAGCGACACCTTCATGTATCGCGATTTCCAGTCGCGCAACGTGATGATTAAGGACGGCGAGCCGTGGTTTATCGACTTCCAGGGCGGCCGCCGCGGCCCGTGCTATTATGACGTGGCTTCATTCCTGTGGCAGGCTAAAGCGAACTTCTCGCCGTCGCTGCGACTCGAACTTATAGACGAATACATCGACTCGGCCCGCAAATACCGCGACATAGACAAAGAGACGTTCATGCACACCCTGCGTCAGTTTGTACTGTTCCGCACGCTGCAGGTTCTCGGCGCCTATGGCTTCAGAGGCTATTTTGAGAAAAAGCCCCATTTCATGCAGAGCGTGCCGTTTGCGATCAACAATCTGCGCACACTGCTCGCCGAGGGTGAATTCGAGGATTATCCCTATCTCACCGAGATGCTGCGCCGCCTGATCAATCTCAAACAGTTCACCTCGGAACTCGAAAAGCGCCAGCTCACTGTGCGCGTCCTGTCGTTCGCATACAAGAAGGGAATTCCCAACGACCCGTCGGGCAACGGCGGCGGCTTCGTATTCGACTGTCGCGCCGTAAACAATCCCGGCAAATTTGACCGCTACAAGCCCTTCACCGGCCTTGACAGACAGGTAATAGAATTTCTTGAAAACGACGGCGAGGTGTTCGGATTCCTCGACCACTGCTATGCCCTGGTTGACGCGGCGACAAAACGCTATATCGAACGCGGCTTCACCAATCTCATGGTATCGTTCGGCTGTACCGGCGGCCAGCACCGATCGGTCTACTGTGCGCAGCACATGGCCGAGCATCTCAACAAGACATTCAATGTAAAGGTAGAGCTCGTGCATCGTGAGCAGAATATCGAGCAACTCTTTCCCCGCCGATGAAAGCACTCGTTTTCGCCGCAGGAATAGGCTCGAGGCTTAAGCCCTGGACTCTGAGCCATCCCAAGGCCCTCGTAGACGTGGGCGGCAAGCCCATGCTGCAACGGGTCATAGAGAATATCGCGGACGCAGGCATAAACGACATTATTGTCAACGTGCACCATTTCGCCCGCCAGATAATCGACTTTGTGGCCGAACATGATTTCGGTGTAAAAATAACGATAAGCGACGAGAGCGACCTGCTGCTCGACACCGGCGGCGGCCTGGCCAAGGCCGTGCCGCTGCTCCAGGGCGAGCCGGTGCTCATCCACAACGCCGATATCCTCACCGGCCTCGACCTGAAATCGTTCATGGCCGCACACCGGCGTGACGGAGCCGATGTGACTCTGCTGAGCCAGCAGCGCAAAACATCGCGGTATTTCGTCTTTAACAGCCGGCGGCGGCTCGAGGGCTGGACCAACGTATCGACCGGCGACGTGCGCCCCGCGACGCTTAAAATCAAAAAGGACATGTACCTCGCGGCTTTCGATGGCCTGCACATCGTGGAGCCCGACGCCTACGACAGGCTGCGCCACTATCGTCCCGAGAAAACTCCGTTCTCCATAACAGACTTCTATATCGACCTGTGCGACAAGATTGACATACGGTCGTTCGACATGCCCGACCATGTATCATGGTATGATGTGGGCAAGCCGGAGACACTCGCAGAGGCCGTGAAATATATCGAATCAATAAAACGACAGTGAAACAGGTAAAGAAATTCAGACTAACGGGCAAGAGGTTCCTGCCGTCGGGCAGCTGCCTCATGACCCTCACGGCGCCCGACAGCGAGTGCCTGGCCGAGGTAGTGCCGGGACAGTTCGTACAGGTGAGAATAGACAACTGCGCCACGGCTCTGCTGCGCCGTCCCATATCAGTGTGCGACGTGCGCTACGGCTCGGAGCTGATTCTGTTCGTAAAACCGCAGGGACAGGGCACCCGCAATCTCGTGAACACGCCCGAAGGCACGGAAGTGGATATAATGTTCCCGCTGGGCAACGGCTTTACTGTCGACGACAGCGCCGGCAAGCGCGTTCTGCTGGCCGGCGGCGGCGTGGGCGCCGCTCCGCTGGTGATGCTGGCCCGCGAGCTCTCGCGCCTCGGAGCCGACGTGACCGTGGTGCTCGGCGGCCGCTCTAAAAAAGATGTCGACGGCGTAAGGGACATGTACGAGACCGCGCGACGCGTGGAAGTGTCGACCGACGACGGCTCGGAAGGCCATCACGGCGTGGTGACCCTCAACCCCGTATTCAACGAGACATACGACAGAATCTACTGCTGTGGCCCCACCCCCATGATGCACGCCGTGGCCGCCCTGGCACGCTCCAAAGGCACATGGTGCGAGGTATCGCTCGAGAACCACATGGCCTGCGGCGTGGGCGCATGCCTGTGCTGTGTAGAAAACACATCAGACCGCGGCAACGTGTGCGTATGCACCGAAGGCCCGGTATTCAACATTAAACGTCTTGAGTCATGGCAATAAACCTCGCAGTAGACCTCGGAGCCGGCCTCAGGCTCAAAAATCCGGTGCTCACCGCATCGGGGACATTCGGCTTCGGACACCAGTTTGCCGATTTCATCGACCTCAACCGTCTCGGCGGATTCATCGTCAAAGGCACCACGCTGGAGCCACGCCAGGGCAATCCGGCCCCGCGCATGGCCGAGACGCCGTCGGGCATGATCAACGCCGTGGGCCTGCAGAATCCCGGCGTAGAGCATTTCGCAAAATACATATACCCCACCCTCACCGGGTTTGACTCGGAGGTGATCGTCAACGTATCGGGCGCGAAGCTGCAGGACTATGTGGCCGTGGCCGAGAGGCTGGCGCCACTCGAAAAAATCCGCGCCATCGAGGTCAATATCTCCTGCCCCAATGTCAAGGCCGGCGGCATGGCCTTCGGCACCACCGCCGCAGGCGCGGCCGAGGTGACATCGGCGCTAAGACGCGCATGGCCTCGGCATCTCATGGTGAAGCTCTCGCCCAATGTCACAGACATCACCGAGATAGCCGTAGCTGTGGAAAGCGCCGGAGCCGACTCGGTGTCGCTCATCAACACCTTGCTGGCCATGGCAATCGACGTGGAGCGCCGCCGCCCGTGCATATCCACCGTCACCGGCGGACTGTCGGGACCGGCCGTTCGCCCTGTTGCCGTACGCATGGTGTGGCAGGTGGCCAAAAAAGTGAACATCCCCGTGGTGGGTCTCGGCGGCATCATGAACGCCGACGACGCCCTGCAGTTCATCATGGCCGGAGCCACGGCCGTGCAGGTGGGCACAGCCAATTTCATCGACCCGGCCGCCACGGTAAAAATCATCGATGGCCTCGAAGACTATTGCCGCCGCCACGGTTTTGACGATATAAACAGCCTCCGGGGCATAATCTGACACCCGAGGCGACCCTTCGCGCGCCATTTTTTCGCCATACGGCGCTCAGACTCCATTTTTTTTCGTATCTTTGCAACGCAAAACAGGCAAATACCTTACAAACTCAAAAATATAAAGTCCAATATGGTAAGCTACAAAGAATTAGGCCTCGTAAACACCCGCAAGATGTTTGAGAAGGCCATCAAGGGCGGTTATGCCATCCCTGCCTTCAACTTCAACAACATGGAGCAGCTTCAGGCTATCATCAAGGCAGCTTCTGAAGAAAAATCGCCCGTAATCCTCCAGGTATCCAAAGGCGCACGCAACTACGCCAACGCCACTCTCCTGCGCTACATGGCCCAGGGTGCTGTGGAATATGCCAAGGAACTCGGCTGGGAACATCCCCAGATTGTGCTTCACCTCGACCACGGCGATTCGTTCGAGCTCTGCAAGAGCTGCATCGACAACGGCTTCTCGTCAGTCATGATCGACGGCTCGCACCTCCCCTATGAGGAAAACGTGGCCCTCACAAAGCAGGTGGTTGACTACGCCCACCAGTTCGACGTAACCGTAGAGGGTGAGCTCGGCGTACTTGCCGGCGTTGAAGACGAAGTATCGTCTGACCACCACACCTACA
>CAYNXG010000090.1:0-7227 GCA_964401095.1 uncultured Bacteroides sp.
AATCACATATGAAGGCTACGGCCCCCACGGCATCGCCATCTTCGTGGAAGCCGCCACCGACAACAATACCCGCACCGTGGCCAACGTGCGCTCGTACTTCACCAAGCACGGCGGCTCGCTGGGCACACAGGGCTCGCTGACATTCCTTTTCGACCACAAGTCGGTCTTCAAGATCAAGCCCAAAGAAGGCCTGAGCCTCGAGGATCTGGAGCTGGAGCTCATCGACTACGGCGTGGACGAGCTCGTCGACGACGTTGACGACGACGACAACGAAGTAGTGGTGCTCTACGGCGGTTTCGAGGACTACTCGAACATCCAGAAGTACCTTGAAGAAAACGGTTTCGAGATCATCTCGTCGGAATTCGTTCGCATCCCCAACGATGTCAAGGAAGTTACCCCCGAACAGCGCGAGGCCCTCAACAAGCTTCTCGACAAGCTCGAGGAAGACGAGGACGTGCAGAACGTATTCCACAACATGAAGGAGGAGGACACCGAGGAATAATCCCCGGCACTCCTGCGGGCAGGCCGTCGCGGCCTGCCACGCGCACGGCCCGTGCATCCGTTTGCGCCGGCGAGGTTCGATACCTCGTGGCGCGCGGTGCGCGGGCCGTCTGCATTCGCCGCCGCGGGGCGGCGGACGAGAGCGTCAGGGCTCTCAGTCCTTGAAGTTGGTGGGAATCTGGCGGTCGATGGATTTGTCGAGGGAGATAAGGGTCTCGGTGCCTACGACGCCGGGAATCATCTGAATACGGTTGTTGAGCAGGTCCATCAGGTGCTCGTTGTCGCGTGCGTAGAGGCGTATTAGCATGGTGTACGGGCCGGTGGTGAAGTGACATTCCACTACCTCGGGAATCTTCTCGAGCTCGGGCACGACATCGCGGTACATGGCGCCGCGCTCGAGGTTGACGCCTATGTAGGTGCAGGTGGAGTAGCCCAGCACCTTGGGATTTACATTGTATCCCGAGCCGGTTATGACATCAAGTTCGCACAGGCGCTGGATCCTCTGATGGATAGCCGCGCGTGACACGCCGCATTCCTCGGCAACGTCTTTTGAGGGGATACGCGCGTTTCGCATGATAATGTGAAGTATCTTGCGGTCGAGATTGTCAATTTTTTCCATGGTGTGGCTGAATTGGTTTGATTGTGTTAAAACTTTTGCCGAATTTTTATGCAAAAGTAAAGCAAAATTTTCAAAAATATGTCATTTAGTAAGTGTTTTAACAATATTTAACTATTTTTGCAGACACATGTACTTGCAACCGCGTGACGGTTAAGCAAAATTGTACATAATTAAATTTATGAAAATCGCGCCATTCCCGCGCCGACACTCCCCCCGCGCCATTCCCCGCAGGAATTATAGAAATTTTATCATATCGGCTACTTGCAGGAAAAGTTTGTGAGGAGTGACAGGATGGTGTTGACTGTTGTTGATTTCTTGCCTCGGGCGGCGATGTATTGCCCGAATATTACGGGATTCAGCTTGAAAAAGGCCTCCATGTCAAATCGGATGTCTTCCTCGAGATATGCGAGGGCCTCCTTGCGATAGCGTAGAAGCAATGACGGAGTGTCTGCAATCAGGTCGCAGAGAGCCTTTTCGGGCGATGCTATCAAAAATGAGTAGCCGTCTTCTTCCACGTTGCGGATGCCTATGTTGAAAGCTTCCTTTTTCATGCGGGTATATACAAAGCGCCCCACGGGTGTATCATACTTCCGCGGCTCCTTGGTGGTCATGGACTGGGTGAGGTAGACGGCCTCAGGGATAAGCCCGTAATAGCGGAGTGCCGTTGACATAGACACATACGACGGCGTCAGCAGTCTGTTGGCAATCAGTTCGGGCGATAGAATTTTTCCCGTTACTTTTTCAGGACATACATACAGGCCCCGCTTGAGCCGGATGATGTCGCCATCCCGTTCAAGCAGGCCCAGCTTTTGCCCCGGCTTGCTTATTTCGGGAAATTCCAAAGCCAGGGCTGCCGCCGTCACCGGCATATTGCCATATTTAGCCAATACTGAGTTCATGTTGCAAAATTAGTAAAAATTTGGGAAGTAAATCCTATCGGATAGGATTTTCTTCCTGAAATTTTACTGTTTTGGTTGTTTGTTTTTGTCGCGGTGGAAGTGGAAGAGCGACCACAGGTCGTCGTGGTCGGCGCCGTGGTAGCGGCTCGAGGGGGTGAGGAACTTCACGGTGAGATAGCTCACGGTGGCCGTGACGGTGAGGGGCAGGAAGAATCCGTAGCCGTTGCCCACCATCTCAGCCACCAGGAATATGGCCATTATGGGGGCGTGGATGATGCCGGCGAAGGCGCCCGCCGTGCCGAACAGGGCAAACAGTCCCGCGGGCAGGCCGGCGTGGAACAGCACATTGGCCAGCCAGGCGAACGTGAGCCCGGCGAAGGCGCCCGCAAAGATGGTGGGGGCGAAGTCGCCGGCCACGCCGCCGGCACTGTTCGACGATATGGCGGCGAAGACCTTGAGCAGGGCCACGGCGGCGGCCAGCGCTATGAGCAGCCACGCCGACGGCTCGAGGCCGTCGAACAGGCCGTAGGCGCTGAACCTCATGGTGTCGCCGTTTACCAGGTCGGTGACCACTCCGTAGCCTTCGCCGTAGAGGGCGGGGAACAGCAGCAGGCAGCCGCCGGCGATGGCGCCGCCGGTGACATTGCGCAGCCAGGGATTGGCGATGCCGGCAAAGAGGCGGTGGAGCATGTCGGTGATCTTGCTGTAATATATGGAATAGAGGCCGCAGAATACGCCCAGTGCCACTACCCAGCCCAGTTCGCGCGGGTTGAAGAACGATTCGGGCAGAAACTGCACGTCGAAGGTGAAGCCCGTGAGCATGTAGCATGTGAGGCCGCCGCACATCGATGCCACGATGAGGGCCATGACCGAGAGGGTGTCCATCTTCATTTTCAGCACCTCGAGGGTGAACAGGGCGCCTCCGACGGGCGATTTGAATATGCCGGCGATGCCGGCGCCGGCGCCGCAGCCTATCATGATGCGCATCATGTCGGGCGAGGTGCCGCACAGGCGGGCCAGGTTGCTGCCGATGGCCGCGCCGGCGGTGGCCACCGGGCCCTCGGCGCCGGCCGAGCCGCCCAGGCCCAGGGTGACGACGCTGGCCAGCACGGGCTGGTAGCAGAGTCCGCGGCGCAGGGCATAGCGGTGTTCGGCGAGGCTGCGCTGGAGGGCTTCGGTGCCGTGTTCGAGCGAGGCGTGCACCACATAGCGCTGATAGCATCCGGCCATTACGATGCCCGCCACGGGCAGCAGAGCCATGTACCAGTTGACGCCCGGCGAGCGGGCCATGTCCATGAACCACAGCGCCACGTGTCCTATGGTGTATTTGAGAAACCACGCGCACACGCCGGCCAGCACGCCCGTGGCGATGGCCAGGAGCATGAGCCTTACGGCGGGTGGAAGCGCCGTCCATCGGTTTTTTACTGATATCAGGGGCATTGATGGTGGTGATGATAATTATCCAACACGCACGGCGCCTAGAGGGTTCAAAAAAAAAGAGCTACGCTCACGCGCAACTCTTTTCCAGTCAGATAATAATAAGCTTATCGTGATAAAGCCTATTATAAAACATAGTTTATCTGAAAAAATTTTGCTTTCATTTTACGAGGATCTTGGCGGCCTTGGAGCCCTGGCGACGGATGTAGAGGCCGGGGGTAAGTTCGCCGTTCATGCGTACGCCCTGGAGGTTGTAGAATTCAACGGGAGCGTTCTCGTCGAACTCGATGTCGGCAACACCGCTGATAGTGGTGTAGTTGACGGTAACCTTGGTGATGTCGACACGCTTGGAAGTTACGTCGAATACCACCTTCTTTACAGCTTCCGAGCCGTTAGCTTCCCAAAGACCTTCGTTGAGGGCTGTGGAGCCTTCGGTGATGCCGGTGAGTGAAGCGCCTTCAAACTGTATGCTGTTGATGACATTTCCTTCGGCAGCGGCAACGGTGATGGTGGCGCCTTTATATGCGCGGTATTCAACGCCGTGGCCTTGCGAACCGCAGGGCCAGAGGCGTACGGTGGTGCCGCCGCCGTTGCCTACGAGCGAGATGCCGTTGTTGGTGAATTCAACGCCGGGAACCTCGATAGCGGTGTTGGCTGCGGGAGTCTCCTGAGCGGGATCGAGCGACGAGGGCTCTGCGAAGTTGAATGTAGCGGTGCCCTGGGTTGAGGGATTCTCGCTCTTGAGCTCGAACATCTTGGTGGCTACATCGGAGGGGAGGAAGCCTTCAGCCACGGCGATGGCGCTGATGGTCATGGCCTCGCCGGTGAATTCGATGGGCGCGGTGTAGAGGGTGGATTCGGTTGTGGGCTCTGTGCTGTCGAGGGTGTAGTAGATGGATGCGCCTTCAGTAGCGGAAGTGATGGTGATGAAAGCGCCCTTTTCGAGGAAGCCGCCGTCGGGGGTGAATACGGGAGTCTCGGCCTTTACTTCAACAACGCCGCCGGTGGGAGCTTCCATGGGGATGAGCTGGATAGTGGTGTTGTTCTTGCCTACATAGCCGATGACGGTGTAGCCTGCGCCTTCGGGGATTTCGAGGTAGCTTTCAGGATACTTGGTGTTGTAGAAGTTGTTGTGCATCACGGCAGTGTTGCCCTCGGCATCGGTGAGGGTGTAGTTGTTGTTGCCGGTAGCTTCGATGGTGAGGTCAGCGATCGAGTAGTAGCCGAAGAGGTTCATGTTCGTGATGTCCTCGAGGGTGCCTTCGGTGGGTTCTACGGGAGTGCCTGCGGTAACTTCGCCGAAATCGGGGTTGATGAGCTCAAGCATGCCGTTGTAGAAGTCGAGGGTGGCTCCGAGGCTGCTGATGCGGTCGCCGGGGTTGAATGTGCGGTTGAGGTTGCCGTAGACGAGGGCGTTGGAGTAGCCGCACTTCAGGATGAGGTTGTTGCCGCGCTGAGCTACAACGGTGAGGGGGTTGGTTACAAGGATCTTGGAGCCCTTGAACGATTCGTCGGCGCCTACCAGGGGCGAGAAGTCGTCAAGCACCATGGGAGGATTGGCCTCGAAGGTGACTACGCGGCTCTGATCATCGCCTTTCACGGCCAGGGCCTTGAAAGTGGTGTCAAACCATACGTCGATGGGATTGGTGTAGGCGGTAGACGCGGTTGTGGGCTCTGTGCCGTCGGAGGTGTAGTAGATGGTAGCGCCTTCGGTCTCGCACGACATGGTTACCTGGAAGCCGTAGCTGCCCTGTACCATCTCGATAACGGGAGCGGCTACTGTAGCGGCTGCGCCGTAGTTGGTCCACTGGAGATTCCAGATTGATACGCGGTCTTTATTCTTAGTGGCTGCGGAGGGCGAGAGGTTTTTGATCTGAATCTTGAATTCGCCCGATACATTGAAGTCCTTCGAGGTGAAGGAGTAGGTCGTACCCTGTGTTACGTCGGTGTTGGTGAGAGTCTCGGTCTGAGCCACGGTGAACTCTTCGCCCTCTTTGACGAGGATGGATACTTCCACTGATACGCCCTTGGTCTCACTGAAGGTGTTGGTGTAGTCGAACGACAGATGTCCCAGGCCGTTCTCGAGAACGGGCGAGGTGAGTGTGCCCACGGCAGTTGTCTTGCCGTTGAGTGTGGGGGCGAGATTTTCGCCTACCTTTACGATGCACGAGTTGGTAGCGCTCCATCCGGCGGTAGTAGTGTAAGTGCCGTATCCGGTAGCGGCTTTGCCGTTGTTGAAGGTGTTGAAGTCGGCGGCGTTATCGGCGGCCGAGGCGGTCAACGCACCCGCAACAGCGATAGTAGCGAGTAAAAGTTTTTTCATGTGAAAATGGTTTATAATGGTTTGTTCAATGATTTTGCAGGATTGAAAAATCAGTACAAAGATACAAGTAATTCGTACGCGCGCGGACATTATTATGTATTTTTAACATTGTAGCCCCTGAAACGGGCCCGTAAGACGCCTATTGTGAAGAAAAAAAGTTAAAACGATTGTCGATACGGTATTTTTTGCCTAAGTTTGCGTTATATAACTGACTTGAAAACATCAATCATACCGCACTATATGGCTTCAAAAACAACCCCTGCGGCCGCGCCGCGCCGACGCCGCGCACCGCGAGTATTACCTATAATAAAAAATGACCCCTGGCTCGAGCCGTATGCCGATGCCATCACCGGCCGCCATCTCGACGCCCTGGCCACCGAGAAGCGCCTCACGCAGGCCTCGGGCTCGCTGACAGATTTCGCCAACGCTCACAAATACTTCGGCCTCCACCACGGCGCCGACGGCAAGTGGTATTTCCGCGAATGGGCGCCCAATGCCACGGCCATACATCTTGTGGGCGATTTCTCCGACTGGAAAGTGAGCGAGAAATATGCCCTGCGCCGCCTCGACAACGGCGTGTGGGAGGGCGTTTTCGGACCCCGCGCCATGAAGCACGGCCAGAACTACAAGATGCTGGTGGAATGGGACGGCGGCAGCGGCGAGCGCATCCCCGCCTATGCCGACCGCGTGGTGCAGGATCCCGAGACGCATATCTTCTCGGCCCAGGTGTGGAATCCCCGCACCCCCTATCAGTGGAAGGTGGACAATTTCGTGCCCGACACGCGTCCGCTGCTCATCTACGAGTGCCACATAGGCATGGCGCAGGAGCGCGAGGGCGTGGGCTCGTATGACGAGTTCCGCGAGAACGTGCTGCCCCGCGTGGTGCGCGACGGCTACAACGCCATTCAGATCATGGCCATCCAGGAGCATCCCTACTATGGCTCGTTCGGCTATCACGTGTCCAATTTCTTCGCCCCGTCGAGCCGCTTCGGCACGCCCGACCAGCTGCGCGCCCTCATCGACGCCGCCCATGCCGAGGGCCTGGCCGTGATTATGGACCTGGTGCACTCGCATGCCGTGAAGAACGAAAACGAGGGCCTGGGACGCCTCGACGGCTCGTATGACCTCTATTTCTATGGCGACGGACGCCGCGAGCACTCGGCCTGGGACTCGCTGTGCTTTGACTACGGCAAGGACGAGGTGATGCACTTCCTGCTGTCCAACTGCAAGTACTGGCTCGAGGAATTCCGCTTTGACGGCTTCCGCTTTGACGGCGTCACCTCGATGCTCTACTACAACCACGGCCTGGGACAGGCGTTCGGCGGCTACGGCGACTATTACGACGGCGGCCAGGACACCAACGCCATCACCTATCTCACGCTGGCCAACAAGCTCATACACGAAGTGAACCACCGCGCCATCACCATCGCTGAGGAGATGAGCGGCAT
>CAYNXG010000091.1:0-7179 GCA_964401095.1 uncultured Bacteroides sp.
CTTCCGACCCCGACGCCGACCGTATCGGCTGCGTGATCCGAGATAACAACGGCGAGTATCAGCTCATCAACGGCAACCAGATCGTGATGATTCTTCTCAACTACATCATGCTCCGCAACCGCGAGCTGGGCAAGCTCAAAGGCAACGAATATGTGGTTAAGACAATCGTTACCACCGAGACCATCAAGGCCATCGCCGACAACAACAACATCCGTATGTACGACTGCTACACCGGCTTCAAGTGGATTGCATCGGTAATACGCGAGAACGAAGGCACAATGCGCTATCTCGGCGGCGGCGAAGAGTCATACGGTTTCCTCGCCGAAGACTTCGCACGCGACAAGGACTCCGTATCGGCCATCTCGCTCATGGCTGAAATCTGCGCCTGGGCCAAGGACCGCGGCATGGACTTCAACGAGATGCTCATGGATATCTACCTTCAGAACGGTTACTCGCACGAACAGGGTATCTCCGTAGTGCGCCAGGGCCGCACCGGCGCTCAGGAAATCGCCCGCATGATGGTTGAATTCCGTCAGAACCCGCCCAAGACTCTCGGCGGCTCCAAGGTGGTTACCGTCAAGGATTACGATGACCTCAATGTCACCGACACCGTAACCGGCAAGATAACCAAGATGGACTTCCCCACCACCTCCAACGTGCTGCAGTTCTTCACCGAAGACGGTTCAAAGGTATCGGTTCGCCCCTCGGGCACAGAGCCTAAGATCAAATTCTACATCGAGGTTCACGACAAGATGGCATCCAAGGACGACTACGAACGTTGCAACCGCGACGCCCAGGCCAAGATCGAAGCCATCAAGAAAGACCTCGGTATCTGATGAATCGTCGGAAACACCAATATTCTGACAATCCGAACGATAAAATATTATAATATAATGCGCCTCGCCCTCTGAAAGGGCAGGGCGCATTGTTCATAGACCGCTAACGGCCAATCCGAATGACAATGCACCCCATATTGTATGAAGACAATCACATACTTATCGTGAACAAGCGCCCCGGCGAAATAGTGCAGGGCGACAAGACTGGCGACGAACCGCTGGTAGAGTCGCTCAAGCGCATGATAAAGGAGCGGGACTCCAAGCCCGGCAACGTGTTTCTCGGCGTGGTGCACCGTCTCGATCGGCCCGTGGGCGGCGCGGTAATATTCGCCAAGACATCCAAGGCTCTGGCGCGCCTCAACGAAATGCTGCGCGAGGGTGAGATACATAAAACCTACTGGGCCCTGACCCGGGGCATGCCCGAGCGGCGCGAGGACACCCTCACGCATTATATTACAACCCGCGAGAGCAACAATAAATCCTACGCCTCGGCGCGGCCCGTGCCGGGAGCCAAGGAGGCACGCCTCGAATATCGGTTGCTGGCCTGCGGCGATAACTTCAACCTCCTGGAGGTGAAGCTGCTCACAGGCCGCAAGCATCAGATACGCGTACAGCTCAGTTCGATAGGTTGTCCCATACGAGGCGATCTCAAATATGGCGACCGCCGCTCCAATCCCGACGGCTCCATATCGCTGCTGGCAAGGCATATCGAGTTTGTGCATCCGGTCAGCAAGAAACACATAAGTGTCACGGCCCCGCTGCCCGACGAACCTCTGTGGCAGGCCCTGGGGCATATGGCTGAAAAAGATAATGAAAACAATGACTAAATCAGATCTGAAGATAGTATTTTTCGGTACTCCCGAATTTGCCGTTGCGAGCCTCGACAGGCTTGTCGCAGGCGGCTACAATGTGGCGGGTGTGGTGACGATGCCCGACAAGCCCGCCGGCCGCGGACATAAACTGCTCCACTCGCCCGTCAAACAATATGCCGAGGCCCACGGGCTCAGGCTCATGCAGCCTGTGAGGCTGAAGGATCCCGAATTTGTCGACGAGCTGCGTTCGATCGGCGCCGACCTGTTTATAGTCATAGCGTTCCGCATGCTTCCCGAAGTGGTGTGGACAATGCCGCCGTTGGGCACGTTCAACCTCCACGCCTCGCTCCTTCCCCGCTATCGCGGCGCCGCGCCCATCAACCGTGCGGTGATGAACGGCGACACGCGCACCGGTGTCACCACATTCATGCTCAAGCACGAGATAGACACGGGCGACATATTGCAGCAGGTGGCTGTGGATATCGCGCCCGAGGACAATGTGGGCGATGTGCATGACCGCCTCATGGAGATTGGCGCCGGCCTCACCGTGGACACCGTCGAGCATATTATCGCCGGCGATCTGCGTCCGATTCCCCAGGACGAACTGCTTGACGACATTGAGCCGGCTCCCGCGCCCAAGATTTTCGCCGAAGACTGCGTGATAGACTGGACGCGTCCGGCCGTGGAGATACACAATCAGGTGCGTGGCCTGTCGCCATACCCCGCCGCTCGTTCCGGACTCGTGTCGGGCGGACGCGCACCCGAGATGATGAAGATTTTCAAGACCCGCATTGCAGGCGACGGCGAGGTTGCGGTGGCTGCTCCCGGCACGGTGACCGTTACCGCCGACAACCGCATGTATGTGGCCGCCTCGGACGGTTCGCTGGAAATTCTGAACGTATGCCCCGCCGGCAAGCGCCCCATGGAGGTCGCCGCTTATCTGCGCGGTGCCCGTCTCGCGGAGCCGCATTTCACTGCCAAAAGCGGCGACTGAGCCCATTTTAATATTTTTTTCATAAAAAAATAAGCTGAAATTGCACTAAAATACCTAACTTTGAGTGCCTGCAAGTCATGCCCGGCCCGACGGGGTGAACTTATAGGAGCCGAAAGTGTTAAATCTTTAAAGAGCAGTTCTCTTGTCACAGATTTATCAACTATTTAAATAATTATGGATATGAGCAATAATTCAGAAAACAATCAATACCGTTCCGCCGCCTCGCGCAGCCGTGTGCCTTCGACCCGCAGTATTCTCGGCCTGGTGTTCGGCATCTTCATGTTCCTTGTATATGAGGGTATGGGCGTGTTGATGTTTATCAACTTCTTCAACTGGTCGGGCGACTGGGCATGGACACGCTGGATTGTAGGCGTGGTACTGGTGCTCTACGGATTTTTCCGCGGTTACCGCACATATAAGGACCTCACCCGCAAGGATGAAGAATAGGCCCCGGGCGAAGTTCTTTCTTAAAAGCGAAAAGACATGAATATACGCAAGCTCATCACTCACACAATATCGGCCGCCGTGGTCCTCGCCGTTTCGGCGGGGCTCACGGGCTGTCTCAAATATGAGAAAAAGGCCAATTCGCACACCACAGGCACTACGACCCTGGTGTGCGACAACACGTTCCAGAATATTATGCAGCAGGAGGTCGATGTCTTTGAATATCAGTATCCCGAGGCACATATCCTGGCACG
This sequence comes from uncultured Bacteroides sp., assembly GCA_964401095.1. GTDB lineage: Bacteria > Bacteroidota > Bacteroidia > Bacteroidales > Muribaculaceae > CAG-873. The sequence continues at coordinate 3,341 of CAYNXG010000091.1, forward strand.
GTATGCTACACAGGCCGAGGCATTTGACTCGCTAATGAGCCTTAACACCAAGACCATCGTGGCGTCGCGCGACATATCGGAGCGCGAACGTGAAATACTGAAAAGCAAGCAGCGCACGGCCCGCTCCACCAAAATTGCAGTCGATGCCGTGGCTCTTATCGTGAATACTGACAATCCCGTCGGCAAGCTTTCACTGAAAGAAGTGTCTGAAATATTGTCGGGCTCGTCGACCGACTGGAACGACATCTGGCCCTGCGATCTCGGCAAGATTTCCGTAGTGTTCGATGACAAGGCGTCGAGCCTCGTCACATACATGCGCGACTCGCTGCTCAACGGCGCCGACCTCGGCGCTAACGTATATGCGCAGGGCTCCATTCCCGCCGTGTTCAAGGCTGTAAAGGAAAGCCGCAATGCCATCGGCGTTGTCGGTGTGAGCTGGATAACCTCGGATATGGCTTCGGCCGACATGTCGAAGGAAGATCTGGCTATCTCGGTGCTGGGTGAAGACCCCGTCGAAGGCGCCACACTCACCGACGAGGTGAAGGTGCTCGCTCTCTACAACGACCGTCTTGACGGTGCCGACGCACGCGCATATAAACCCTATCAGCAGTACATATTCGACGGCAAATATCCCCTGTTCCGTCAGATGTATATGATTACCACCGGCGCCTCGGGCAGCCTGGCCGGTGGCTTCTACTCGTTTGTCACAGGCAACATAGGACAGAAGATCATAGCCAAGACCGGCATTCTCCCCGCACGTATGCAGCGCATACAGGTGGAGCTCGGTGAATGATAATCGCGCGTAATACACAATATTTATAATCAGACATTCTTAGAACAAGCAAGAAAGAAAAAGTAATCAAATATAACTATAACAGAAATGAAGTTTAAAGCACTATTTGCAATGCTGCTTGCCGGAGGGCTGGCAGCTTCAGCCCAGTCGCAAGGCTATCTTGACGGTGTGGAGTATTACAAGGCCGGCCAGTATGAAAACGCCCGCACTATTCTCAACAACACCATGAACCAGGCCGGCACCGACAAAGCCATGGCCAACTACTACCTCGGCCAGACCGAACTCGCCCTCGGCGACAAGGACAAGGCACTCAAGTGCTTCGAGGCCGGTATCGCAGCCAACCCCGACTGCGGCTACAACTATGTGGGCATGGGCGCCCTCGACCTTCTCAACGGCAACGCCTCGGGCGCTTCCGACCAGTTCAAGAAGGCTCAGAGCCTCGCCAAAAAGAATATCGAGGTTATCGTGGCCATCGCCCGCGCCTATTACAAGGCCGACCCCGTGAAATACGCCAAGGAAGTTGAAAAATACCTCACCAAGGCCCACAAGGATTCCAAGCACAGAGAGCCCTCTATCTATATCCTCGAGGGTGACATGCTCGTGGACAAGGAAGACTTCGGCAGCGCTGCCGGCAAGTATGAAATGGCTATCGGTTATGACAACAACAACCCCGAAGGCTATGTTAAATATGCCAACTCGTATTTCCGCGTAAATCCCCAGTTCTCCATTCAGAAGCTCGAGGAATTCCTGCGCGTAGCCCCCAACTCGGCCCTCGGTCAGCGCGAACTCGCCGAGAAGCTCTATGAGGCCAACTTCTGGAAAAAGGCTGCCGAACAGTATGGCAAGTACATCCAGAACCCCAACCACTTCCCCCAGGACAAGGCCCGCTATGCCGTGCTCCAGTACTACGGCGAGAACTATGACGGCTCGCTCGGCACCGCAAATGAAGTGCTGGCCCAGCAGCCCGACAACTTCCTGATGCAGCGTCTGCGCTTCCTCAACGAGCAGAAGCTCGGTCAGAACGAAAAGGCTATCACCGACGGCGAAGCTTTCTTTGCCAATAACCCCAACGGCCACTTCACTTCCAACGACTTCATCACCCTCGCCGACGCCTACAGCGCCACAGGCCAGGATTCAATCGCCGCCCTCAAGCTTGATGCCGGCGTACAGAAGTATCCCGACAACGCCAACCTGTTGCAGCAGTACAGCTCGCTGCTCACCAAGCTGAAACGCTACGTTCCCGCCGCCGAGGCATACGACAGCTTCATCGCCGCCACTCCCGAGCCCAGCCTCAATGACTTCTACACCGGTTCGGGCCGCTGGCTCAATGCAGGCGCAACCGCAGGCGACAATCAGGAAGTGCGCAAGATGGCTTCTGAAAAGGGTCTCGAATACCTCGCAAAGGCTATGGATGGCGCCAAGGCCGATCCCATGTTCCTCCAGCGCAAGGCCCGTCTCCTCATGGCCGGCAACAACTCTCAGCCTAATGAAGCTGCCGTGAACGCTTATGAGGAAATGATTCAGCTCATCGACGCCGACCCCGCCACCGCCGAAGAGACTGCCAACCTCAACAAGAAGAAAGAAGCCTACATGTTCATCGTCAAGTACTACACCGAAGTAGCGCCCGACGAAGCCAAGGCTACCGAGTATTCCACCCTTTACCGCGCTGTCAACGACAAGCTCAACCCTGCCGCCGCTCAATAACCGCACACGATAATGCGCCGCGGCGCATGAAATAAATCATTGCCATCCGGCCCGTTTTGGCCGGATGGCAATTTTATCAAACCGTATTACTTCAGATAAATATGCTACAGCCTCTTGCCGAGCGTCTGAGACCGCAGACACTTGATGATTACATAGGTCAGACCCATCTTGTGGGAGAGGGCCGCGTATTGCGCCGCATGATTGAATCGGGCAATGTGGCTTCCTTCATACTGTGGGGGCCTCCGGGAGTGGGCAAAACCACCCTGGCGCGTATCATAGCCAACACCACCAAGAGTACGTTCCACACCCTTTCGGCCGTTACCTCGGGCGTGAAGGATGTGCGCGAGGTCATAGAGATGTGCCGCAAGGATGCCAAGAGCATGTTCTCGGGAGGACGTCCCATCCTGTTTATCGATGAAATACACCGCTTCAGCAAGAGCCAGCAGGACAGCCTGCTCGGAGCGGTGGAGGACGGCACGGTGACGCTGATAGGCGCCACCACCGAGAATCCGTCGTTTGAGGTGATAAGGCCATTGTTGTCGCGCGCACAGGTCTATACCCTGCGTCCGCTCGAGGAGCCTGAGTTGCAGCGTCTGCTCGACCACGCAGTGAAAAACGACACAATCCTGAGTTCGCGGCAGGTGGTGGTGGAGGAGACCGCCGCGCTGTTCAGATACTCGGGCGGCGACGCGCGCAAGCTGCTCAACATTCTCGACCTGCTGGAGCAGAGCGCACCCGCGGGCAGCCCCGTTGTAATCAACGACCGCGTGGTCACCGAGCACCTGCAGAAGAATCCCCAGGCCTATGACAAAGGCGGCGAGATGCATTACGATATAATATCGGCCTTCATCAAGTCGGTACGGGGTTCCGACCCCGATGCGGCCGTCTACTGGCTGGCGCGCATGATAGCCGGCGGCGAAGACCCCGAGTTCATAGCCCGTCGCCTGGTGATACTGGCGTCGGAGGATATCGGCCTTGCCAACCCCAACGCGCTGCTGCTGGCCAATGCCACGTTTGACGCGATACAGAAGATTGGCATGCCCGAGGGCCGCATACCCTTGGCAGAATGTACGATTTATCTTGCCACGAGCGCAAAATCCAATTCGGCATATATGGCCATCAACAAGGCCCTCGCCGAGGTGGAGCGTTCGGGTAATCTGCCCGTGCCTCTGCATCTGCGCAACGCGCCCACCTCGCTAATGAAAAAACTCGGATACGGAGTAGGGTACAAATACGCCCACGATTATCCCGGAAATTTTGTGCGTCAGCAATTCCTGCCCGACGCGCTGCGCGGACTGAAGCTGTGGACACCGTGCGCCAACCAATCGGAGGATAATCTTGC
>CAYNXG010000092.1:0-7167 GCA_964401095.1 uncultured Bacteroides sp.
GAAACGCGCCATCGTGGAGCTTGACAACAAGCTGGCCTCGCGCTCGGTGAACGAAGGCTTCTCGGGCGGCGAGAAAAAACGCAACGAAATATTCCAGATGGCCGTCCTGGAGCCCCGCCTGTCGATTCTCGACGAAACCGACTCGGGCCTCGATATCGACGCCCTCCGCATTGTGGCCTCGGGCGTGAACAAGCTGAAGACCGACAGCAACGCCACCATCGTCATAACACACTACCAGCGCCTGCTCGACTATATCCGGCCCGACTTCGTACACATCCTCTACAAAGGCCGCATCGTCCACTCGGGCGGTCCGGAGCTCGCCATCGAACTCGAGGAGAAGGGCTATGACTGGATCAAGGAACAGGCCGACAACCGGTAATACCTCAAACGTAAAGCATTTTTCCGGAAATGAATTCTCTCGACCAATATATAAAACTCTTTGAAGACAACCGCCGCGTCATAGAGCAGCACGCGCCCGTGGCCCTCAACAGGCCGCGCCAGGCCGCGCTGGAGACTCTCAAGCGCATAGGCCGGCTGCCGCGCCGCGGCGACGAAGGCTTTGAAGTGGTGTCGCCCGAGGACATGTTTGCCCCCGACTACGGCATCAACATAGCGCGCGTGCCCTTCGGCGCCGACGTCCGCGCCGAATTCAGCTGCGACGTGCCCAATGTCAGCTCCCTGTCGGCGATGATTGTCAACGACGCCTTCGTGGCCGGCCCCACCCTGGAAGCCGCCCTTCCCGAAGGCGTGGAGGTGATGTCGCTCGCCAAGGCCGCCGAGCTCTACCCGGGCATCTTCAACGACCCCGTGGCGCCGGCCGATGACCCCATAGCCGCCCTCAACACCCTGTTTGTGCAGGACGGCGTGTTCATCCGCGTGCGCCGCGGCACACACCTCGACAAGCCCATACAGATTCTGTCGATATTCAATACCTCCCAGCCACTGATGGCCGCTCGCCGCGTGCGCATCGACATAGAGGAGGACGCCAAAGCCACGGTGCTGCTCTGCGACCACCCGCGCGTAGGCGGCGTCAGCTACCTGTCGTGCCGCGTAGTGGAGGCCACCGTGGGCGAGAACGCCACGCTCGACATCTACGACCTCGAGGAGTCGACCACGCTCACCTCGCGCGCGTCGGTGATGGCCACCCGCCAGCAGGCCGGCAGCACGCTCAACGCCTGCTCGCTCTTCCTCAGCGGCGGCACCACCCGCAACGCGTTCTACCCCGTACACGCGGGCGAACACTGCCACACCCGCCTCGGCGGCATGGTGATAGCCGGCGGCACACAGATGGTGGACAACGCCGTGAACCTCGCCCACACCTATCCCCGGTGCGAGAGCGAACAGCTGTTCAAGTATGCCCTGTTCGACGAGGCCCGCGGCTCGTTCGAGGGCATGGTGCGCGTCGACCCCGGCGCCGTATTCACCGAGGCCCGCCAGACCAACCGCAACCTCCTCGCCTCGCACGGCGCGCGCATGCACACCATGCCGCAGCTCGAAATCTACTGCGACGAGGTGAAGGCTTCGCACGGCGCCACCACCGGACAGATCGACGAGAACGCCCTGTTCTACATGCGCCAGCGCGGCATCCCCGAGGCTGAGGCCCGCATGATGCTCATCAACGCATTCATGACCGACGTACTCGAAATAATCAACTCGGATCCCCTGCGCGACCGTCTGCGTCACCTCGTGGACAAGCGCCTGCGCGGATGCGAGACAACCTGCGGCGGCTGCGACATAGCCTCTGTAAACTGACACTGACCATGGACATAAACCTGATAAGGGCACAGTTTCCCATCCTCGGCCGCGAGGTGTACGGCAAGCCGCTCATATACCTCGACAACGCCGCCACGTCGCAGACTCCGCGCAGCGTGGTGGAGGCCATCGACCGCGCCTACTACGGCCACAAGGCCAACGTGCACCGCGGCGTGCACAGCCTGTCGCAGGAGGCCACCGACGCCATGGAGCGGGGACGCGCCACGGCGGCGCAGTTCATAAACGCCCCCTCCACCGACGAGGTTATCTTCACCCGCGGCACCACCGAGGGCATCAACCTGGTGGCATCGAGCTACGGCAGCCTCCTCGAGGAGGGCGACGAAGTGATTCTCACCGTCATGGAGCATCACTCCAACATAGTGCCCTGGCAGCTCATGGCCGCCCGCAAGGGCGTGGTGATCAAGGCCGTGCCCCTGCTGCCCGACGGCTCGCTCGACCTTGAGGCCTACCGCGCCATGTTCACGCCGCGCACCCGCGTGGTGTCGGTGTGCCACGCCTCCAATGTGCTGGGCACCGTGAACCCGGTGCGCGAGATGGCCCGCGAAGCCCACCGCCACGGCTGCGTCATCGTGGTCGACGGCGCACAGGGCGTGCCGCATATCAAGGTGGACGTGCAGGAGCTCGAATGCGACTTCTATGCCTTCTCCTCCCACAAGATGTATGGCCCCACGGGCGTAGGCATCCTGTGGGGACGCCGCGAGCTGTTGGAGAAAATGCCGCCATATCAGGGCGGAGGCGAGATGATAGGCCATGTGAGCTTTGAAGGCACCACATGGGCCGACCTGCCCTACAAGTTCGAGGCCGGAACGCCCGACTATGTGGGCGCCGCCGCCTTCACCTCGGCCGTGGAGTTCATGGAAAACACCGGCATCGACGCCATCGCCGCCCACGAGCACGAGCTGCTCGAATACACCACCGCCCGCATGATGGAAATCGACGGCATGCGCATCTTCGGCACAGCCCCGGGCAAGTGTGCCGTGATATCCTTCCTGATAGGCGACGCGCACCACTACGACACGGGCATGCTGCTCGACAAGATGGGAATAGCCGTGCGCACCGGCCACCACTGCGCCCAACCGCTCATGCACGCCCTCGGCATCGAAGGCACCGTGCGCGCGTCATTCGCCGTCTACAACACCCGCGAAGAAGCAGACATCTTTGTCAATACCCTGCGCCGCGTCGCCGCCATCCTTGCGTAAACAATTTATCAAAAAACGGGTCCGAGGACATCCCCGGGCCCGTTTTTTGTTTGGCGCTCAGTTTTTTAGAGCATAAGATGGTGTGCTTACTGGAAATATTTCGTATTTTTGCGAATCCATGAAACGCGTGCTTTCCGTCATCATAATGCTGCTCGCCGTCTGGGCCGGGGTGCTCCGCGCCGCCGCGCCGCGGATATATTGCGACATCGAGACCGTCGACGAGCTCGACGGGCAGCCGCTGCACGTGGTGCCGAGAATAATGCCTTGCGACGACGGCTATCTGTGGTTTGCCACCTGGAGCGGCCTCTACCGCTACGATGGCCGCGACATGGCCAGGATTCCCGCCCGCATGAGGCCGGGCGACATCTCCGTATCCGAGCGATTTTACAATATAATACCCGTAAGGGACAGGCATATATGGTGCCTGGTAGACTCGCGGGCGGTATTGTTCGATGCCTCCGACTATACCTATGCCGACGTGACGGCCGACGCCGAGCGGCTGCTGCACCGCGCCGTGCGTGTGCGCCATATCCTCGCCACGCCCGAGGGCGACTGCGTGGCCGTGTGTGCCGACGGCAGCCACATAATATTTCCCCTCGACGGCGGCGAGCCCCGCGAGGCGGCTGAGTGCCCGCCGGTGATGCCGCGCGGCAATGTAACGCTTCCCGCCGAGGCCGTGCGTTCGGCGGGCGTCGAAAGACCCGCTTATGCCGGGATATGCCGCGGGCTGCAGTGCATCGCCGACCGCGACGGCTCGATATACATCCGCGAGAACGCCGCCGCGCCGTGGACGTCGGCGGGCAAAATCGACACCGACGGCAAGGGGCTCGAATTCAGCTGCGCCGACGCCGGCGGAAACCTGTGGTTTACCTGCAGCGGGCGTGTGGTGAAGGTCAATCCGGGCACGGTGCCATACCGCGCCGTGGACACCTTCGGGCCGGGGCGTGTACGTGCCACCATGGCCGACTCGCGCGGCCGTGTATGGATTGCCGAGGACGACGGATACATGGTGTCGGTGCGCGACAAAAATCTCTCCCTTACGGGCTATCTCGCGCCCGACGGCTCTATCTCGGCCGTGCCGGCAAAATTGCCCGTACCCATATACTCCATGGCCGAATATCCCGTGGGCACCGTCTGGCTCGGCTCGAAGCCCGGCGGCCTTTTCCGCCTCGACACCGACAGCGTGCCCACGGACCTGCGCCGCATAGAGATGCCGCCCGCGTCGCCCGTATTCCCGGCCCCGCTCAATATATATGATATAGTCCCCGACCCGTACGGACGCCTGTGGCTCGCCACAAACGACGCGGGGCCGGCCTGCGTGGAAAACCCGCTCGACGCGCACCCGTCGGTGGTGCATGTGGGCGCCCTGCCCTCCTATCCGCCGCAGGCCGTGCGCTCGCGCAAGCTGGCCATCGCCGGCGACTCGCTGGTGATAGCCGCCACCACGGGCGGGCTGCTCATGGCCCCGCTGCCGCCCCCGGGGCGGCTTGAATCATTCTCGCCCGTGCTGCATGTGCCCGAATCGTCTGACCCGTCGTCGCCGGCGGGCGTCGCCGTGAGCGACGCCATCATCGACGGCGGTTTCCTGACCGTGGCCACAGAATGTGGAGGCGTCGACATAGCCGCCACCGACGGCATGGCCGGGCGCCCGGCGTTCTCGCACTTCAACACCTCCACCGGCGCGCCCACCGACATGACGCAGGCCGTCACGGCCGACAGCAAGGGGCGCCTCGTCGTGGCCGGTCACAACACCATATTCGTTTTCGACCCGCGCCGCGGACGCGAGTCGCTGCTCCGCCACAATTTCACGCACGACCGCTTCCGGCTCACGGAGGTGCGCCCTCTGCCGCTCGACGGCGGCGAGTGGCTGGTGGCACACATGAACGGCGCCATCGTCATGCGCCTCGACCGGGCCGCGCAGAGCCGCCCGCGCCCGCTGATGTTCACCTCGGTGTCGGTGAACAACGGGCCCGACAGCCTGCTCTCGGCCACGGCCGACACCCTGAGGCTGTCGCAACACGAGCGCAGCCTCACCCTGCGCTTCGCCGCGCTCGAATTCAACGAACCCGAGGCCGTGGAATATTCATTCAGCCTCGACGGCGGCGACTTCACCAACCTCGGCACAGGCCGCTCGCTGACGCTGCCCTACATATCGCCGGGCACGCATACGCTCGACGTACAGTCCACCGCGCCCGACGGCTCGCCGGCCGGCAACCGCCGCCGCATGACTGTAATCGTGGAGCCGCGGTTCAGCGAGACGGTCACGGCCCGCGTGCTGCTCGCCGCAGCCATCTGCCTCATCGCGGGCGCCATTATATATACGGGGCTGTATATCCGGCGCATCAGACGGCGCCAGAGCGAAACCCTCGCCGCCTACCTCAGGCTGCTCGAGCCCGCGACTCCGGCCCGCAACACGCCCGGCGGCCTCACGCCTGCCGACAAGGCCTTCATGGATCGCCTGGCGGCCTACATAGAGCAGAACATCTCCGAGCCTGAAATCAGCGTCGACGACATGGCCGCCGCGGCCGCCACCAGCCGCAGCGCGCTCACGCGCAAGATGAAGGCCCTCACAGGCATAAGCCCCGCCGAGTTCCTGAAACAGAGCCGTCTGAGCCACGCCGCGGCCCTGCTGAAGACCTCCGGCATGCCCGTAAAACACATAGCCGCCGACTGCGGCTTCTCCGACCTCAACTATTTCGGCAAGTGCTTCAAGGCGGCCTACGGCGCGTCGCCCACGGCCTATCGCAAGGCCCCGGGAAAATAAGACATATACCCGCGGACAAAAAAATGAGCCCTATTAAGGAAATTTTTCTTTAATAATTTTCTAAACACTAAAAAAAGTTATATCTTTGCACCCGAATAACTGACATCATAACAAAAGACGTTCCACGTTGTTATTTATAAGAGTTTAGTTAATACAACTTGCTGCAAATTATATCATTAATCCATATTTTCTACTATCCGCAACATGAGCAAATTAGAAGAAGTGAAGAAAAACCGTCTGGCAGGCGTTGAAGCCGACCTTGCCAAATACGGCATCAAAGACGTGAAGGAAGTGGTTTACAACCCCACTTACGACGAACTCTTCGCAGAAGAGACTCTCCCCACCCTCGAAGGCTATGAGAAGGGTGTAGTCACCGAGCTCGGCGCCGTTGACGTGATGACCGGCGTTTACACCGGCCGCTCGCCCAAGGACAAATTCATCGTGCTCGACGAAAAGTCGAAAGACACCGTATGGTGGACTACCGAAGAATATAAGAACGACAACAAACCCGCTACCGAAGAAGCCTGGAAGGCTTGCAAGGACCTCGCAGTAGAGGAACTCTCGGGCAAGAAGCTCTATGTTGTCGACGGTTTCTGCGGCGCCAACAAGGACACCCGCATGGCCGTACGCTTCATCATGGAAGTTGCATGGCAGGCTCACTTCGTGACCAACATGTTCATCCGCCCCACAGCCGACGAACTCGCCGACTTCACCCCCGATTTCATCGTTTACAACGCCTCCAAGGCCAAGCTCACCAACTATAAGGAACTCGGCCTCAACTCGGAGACCGCCGTTGTATTCAACATCACCTCGCGCGAACAGGTTATCATCAACACCTGGTATGGCGGCGAAATGAAGAAGGGTATGTTCTCGATGATGAACTACTATCTCCCCCTCAAGGGCATCGCTTCGATGCACTGCTCGGCCAACACCGACATGAACGGCGAGAACACAGCCATCTTCTTCGGCCTCTCCGGCACAGGCAAGACAACCCTGTCGACCGACCCCAAGCGTCTCCTCATCGGCGACGACGAACACGGCTGGGACGACAGCGGCGTATTCAACTTTGAAGGCGGCTGCTATGCCAAGGTAATCAACCTCGACAAGGACAGCGAGCCCGACATCTACAACGCCATCCGCCGCGACGCTCTCCTGGAGAACGTTACCGTGGACGCTGAAGGCAAGATCGACTTCGCCGACAAGAGCGTTACCGAGAACACCCGCGTAAGCTATCCTATCGACCACATCGAGAAGATCGTCAAGCCCATCTCGCACGGTCCCGCCGCCAAGAACGTAATCTTCCTCAGCGCCGACGCATTCGGTGTGCTGCCCCCCGTATCGATCCTTACCCCCGAGCAGACCAAGTACTACTTCCTCAGCGGCTTCACCGCCAAGCTCGCCGGTACGGAACGCGGCATCACAGAGCCCACT
>CAYNXG010000093.1:0-6920 GCA_964401095.1 uncultured Bacteroides sp.
TGTTCTTTGTCCTCTACCGCGAGGGCATGAGCGGCCTTATTCTCTTTGCCGCCGTATTTGCCGTGATAGTGTTTGTGGTGGGCGTGAAGTATACCGACCTGATGTTTCTCGGCGTGCCCAAGGGCGAGTTTGCCATCATGGTGATGGTGATGCTCATAATGATTGTGATGTCACTGATTTACGAACGTCGGTTCGAGACCACCCGCAATCTGTTCTTCTGGTTCGGTTCCACACTGCTGCTGGCCTGGATTCTCGCCGGCCCGTGCGGTGTGACGCTGCCCGGACACCTGTGGCTCATCGGCACAGTGGCCGCGGGCTGCATATATCTGGCCATCGAGGCCCTGAAACACCATGCCATGAAGCTGCTGATTCCAGTGGCCACCGCCGTGCTGTCGATAGGCTTCATGTTCTCGGTGAATTTCGCGTTCCAGAAGCTTCAGTCCCACCAGCAGCTCCGCATACTCGTGGTGCTGGGCATCGAGGAAGACCTGCGCGGCGCAGGTTATAATGTGAACCAGTCGAAAATAGCCATCGGCTCGGGCGGACTGACGGGCAAGGGCTTCCTCAACGGCACGCAGACCAAGCTGAAGTATGTGCCCGAACAGCACACCGACTTCATCTTCTGCACCATTGGCGAGGAGGAGGGCTTCATGGGCTCGCTGGCCGTGATAGGCCTGTATCTGGCTCTGATATTGCGCGTCATAGCGATAGCCGAGCGACAGCCCAGGCCGTTCGGACGCGTGTATGCCTATTGTGTGGCATCGTATTTCATATTCCACTTCTGCATCAACATAGGCATGGTCATAGGTCTGTGTCCTGTGATAGGCATCCCGTTGCCGTTCTTCAGCTACGGCGGCTCGTCGCTATGGGGCTTCACGCTGCTGCTGTTCATCCTGCTGCGCCTCGACGCGGCCAGAAAGTCGTACAGCTGAGCCTGTTACGAGGGCCGGTAGGGTCAGAAGGGCGCGCTTTCCTCGGGCGATGTGGCCGAGATGTCGGCTGTGCCGCCTCCGAGTTTCATGCCTCCCTCGGCAGGCGCCGAAGGCGCTGCAAACGGGTCGGCCGAGCCCATGCGCGAACGGCGTTCCACAATCTGTCCGGCACCCACTTCGTCCCAGTTTTCAAATCTTGCGTATGACGCGCGGAAACGCAGCTTCACATCGTCTACCGAGCCGCTGCGGTGCTTGGCCACGATAAACTCGGCCAGGCCGCGGATGTCATTGCCCTGAGCGTCCTCGCCGCCGCGGGTGTAATACTCGGGACGGTGGATGAAGCACACCATGTCGGCGTCCTGCTCTATGGCGCCCGATTCGCGGAGGTCGGACAGCTGGGGACGCTTGTTCTCGGTACGCGACTCCACCGAACGGTTTAGCTGCGAGAGGGCCACGATGGGGATGTTAAGCTCCTTGGCCAGTTGCTTCAACGAACGCGATATCATCGACACCTCCTGCTCGCGCGAGCCGAACTTCATGCCCGAGGCATTCATGAGCTGCAGATAGTCGATAATGATGAATTTCACCTGTTTCTCGCGCACGAGACGGCGGGCCTTGGTGCGCAGCTCGAATACCGACAGCGAGGGCGTGTCATCGACATACAGCGGGGCGCCGTACAGCGCGTTGAGGCGCGCCATGGTCTGCTGCCACTCGAGCTGGGTGAGCTGGCCCGACTTGATTTTCGAGCCGTCGATTTCGCATACATTGGATATCAGACGGTTTACGAGCTGCAGGTTGCTCATTTCGAGCGAGAATATGGCCACGGGGATGTTGAAGTTGACGGCCATGTTCTTGGCCATCGACAGCACGAAAGCCGTCTTGCCCATGGCCGGACGGGCGGCGATGATGATAAGGTCGGAGTTCTGCCAGCCCGAGGTGAGGCGGTCGAGCTCGCGATAGCCCGATTCGAGGCCGCTGAGACCCGAAGCCCTCTGCGATGACGCCTGCATCTGAGCCACAGCCTGCATGATGACGGGGTCGATCTGCGTCACATCTTTCTTTACATTGCGCTGTGACAGCTCGAAGAGCTCGCCCTCGGTGTTCTGCATCACCTCCTCGATGTCGTTACTCTCGTCGAACGCGCTCGACTGCACCTTGGCGCCGAACGCAATCAGCTCGCGCGCCAGGTATTTCTGCATCACTATGCGCGCGTGATACTCGATATGCGCCGCCGAGCCGATATTGGTGGTGAGGCCCACGATAAAGGCTCGTCCGCCGGCCTGCTCGAGCGTCTCGTTCTTCTCCAGCTGATTTATCACGGTGATGAAGTCGATAGGCTGCTGGGCGGCGCCGAGGGTCTGTATGGCCTCGTATATCAGGCGGTGGGCCGGCTCGTAGAAAATCTCGGGGCGCAGGGTGTCGCAGACACTTGTATATGCGTCCTTGGCTATGAGGAGGGCGCCGAGCACGGCGGCCTCGGTGGCCACGTCGCTCGGCGGTTTCAGGCCTGCGAGCTCTATGGCCGACGGCGCCTCGGGCTTGCGGCGCGGGGCATTATTGAATTGACGGGGATTGTCCATTATTTCAAGCGGAAATTATAGCCGACGGTCGCCTCAATGGAGGTGCAGCGCGAGGCGCTGAAATGGTCGGCCTTCGACGAGGGGAATATGTTGCCGAGACCAAAGTAGTAGCGCACCTCGAGTGTCACCGAGTGGCGGGGACGCACATAGAATTCGGCGCCTACGCCGCCCGCTATGCCATAGTCAAACTTGTTTGACACGTCCATGGTGAGCTGGGCCGTCTGTCGCGGACGGTTGGGCCATCCCTCGGCAGCCTCGGGATTGCTGTAATCGAAATTAGACGATATCTTCTCGCCTATCATGAACGCCACCTGCGGGCCGAGATTGATAAAGCATTTCAAACGGCGTCCGCCGAATATTATCTGAGTCATGACGGGCAGGTTGATATACGTCAGCGTACGCGAATATTTCAGGGGCGATTCCTCGAAGTTCTCTTTCCATCCGCGCTGGGTCCAGCCTATCTCGGCCACCAGGCCGAACAGCTTTTCCTCGGCGTATCTGAACGTGAACGCACCTGTGGAGCCGAGCAGCCAGCTCTGTGGCACCGACGGCGATATATCCTGGCGGGCAAGAGTGACGCCGCCGCGGCCGCCGATCCACACGTGCGACTTATAATGTGTCTGCGCCGCGGCCGACACGGCTATCAGCGCCAGCGCGGCAATGAGCAATACGCGCCTTATCATAGCACACGCACGGACACGTTGCGGCCCGGAAGGAAGCTGACAATATAAAGGGTCTGGTTCACGGGGCCGGCGGGAGCACCGTCGTCGATGCTGTTTTCATCGGCCTCCATGAACAGGAACGACGACTGCAGGCCGCGATAGAGGGGCTGGTCCTCGGGAATCAGCTCGCCGCGGTTGTTCTTCAGATTCATCAGCAGGTATCTTGCAGTGTCGTAGCCGTACAGAGCCTGCGAAGGCACCTGGTCGAGGGGCTCCGTGCCGTATTCGGCCTCGAACGCCTCGTTGAATGCGCGTGTGGCCGAGTCGGTGTTGTCATTGTAGAATCGGCTGTAGATGGTGGCGCCGAGGCGATGGAGCGATTCGAGGCTGTCGCCGCGGAACATGGTCCAGTCGGGATAGCCGAAAACACCGACATCCGACGGCTCTATCATCTCGTCGCGCAGGCTCAGCAGAGTCCTGGCGAATTTGTTGAACTCGTTCAGCGAGCCCGACGAGGGAATGAACACATAGCGTCCCGTGCGGTCGAGGTCGGCCACTTCAGACATCGACAACATTCCCTCATAGGTTATGTCGATGGGTGTAACGCCCGCCTGGGCATATTGTTCGCGGAGATAATTGGTAAACGGAAGCTTCTCGCCGCGGCCACCCTTGGCGATAAGGAACACGGGCTGATATCCGTCGTAAGCCGACATTATCGCTTCGGCGGCTTTCTCATACATGAGGGCGGCGGGAATGGCGGCCTGCATGATGTGCTCGTTGTCCACGTATGATGTATCCTGCGCGTTGAACAGGTTGAACACATAGGCGTCCGTGTCAGATGCGCCCTTGAACACGGCGGGCAGCGAGGCATGGTCCTCGGGAGCCACTATGACATCGGCATTCGCCACATCGCCGCGGGCAAATATCGCGGCGATTTCGTCCGACGAGCCCTTTGTGTCGTATACGGTAATATCGACGGGCAGAGCCTCGTCTTTGACAGAATTGACACCGAGGAGGAAACCGCGGACGAAGTCTGACGCCGAGCGGCCGTTCTTGTCGGGAGTGTTGTCGTCGAGGCCGAGCGGCAGCATCAGGGCTATACTCGAGGTCTTCACCACAGTATCGACATTCTCGTAGACCACGAGCGGCGGGTTCACCGGGCGCAGACGGTGCTCGACATTGGAGGGGTCGACAAGAGCGGGGTCGACGGGCGCGGGCTTTTCTTCATTTTGTGCCGTGACTGTCCCGTCAAGCACAGGCTTTTCACATTCGGGCACTGCCGCGGGCTGTGTGGATTTTACAGGATTGGGCGGAGTCTCCACAGGCGCGTGGGCATGCGAGGCGCGGTTGGCGTCGGCAGCCTGCGGTATGAGGATTATCTGACCGGATTTAACGCCGGCATCGGCCTGCGGGTTGAGGGCCACGATATCGTCGGGAGTGACGCCGAAGCGATAGGCTATGCCAAACAGTGTCTCGCCGCGCTGCACCTTATAGCGGAGCGGCGAACCGTCGGACGAATCCGACACACCGGAGCGCGACATGTCTGCCTCGACGAATTCAGACACGGGGAGATACAGCACCACGCCCATCTTCACGCCGTCGGCCGCGCCGGGATTGGTGCGCAGGATATCCTCGCGGGTGATTCCGAGGCTGTCGGCCACGTCCATCAGGGATTCGTTGCGCTGTACGGTGTATGTATAATAGTCGGTGCCGTTGATGCGTCTGACCGGGAGGTCGAGAGCGGAAATCTGCGGAACGGCCAGGGATAGTCCGAGGCCCACTAAGATATGTCGAACGTCGATTTTCATTTTGAATCAATTATTCCGCAAATATACGAATATTTACGAAAACCCGAAAACCCGCGCCACAGTTTATAACAAATCATTGGCAAATCATTGCATAAACAATGTCAGAGCCCGCCGTTCCGTCAAGGATGGCAGGCTCTGATACAATATCATTTGAGTGAAGAAAATCAGTCTTCTTCCGTGTCGGGGGCGGGGGTGTGGGGCAGCGTGTAGTGGAGCCATATAAAGCCTATGATACCCGACAGCAGAGAACCCACCACGATGCCGAGCTTGGCATGGTTGAGAAGATCCTGCATGTGTGCGCCTCCGCCGCCAAACGAGAGGGTGGCGATGAACAGCGACACCGTGAAGCCGATACCGCCGAGCATGGCCACCGAGGCCATCATTGACCAGTTGGCATGGGCGGGCATGGGCGCCAGCTTCAGCTTTACGGTAATCCACGAGAACGACAGAATGCCGAGGAACTTGCCTATCACAAGGCCGCAGATGATGGCCAGTGAGATGCCTTCGACAGCCGACATGGGATCGGTGTCGAGCAGGAATATACCTGCGTTGGCAAAGGCGAACAGCGGGATGATGATATAGTTGACCAGCGGGTGCAGGGTGTCCTCAAGGTCCTGCAGAGGCGATATCACCTTATCGGACGCGTGTTCCACCTGTTTGAGCCAGTTGACCTGTTCCTTCGTGAGGATGGTGCGCTTGTCGAGCATCTCTTCCTCCTCTGTCTCGGCGGTGAAATGGCTCATTGATTTCTTGATCATGCGTATATACTTCTTCGGCTCGAACACGGGCTTGGCGGGCACGGTGAACGCCACGAGCACGCCGGCGATGGTGGGATGGATACCCGAATTAAGGAACAGGAACCATACGATGCCGCCGAGCACAAAGTAGAACGCCTTGCTCTGTATCTGCATGACGCCGCCGAGGGCGAGGACGCCAAGCAGCACCGCGGCGATGGCCAGCAGACCCAGCTCGATATGTGTCGAGTAGAAGGCGGCTATGACGATGATGCCGCCGATATCGTCCACCACGGCCAGCGTGGTGAGGAAAATCTTGAGCGACAGGGGCACGCGGCGTCCCAGCATGGCCAGCACACCGAGCGAGAAGGCTATATCAGTGGCCATGGGGATGGCGGCGCCGCCGCTGTAGTCGGTGCCGGCACTGAGCCAGTAGAATATCAGCACGGGCACCACCATGCCGCCGATGGCGGCCACAATGGGCAGCAGAGCCTGGCGGAACGATGACAGCTCGCCCACAAGAATCTCGCGCTTGATTTCAAGGCCTATGGTGAAGAAGAACACGGCCATGAGGGCGTCGTTGATAAACGCCAGCAGATCCATGGGCTCGCCGGAATGGCTGAAAATATTGAAATCGCCGAGCTGCAGACGCACGGGCTGTGTCCAGAACTCGAAATAATAGCCGTTGATGGCCGGGATGTTTGCCACGACAATAGCCAGGACAGTGGCGGCTATAAGGATATTGCCGCCGGTGGCGTGACGGCGCAGGGCCTGACGCGCGGCATAGTAAATCTTCGGAAACCCTGAGGCATTATCGCCCGTAGATTCTACGGGATGTGTGTCGGGTGATGAATCTTTTTTACTCATATATTTTCGTCTGTTGAAACGTAAATTATAATATACTAACAACTTTATCACAAAGTTGGTTGGATGCGGCCGGCCGGAAACCCCGCCCGGCCGCTACAGACCGACGCCCGGCGGGCGTCAGTCGAGCTTGAGCACGGCAAGGAAGGCCTTCTGAGGCACTTCCACCGAGCCGATCTGTTTCATGCGCTTCTTGCCTTTTTTCTGTTTCTCGAGCAGTTTGCGCTTTCGCGAGATATCGCCGCCGTAACATTTTGCCGTAACGTCCTTGCGCACGGCCTTGATAGTCTCGCGGGCTATGATTTTGGCTCCTATCGCGGCCTGGATGGCAATGTCGAAC
>CAYNXG010000094.1:0-6829 GCA_964401095.1 uncultured Bacteroides sp.
AAGCCTTCTTCACGGTCTCGAGATTCTTCTCGGCCGATGTGCCGCCGATTACGAAGGCGATGTGATAGGGAGGACAGGCAGCCGTGCCGAGGCTCTTCATCTTCTCCACAAGGAAGGGGATGAGCTTTTCGGGATTGAGCAGGGCCTTTGTCTCCTGATAGAGATATGTCTTGTTGGCCGAACCGCCGCCCTTGGCCACGAACAGGAAGTGATATTCGTTGCCTTCGCCGGCGTGGATATCGACCTGCGCGGGCAAGTTGCAGCCGGTATTCACCTCCTCATACATGGTGAGGGGGGCATTCTGCGAATAGCGCAGATTGTCGGTGGTATATGTGAGATATACGCCCTTCGAGAGGTATTCGGCGTCGTCACAGCCGGTATATACACACTGGCCCTTTTCGCCGTGGACGATAGCGGTGCCGGTGTCCTGACAGAAAGGCAGCTGACCCTTGGCGGCTACCTCGGCATTGCGCAGCATGGTGAGAGCCACGAACTTGTCGTTCTCGGAAGCTTCGGGGTCGGAAAGGATTTTAGCCACCATGGCGTTGTGCTCGCGGCGGAGCATGAAGGCGTTGTCGTGTGTGCACTGGCGTGCGAGCACCGTGAGCGCTTCGGGGTCAATGACGAGGAATTCGTGTCCTCCCCAGTTCTCGACCTTCACATAATCGGAGGTAAGGTGGTAATACTCCGTTGTGTCGGGCCCGAGGGGAAACATGGGCTGGTATTTGAACGGTTTGGTTGCCATAATTATAGAATGTTGGTGTAATTTCTGCAAAGATACGATTTTTTATCAGAGTACGGGCACGGCGCCGCAGATATTTTTCACACCTGCCGGCAAGCCTCGCCGGGGTACCCCCTGTAACGATAAAAAGAGCCTCCTTCACAGGGGCTCTTTTTATGGGTTTCCAATAGGTACAATTTCTAAGGTAAAAAAGATTGTTTTTAGGTTTGCACTGCAAAGTTCGGGCTTTTTTACCGGGTATCCAAATTTTTTTATATGTTATACGACATATTTTGCATGTTTTACACTATATTTTTGGAAATATGCCAAAAATACAGGCCTCATGCGGGGTTTCCCCGGTTCACCGGCCTTCAATGAGGGCACGGATAGCGTCGAGCGAAGCCCTCAGTTCCTTGTCGATCGGGAGGCGTTCGTCGATGTTGCGGCAGGCGTATATCACGGTTGCATGTGTGCGGCCCAGTTTGGTGCCGATGTTTTTCAGCGACATGCCCACGAGTTTTTTCGACAGATACATCACCATCTGACGCGCGTCGGAAATCTCGCGCTTGCGGCTCTTGGTGAAGAGCAGGTCGGGCTCTATATTATAATAGGTGGCCACGGCCTGTGTCACCATCTCGAAATTGATCTGCGAGCGGCGGATGCGGATGGCGTTGGCCACCACGCTGCGGGCCAGGTCGAGGGTGATGTCGCAGTTGAGCACGGTGGCGTGTGCTACGAGAGACACCACCACGCCCTCGAGCTCACGGATGGACTCGGTGACATTTTCAG
Organism: uncultured Bacteroides sp.; assembly: GCA_964401095.1. GTDB lineage: Bacteria > Bacteroidota > Bacteroidia > Bacteroidales > Muribaculaceae > CAG-873. Next base: position 1,511 of record CAYNXG010000094.1, read on the forward strand.
CCACATAGTCTATCACCTCCGCGGGAAGGTCGAGACCGTCCTGCTCGGCTTTCTTCACCAGCACGCTGCGGCGCAGTTCAATGTCGGGCTTGTCGAGCGCGGCCGACGCGCCCCACTTGAAGCGGTTGAGCAGGCGAGCCTCGAAGCCGTCCATTTCCGACGGAGCGCAATCGCTCGACAGGATTATCTGGCGGTTGTTCTGATGGAGCTGATTGAAGATGTGGAAGAACGTGTTCTGTGTCTCGGGCTTGCCGGCCAGATCCTGCACATCGTCGATAATCAGCGTATCCACCGACTGGTAGAAGTGGAAGAAGTTATTGATCTGTCCCTTGTGGTTGGCGGCTGTATACTGGCTTTGGAAAAGTCTTGCGGTGATATACAGCACGCGGGCCTCGGGATTGTGTTCCTTGATACGTATGCCCACGGCCTGGATAAGGTGGGTCTTGCCCACGCCGGTAGGACCGAACACAAACAGGGGGTTGAATGTCTTGTTCGTGGGGTCGTTGGCAATCGACTCGGCGATGGTGCGGGCGATGCAGTTGCTCGAGCCGGTGCAGTAGTTCTCGAAGTTGTACTTGGGATTCAGCTGCGACGAGAACGTCTTGGGCTGCCGGTCGATGAAGGGATTGGCGGGCGCGGCCTTGGTGTCGTTGACGATAGTCGACGACTGTTCTGACGAGCGCACATTCACAGCCGATTCGGGCTGACCGCCTACAACATTATAACAATAGATGAGCACCACACCGGGGCCGTACACCTTCTTTATCGCGGCCTCGAAAAGTGACAGGTAGCGTTCTTCAAACTGCTCAACGAAAATCGACGACGGCACGCTTATGCGCAGCTCGCCATTGGCAAAACTGACATAAGTGATAGAGCCGAACCAGGCATTGAATTGTTGTGAGGAAATGTTGTCCGCGATGAATTGCAGACACGCTTCCCACTGTTTTTGTTCTGTAGATTGCATTGAGCTGAAGGTGTAGAGTTGAGATAATGCGGTTTTGGGAATACAAATTTCACAAAAACATTTTTAAAAATAAAGTCTGAAAATTATTGCAAATCTCAATATTAATGCAAAGCTATAATATTCAGTGACTTACACCAAAAGCTGTAAAGTGGGTTTTATTAGTTGTTTAACTTGCTATACATAAATTACATTAAATGTATGGTTTAGCTTTATAAATTTAAAGTTCCACGAAAATACGCTTTTCAGGCGTAATTTCGTGGAACAGCCAATTTTCAGTGATTTCTGTATGCAAAGTAGCGGAAAGCGCTACATGGCCTAATTTAAATTCTTTTTAAATAACAATCAGTTGCCGAACGACAGGGTTGTGAAGTATCTCAGCGAACCGTCATCGGTGTATTCGGGCTCGAAAGCGAGGCGGATAAACTGATTTCCGGTGCCCCACCATGTGGCTTCGACACCTAATGACGTGTTCTGAACGCTGACGGGAGCGCCGTACCCGTTAACCAGCGAGGCGTAGGCCATGTTGTAGCGGTTCATGTCATAGAAGCCCGACGAATATATGAATCTCGAGCCGCAAAGGCCGCCGGCGTTATTGTAATAGAGCACGGCATCGGGCCACATGAGATTGAGCATCGACGCATTCGACACATATATGGTATTCTGACCATACGAGTTCACTACATATCCGTTTTGAATCAGAGCGTTCACCGAGATATTGAGCGCAGTGCCGAAGGTTATGCCGAGAATCGACCGGAACGGGCGCCAATGGGGCGAAGGACGCCAGTGGGGAGGAGGAGGCGGGCAATGCCAGTGGTGGTGCGGGGGCAGATTGGGACGCATCGGGCCATGATGGTGGCGATTGTCGTGGTGGTGATGACCGGGACGATAATCGGGACGTCCGCCGCCAAGAGCTCCACCGGGATTGCCGGGGCGATGGTGGTGATGATTGCCACCGGGGCGGTTATGGTCGGGTCGGTTATGATTGTTGCCGGGACGGTTGCTGTTATGACCCGGGCGGTTATGGTCGGGGCGATTATTATTGTTGCCGGGGCGGTTGCTGTTATGACCCGGGCGGTTATGGTCGGGACGGTTGTTATTATTGCCGGGACGGTTGCTGTTATGCCCGGGGCGGTTATGTCCGTTATTACCGGGACGCGACTGAGGCTGATGGGTGCGCGAGGGCGATTCGCTGCGGTCAATGCGGCCACGGCTATCGGCTACAGGCACCGCAAGAGCAATACAAAGCGAAAATACAGCGGCGGTTTTAAGGAATCTGTTCATAAGCTTAATTTTTATAATTAGATTCATAAACGCCATAAAGGTTTAGGCCCGTTCACAAAAATCATGATATCAACTTTATGATACGCCTCACAACTATATGACCATCAGTTAACTGCGGCAAGACTACGATATAGCTCCATAAGGTCGTCCATCGACACATCGACGGGATTGTTGCGCAGATTGGGGTGACAGCTTGCCTTGGCCAGGCGGCTGATATCCTCGTCGGAAAGGCCATAGGATGCAAGGCCGCATGCCATGCCCATCGAGCGCTTCAGGCCGTCAACGGCATCGGCGAGCGCCTCTGCGCTCTCATAGCCGAGCCTTGCGGCAAGCATTGATGTACGGGCGTCGCCACGGACGGCATTGAAGCGCATGAACCATGTGAGGGTGAGCGCGCATGCCTCGCCGTGGGGTATTCCCAGGATGTTTGTGAGCGGATACGAACATGCATGCGCCGACGATGTCTTGGGTATATTGAATGCCAGACCCGCTGTAAGAGCCGCCTCAGACATCTTCACGCGCGCGCCGTTGTCGCCGGCAAATGCAGCGGGCAGATATTTAAGCACCATGGATGCCGCCTGAACTGCCAGCGCGTCGCACACGGGATTGTGCCCCCTGCCCCAGTATGCCTCAACGGCATGCGAAAGCGCGTCGAGCCCCGATGCGGCCACCAGCGGCGCGGGAGCGGTAAACGTAAGCTCGGGATCAACCAGCGCGGCCGCGGGATAGAGCGCCGGCGCGGCCAGGGGAGCCTTGACGCCACGTGAGTGGTCAGACAGCACGGCTACGGAGGTGACCTCGCTGCCGGTGCCGGCCGTGGCGGGCACGGCTATCACGGGCAGATGCTTTGCGGGCAAAGGGTCGCCGGTGGCCACATAAGCCGCCGAGGGCTTGTCGCCGAAGCAAAGCACCGACGCGGCTTTAGCGCAGTCGAGCACACTGCCGCCGCCTACAGCCACCACGAAGTCGCAGTCATGGCGCCGTATGAGTTCCACGCATTCGTCGCACTGCGACGCCTCGGGGTTGGGAGACACGCCGCTGTACACAGCCGCGATACGTCCGCCGGCCAGTGCGCGCACGCGCCCGTCCACGCCCCGTTTTACAAACGAAGGTGAGGTGACCAGCAGACCGCGCGACACGCCGAGCGCGTCAATTTCATTTCCGAGAGATTCCAAAACGCCTGTGCCGAATGTCACTTTCACAGGCTGACAGTTATTCCACATGCTATAATCGACAGTTGAATGGCACATGCGCCATGCGGCTGACGCGTGCCGGTATGTAAAAAGTCAAAGCCCGACACTCGTTGACACGGGTGCGGGCAATGTATGGTATTTTAAATGTTCGTATCGACGACGGCTTATTTGAGAGCGTCCTTCACAGCGTCGTTGGGAACCATTTCTTCTTTAAAAACGTAGGCTCCGGTCTTGGGCGACTTCACCATCTTTATGACTTTGGAGTAGGTGCGGCCTTCGCCCTTCTGAAGTGATGCAACGGTTTTCTTTGCCATATCTCAGGATGGGATTATTTGATTTCTTTATGTACGGTTACTCGCTTAAGGATGGGGTTGTATTTCTTAAGTTCGAGACGTTCTGTAGTATTTTTGCGGTTTTTGGTAGTGATGTAACGCGAAGTACCGGGCATGCCGCTTGCCTTATGTTCGGTGCATTCGAGGATGACCTGCACACGATTGCCTTTAGCTTTCTTTGCCATAGTTGGTTAGAATCCTAAAAATTTAATATCACTGTCTTTGAGGTATCCCTTCTCGGCGGCCTGCAGCATGGCGGCGTTAAGACCGAGCTTGTTGATGGTGCGGAGGCCGGCAGCCGAAATTGTAAGAGAAATCCAGATGCCCTGTTCAACCCAGTAGAACTTCTTGTTGAAGAGGTTTACATTGAATTTGCGTTTGGTGCGACGCTTGGAGTGAGATACATTGTTGCCCACCATCGCTTTTTTGCCTGTAATCTGACAAATTTTTGACATGGCTTTAACGGTTTATCTTTTGTACTTTAAATAACAAATATGTCGGTGGCGCCAATCGCAGGTCTCATATCGCCCCACAGTGCATCTTTCTGAAGGACTTTCAAGGATGAGCCACAAAACAGGGTGCAAAGTAACGATTTTTTTCTGAAATGCGCAAATTTTCGGCTCTTTTTTCATTTAATTTTTTCACTTTCCCGTCATTTGCCGTCCCGTGCGCCAAAAGGCCGCGCCGGGCACCGCTCACGACGGGAAAAAAGCGCCGTACATGAATTTTAGTTCTCCACTTACAGCCGGCCGGCAAGAACTTTTTTAATCCACAGAGCGTTGTATGATAAAATGCGACGGATACCACAGAGTGCTATCACCAAAAGCATTAAAACTTACATAAACACACATAACTACCCAAAAACACATTTATTATGAACTACGCACCTCTTCAAGGCATTAAGGTGGTCGACTTCACCGAAGTGCAGTCGGGCCCTTCTTGTACACAAATGCTTGCATGGCTTGGCGCCGAAGTAATCAAAATCGAACGGCCCGGTGTAGGCGACGCCACACGTAAGGAGCTTCAGTTCGACCCTGATTGTCCCAGCTACTACTTCCTGCAGCTTAACTCCGATAAAAAATCTCTCGCCCTGGATGCGAAGACCGACGACGGCAAGGCCATCCTCACAAAACTCATCAAGGAAGCCGATATCTTCGTAGAGAACCTCCACCCGGGCGCAATGGACAAGCTCGGATTCAGCTGGGAAGCAGTACATCAACTCAACCCGAGATGTATCTACGGTACAATCAAAGGTTTCCCCGAATCGTCAAAATTCAAGGATCTGAAAGCCTACGAGCCTATCGCACAGGTCACCGCAGGCGCAGCCTCCACCACCGGCTGGTGGGAAGGCGAATATAACGTGCCTACCCAGAGCGGCGCGGCCCTCGGTGACTCCAACACCGGCATGCACCTGCTCATCGGCCTGCTCGCCGCACTGATGCAGCGCGAGAAGACGGGCGAAGGCACATACGTATATCAGTCGATGCACAACGCATGTCTTAACCTGTGCCGTATCAAGACCCGCGACCAGCTCACACTCGACCGCATC
>CAYNXG010000095.1:0-6763 GCA_964401095.1 uncultured Bacteroides sp.
GCGCACCTGGTTTGGGACCAGGTGGTCGCAGGTTCGAATCCTGTCACCCCGACACCAACACAAAGCGTTGAAAAACAATCACTTAAAAATTGTTTTTCAACGCTTTATCATATACCCGCCCTTCACTAAAAGTATTGTAAATTTACTTTAGGTGAAACTATGGGTTAGAGTCCGAACATTTCCAGCTCTATTTTGCGTACTCGCGAACATGTGCGCAGAGTCGCCACAATATTCGTAAAATCAGAATCGTCAATTGCGCCAATCAGTTGCGCCGTTTCCATCGTGCTGAATCTTGGCTTTATAAGTTTGCTGCAATCAAAGAACGAGTCATGTTCAAGAAAGGGATATTTACGACAAGATACGGGAATATGACAGGATTGGAGTTCTTTGGTAAGATGTCTGTTGACGGATGTGTTGAAAACTATGCCTCCAAGCAGGGCATAACCTTTGCAGATTCCGAGAACAACAAAGTATTTGCGACGATTCACAAAACCGTCCTTGGGATGTATGCCGTCATAAATACCAAGACAGACGCTTACGACATCGCCTCTGTTCAAATCTTGCGCGTTCATTCGGGCTTATTATCGTTCAAGAGCGATTCTAACAGCTTCTGTCTCGGCTATATAATCAAGCATATCTTCACTTACGCCCTCGGCCTTGGCTATATCCACGCTCGACATAACTTCATCGGTCCCTTTGGCCCAGGCTTTGGCCCAGGCGGAATCATGGCTTTTTTCCATAAGTTTCTTAAAGGACAGATTGACGTTTTCATTATAGGATGCGTCGATAGCCTCTACTTCAGACTCGGAGATATAATCCATATCGGGCTTCCTGAGAGGAATCAGATAATCTCCAAGATCCTTGTCAGCTCGTCGTATGATTTGTCGCAGCACGAAATCAATGGGGCGTGTTCCATCGGCAAAATTCTTTATACCGCCATAAATCTTTTTAGGAACAGGCCCACATTCCCAGGCATGGAATTCTCCCGGCAAAATACCCACACCCCACTTGGCAAGATGCTTACGCTCCGCAAAGTAAAGTATCTTGTATACATAATATTGCGTAAGCGGAGTGCCCTTGCCCAGAATATAAAGGATGAGTTCCCCTATTACCTTGTTCTCGTACTCTTCCATTTCTCTTGGTATATTACTCCATGCAAAGTTAACATATTAAGAAGTAATTTAGGGTATAGAGGCTATAATATTTAACAAATATAAACAGTCTGACACCCTAAAGTCTCCCTATATAATCTACACCTACGTGTGCGCTTCTTCGGCGCAGCTTATTCCATGCGGCGGTACATTGACCTGTAGCCTTTTAGCGGGCCGAAGACGGCGAGGACGTCGCCGGATTCCACGCGGGCGTCGGGCGCGGTATGGTCGAACACCTCGGGAATCATGTGTGACACGTGGAGGACGTTGGTCTTTTTCTGCAGACGGGTCACAGCCACTATTTTAAGCCCGTACTGTCTGTCAAGGTCAAGCTCGTCGTATTTCATGCCCACAAGATAGTCGGGAGCCTTGAATTTCAATATGTAACAGTCCTCGGTAACGGCAAGAGACTCCACATCGGCCCCGAGCGCCATCTCGTGGGTAAGGTCGAGCGCGGCACGCTGCTCGGGCCGCAGTATGCGGTCGACATCGAAGCTCTCGAGAATCGATTCGTGCAGCTCGTCAATGGCGCGGGCAAATATTTTCTTTACTCCCGATTTTTTCAGCAGGGCCACAGTCTTGACCGACGCGCCGAAATTCTCGCCGATGGCAACGATTACCACATCGACATTGCGGAGCGGCAGCACTCCCAGGGCCGACTCCTCGGTGGAATCGATAACATACGCCGTGGTTATATAGTCCTTGATGGCGTCGATGGTGGTGCGCGACGAATCGGCGCCTATAACTTCATGACCCTGCGCTATGAGGTCGCGCGCCAGGTTGGCGCCATATATGCCGAGGCCGATAACAAGATACTTCATATTCGGGAGATTAGTTGATGATTATATTTTCTTCGGGCAGATGGTACGACATGTCGCGTTCATGGCTGAAGAAGCCTGAAAGGATGGATATTATGCCCACGCGGCCCGTGAACATGGCCACGCACAGGGTTATCTTGGACATATCGCACAATTCCGGGGTGACGCCCAGCGACGAGCCGACGGTAAACATGGCCGAGGTGACCTCGAACACCGTGTCTTTAAGTGACATATCCGGCTCGAGGCCCACGATAATGGAGAGGAACACCAGGAAGGCCGCGATGGCAAGGGCAAGCACCGTATTGGCACGCTTGACCGACCCTACCGACAGGCTGCGATGATAGGCCCATGCCCGCGAGCGGCCGCCCAGCACCGACCTGACATTCAGGAATATCGCCGCAACGGTATTGACCTTTATGCCGCCGCCGAGCGACTGCGACGCGCCTCCGATCCACATCTGCGCGATAATGAGAAGATATGTCAGCGGCAGGAAATCCGACGGATTCACGGACGCGAAGCCCGCGCTGCGCGGTATCAGCGAGTTGAACAGCGACTGCGATATTTTCTGCCACAGCGTCATGCCGGCAAGCGTGTTGTCATACTCGAGGATAAAGAACAGCAGAGTGCCTGCGCCGAGGACTATAAACGTCGTGGACAGCACCAGCTTGGTATTGAGGTCATAGAGATGCAGCGGCATATTGGCGCGGCGCCCGCGCAGCCGGCACAGCAGCGCCTTGCCATATTCAATCAGGCTGTCCTTGAAGTTGACAAGGATGGGAAAACCGATAGCGCCGGCAAGAATCAGCACCGATGTCACGAGGTAGAGCCCCTGGCCGGGCGTCATCAGCGCCGGATTGGCCATACCCTCGGGAAGGCAGGAAAAACCGGCATTGCAGAACGAGGACAGCGAGTGGAACGCCGCAAAGATTATCTTGTCGGATTCCGGCAGTCCCAGCGAGTCGGGAATGGTAAAATACACCGACAGGGCACCTATGGCCTCGATGGTCAGTGTGAAGCCTATGATATAGAGCAGCGTGGGAATCAGCGCGTTCATGGTCTTGGAGTACACCATGTCGCGTATCATCAGCTGATTGTAGACCGAGGTGGTGCCACTGAAAAAGATGGCGAAGAAACTGGTGAACGTCAACACGCCTATGCCGCCTATCTGTATGAGCACGCCCAGCACGGCCAGGCCGGTGGGCGTGAACGTGGCCGACACATCCACGGGGGTCAGACCGGTTATGCACACCGTCGACGTGGCCAGGAACAGGGAGTCGATATAGGTCAGCGGCCCTGTCGTACAATTTGGCAGCATCAGCACAAAGGAGCCGATGATAATGAAAAACAGGAAGCTGCCCGAGAGCAGCAGCGAGGGATTGGTGCGCAGCGCCGACAGCTGCATTATTGCCCGGCAACATTCCACCGTGGCATAGCTGCCCAGCACTATATAAATGAATTTATAGCTGTAAATCAGATTGCCGAGAAACGGAAACCAGGGGGCGTCGGGACGGGGATAGAGCAGCGGAAACAACGTAACCAGGACGGCCATGTCAGTTATCCATTTCACCACATTGCTGTCGCGCATCGTGGCGCGGAAGCGCAGCACCGAATTATACAGCACCTGCACTATAAACGTAATCTGACAGCCGCGCAGCACGCGCCGCAGCATCACGAGGTCGCCGGGAGTATGCTCGTAGCCGATGAGAATAACAAGCGTCACCAGACACAGCATCGACGCCACCACGGCCAATACATTCACCGTGGTGCCGCCGATGCGGATGGCGTTGCTGAAATGATGGATAAAACGTCCGTAGCGATATCTTATCCTTTTCAGCCTGTATTTCATCGAGGCGTCGAAACCCCTCACCGACCGGAACATCGTTATTTCCGGCGGGAGTTAATGATACCCTTCAGGGCCTCGGCCGCGCTATTCTTGTCAATGGCGTTTTCTTTCGTATCCGATGCTGCGCCGGTGTCGGCCTTGTCGGAAGTCTTCTTCAGCTTGGCGCCGGCATATATGCCGTCATACGACTTAAGCAGCCCCACGGCAGTCTTGATTGTGGCTATGTTGGCCACCGATGCCACCTTGTCGGCGATGGCCACCAGCTTCGATATGTCAAATGTGAGCGAAAGCACATTGGTGGCGCTTTTGCGCGCACGGGCCGCCAGCTTGAACGACTTCATCTTGCCGAGGCCGTTGAAGTTGAATACCAGGTTGCCGTTGTCGCCGTCCTTTTCCACCGTGCCCGAGAGGGTTATGCGCTTCAGCTTGATTTTGAAGCCGGCGTTGGCATCCACGGCTATCGTCATGGATGTGATGCCGAGACGTTCGTAATAAGGCTTCAGCTTGTCCTCGATGGCCACCGACGCGGCAGTACCGCCGATCTTGCCGAGAGCCTGGTCCGACTCGAAGCTTACAGCCGGCGACTGATAGCTCCACGTTCCGCACAGGTCCGACACCTCGAACTTGTCGGTCGAGGTAAGCGACGACACGATGCCGCCGAGCGCTTCCAGGGGATTGGCGGCCATGGCGCGCCCCGCTCCTGCGATGAGCATCAGCAGCACGGCCAGAGTCTTGATATATCTTTTAGTCATTGTTTCAATTCTTTATAAAGGTATGTTTTTTACAGCAGCCTGCGGAGAGTCTCAGCGCGATATCTCGGTTATCACCTCGCTCTTGTCGATTTCCTTGTCAACCGATTCCCAGCGCGAGTTTTTGGAAATGTACTCGGGCACCAGGCGCTTCATCTCGGCCACGATGTCGTGGTATTCGCCCTGATCGGTGAACGTGCGCAGTGTGTCGAGATGCTGAAGCACCTCGCTGTAGTCGTAAACGCGCACCTTGGCCACCATAATCTTGTTATGGCGTGTGGACATGGTCATCTCCTTGTCGTTGAGCAGCTCTTCATAGAGCTTCTCGCCGGGACGCAGGCCGGTCTCCACAATCTCTATGTCGATGCCCGGACGCAGACCCGTGAGCGATATCATGCGCGTGGCCAGGTCGTAGATCTTCACAGGCTGACCCATGTCGAAGACAAATATCTCGCCGCCCTGTCCCATCGTGCCTGCCTGGAGCACCAGCGAGCAAGCCTCGGGGATAGTCATGAAATAGCGTATAATCTCGCGGTGGGTGACGGTGACGGGGCCGCCCTGCTCTATCTGCTTGCGGAACAGGGGAATTACCGAGCCGTTGGAGCCGAGCACGTTGCCGAATCGCGTGGTGATGAACTGTGTGAAGCGGCGGTCGCTGCGGCGACGCATGTGATAGAACAGGCTCTGCACGTAAATCTCGGCTATACGCTTTGACGCGCCCATGATGTTGGTGGGATTTACGGCCTTGTCGGTGGAAATCATCACGAATTTCTCCACATCGTACTTCACGGCGAGGTCGGCGAGGTTCTTTGTGCCGAACACGTTGGTGAGGATGGCCTCCGACGGATTGCGCTCCATCATGGGCACATGCTTGTAGGCGGCGGCATGGAACACATAGCGCGGGTGATAGCGCTTGAATGCCTGCTCCATGCGCGACGCATTGGAAACGTCGCCTATGAAAAGGTGTATCTTGACATCGGGATGAGCCGATTCCATGTGCAGCTGCAACTCGTGCATGGGGGTCTCGGCCTGGTCGAGGAGCACAATCTCCGCGGCCTTCATGGAGGCCACCTGGTTCACGATTTCCGAGCCGATGGAGCCGGCGGCGCCGGTGATGAGCACCACCTGTCCGCGCAGCGAGTTCTCCACCTCCGTAGTATCGGGCTGTATGACGTCGCGGCCCAGCAGGTCCTCGATATTGATACTGCGCACACGTCCGGCGCCGTGGGTCTCGAGTCCCGTCTTGGGGTCGACCTCCTTGACCTGGTCGAACATATAGAGGTGAATCTGTTTCTTGAGGAACACGTCGGCCATGCCGTTACGCATGAATTTGAGCTGCGACGACGGAAATATCAGATCGGTGCAGTTATGCGACGAGAATATCTCGTCGATGGTCTCGTCAGAGAAATCATACACGGGGATGCCGTTGATCGACTGCGCGTTGACACCTGACGACAGCGTGAGCATGCCCACTACCTTAAAGCCGATTGTAGGATCGCTGTTTACGGCGGTGACAAACGAGAACGAGTTGATGTTAGAGCCCAGGGCGATGACACGCCGGCTCTTGAGGCGCGACGATGCCAGCTGGCGGTAGAGATACTTGATAGCCAGGCGGCAGAACATCATCAATGTGGATATCAGCAGGGCCAGGACAAATATGTTCCATATACCGAAATAGGCGAAGCCCATTGAGAACCATGTTGCCGCGGCCAATACCAGTAGGGTGGCCGACGCCAGCGACACCAGCGCCACTACGCGATACATGTCCTCCACCACCGACAGGCGCACGATATATTTATATGTGTGCACCACCGGCATCATCATGGCATATACACAGAAGGCAATCAGACCTTGGGCAAAGGGCGTGCACATCCATTCGGGGCCCGAGAGCGACGCTGTGGGGCTGAAAATATAAGTAATGAGACAGCTGACAGCAACAATCAGCAGATCCACGCCCAGTACAAGCCATGCGGGGCTCGGGGCTGCCATGAATTTAGAGGCAAGGATGCTGTTATTAAGTAAATCGATTATTCTCTTTTTCATCATGCACTATATCCGACACAATAATGTTGATATGCCAAAATTAGCACAAAGGTAGTGTTTTTTTGGTTAAAACTAACAATCTTTCAAGAAAATTATCGCGGCAAGTCACGGCACTTTCATTTAAGATTTCGCCTCATTCTCGAGGATTATGTTATTTTA